>NZ_QUGV01000041.1:0-23843 GCF_003479205.1 Parabacteroides sp. AF17-28 | reverse complement strand
ATACCCACCCATAAGAGAACTTATGGTTTTGGTATAAACAAATCGCACAAACAGCAAATCTACAAAATATTCTTCTTCACCAATTTCCAGCCGTACTTGTCTGCCCACGTAGGCAAAGCCGTTTCCAAGTTCCAAAAGTAGTTTGGTTATGTTCTTAGTGAGTGCATCTTCCAGTTCCCGCTCTGCATATCCCTCGCGCATAGTGAGGAAATCAAAATTATACGGGTCTTTCAATGTCTGCTGTGCCAAATCACTTTGGGGGTTTGGCAAACAACTTGTAAAATTGGTAAGGGCTTTGCCTTCTGCCTTATACAGACCTGCTTCGATAAAGTTCATTAGTACATTACGACTCCAACCATTCTCCACAACTTTATGAATATAGAACAGTGCTTCATCAACAGATTTTGCTTTTGTGAAAATTTCAACTTGATGTCTCCACGGTATGGAAAGAAAATATTCTGGTAATTCGTCACCAAGTTGGTGACGAATTACATCTCTCTGATTATAAAACAGATACATCCTTTTCATATACTTCAGATTGGTAACAGAAAAACCTTCCATATCAGGAAAAGCCTCTTTGAGGTCACGGCTCAATTCATTAAAGAAGCCTTTTCCCCATCTGCTTTCCGATTGCTTTTCTACAATGTCCCGTCCCAAATCCCAGTACATACGAATTAACTCCGTATTTACTTTCACCGCAGCCTTTATCTGTGATTGGCGAATGCGGTATTTTAATCCTGCCAACCATGCCTTATAATCATGATCTGTCTTAATCAGCTTATTCATGAATTGCTATTGTTTATTTTCGAACAAAGGTAACAAGATATTACCAATAGTTTTTTGTCTCCACCAATTACTATAGAGGACTGTTTTTTAATAATTGCCGGTAAGCCCCTCTGATTTTTATTTCAGCGTTCCGGTAAAGTTCTTTTATCGTTGATGTGTCCAAGCCGTTTTTTTCCCATTCCGCCTGTTTTGATGTGAATACATCAAAGGTTTCGTCGTTGATGGAGGCGAGCTTTTGCATATAACCCGTTTTTTCGTTGTTCCAGAGCAATTGCCAATGTAAATATTTACGCCCGTTTCCCCTGTGAATGGAATAAACATCCTCTTTCAGTTTAGAGGCATATAAGCAGAGAGGAGCTGTTCCGCAAACAGAGTCATAAGAAGTGAGAGCCGGCTGGGCTGTTCCCATTTTAACCCATAAAGGAAGGACTGCCGAAGTTGGCGGATAACCTAATGCAGTCCATATGGTGGTCAATTCTGCATTCATACCCGGTTTTACCCCTTGTATGACGATAGATGCCGTACTTTCCGAACGGGGAATGAAATCTTGCTCGACGAACCATCCCGAGTGGCGGTTAGGACTTTCATTTTCGTTTTTCAGATCTATATCCAACAGGCTGTTATAGAAGGAACAGGATGCTTCCTTGAAAATATTCCGGGGAGTGAATCCCTCTTTTTCCATTTCCTTAAAAATCTTTCGGGCACTTTCATAGCGAATGTATCCCAGACCTTTGTCTTTACGCCCCTCAAAAGAAAAATTCGTGTAGATGATGTATCCGTCGGGAGCCAGAACAGGGTCGTTCACATCTTTTTTATAATATCGTTCGTTGTTTGTTTCGTAATAGGCCGCTCCTCCGAAAGCATCGATTACTCCAAAGTTAGCTTCTACACGCAACGGGCGGGGAAGCGTGTCCAGCAAATGTTCAAAGTCAGAGATAGTTTTGCATGTTTTCAACGCTTTTCTCATCAAGGCCCCTTCTTGATCCATCTCTTCAATATCGTCGTCTTTCAGATTGAAAGAAGCGGTGTTCATAATTGAAAAACCGGTTTCGTTAGATCCTGTCCATATAGCATCGTCCTGCTTGTTACTGCTGTTGGCAAGTCCGAGAAAACGATATCCGCCTTCGTCCACATAAACAATATGGTTATATGGCTCATCCGTATCACGATGTTTCCACATGAGCGGTCTGCCGTCCGGGGTCGCTTTTCCGGAGATAATAATAGATGTACATGCTTCGGAATATTGAAGGATGATACAGAGACAAGCGAAAATAAGGAATAGCTTTTTCATGGATTGATTTAAATCAGGATAAATGAAAGGCGTGTCAAAAAGCACTTCCGACACGCCCTTCCTGTGAATTATTTGTTACAATAAATTAGACGCTAATTCGGACAACTGGCTGCGTTCACCTTTTATCAGGTTGACATGGGCAAACAGGTCCTGTCCTTTCATCTTATCCACCATATAGGCAAGCCCGTTACTCTGGGCATCCAGATAAGGCGAGTCGATTTGCTGGATATCACCGGTAAAGACCATTTTCGTTCCTTCGCCGGCACGGGTGATAATCGTCTTGATCTCGTGCGGCGTCAGGTTCTGCGCTTCATCGATGATACAGAATGTATCCGAAAGGCTACGCCCGCGGATGAAAGCTAATGCTTCGATAACCAACTGTCCGCCCTTTTGCAGTTCGTCAATCTTACGGGCATCGGCGCTGCCGGGTGAGAACTGTCCCTTGATGACATTCAGGTTATCAAACAACGGCTGCATATAAGGAGCCACCTTCTGCTTCTCGTCGCCGGGCAGGAATCCTAAGTCCTTATTTGCTAAAGCAACGATCGGACGCGCCAGTAAGATTTGCTTGTAGACATTCACCTGTTTCAAGGCAGATGCTAATGCCAGCAAGGTTTTACCCGTACCGGCCTTTCCAGTCAATCCGACAAGTTTCACATCCGGGTCGTTCAAAATCTCAAAAGCAAAGCTCTGTTCCGCATTGCGGGGCTGGATGCCGTAGTTTGTGCCTTTATCGACTTTCTTGAATGTATTCGTAAATGGATTATAGCGGGCTAATACAGAATTGCGGACACTTTTCAGTATAAAGCATTCGTTCGGGTCCAACTTTGATTTTATGTCGAACAGGTCGGCATCAATGCCGTCAGATGTGGCATACATTTTATCGATCAGATCCGGATCGATATTCTCGTAAGTATCTTGTGCACGTTCAAATATATCGACATTGACAACCTTGTCGGTTATGTAATCTTCCACTTCGATACCCAGCGAACGGGCTTTCATCCGCAGGTTCACGTCTTTTGTCACCAGAATGGTTTTTACCTTTTTGTTCTTTTCGGCTTCCGCAACGGAGAGTGTGCACGACAGTATGCGATGGTCTGCTGTTTTCTCCGGGAACGACTGGTAAATCTTCTCCTGATATTTGTCACCAGTCACCACATGCAAAGAACCTTTGCCCGGCCCCAGTGAGGCGCCTTTTAAAAAGAGATCATTGCTGGTCAACGTATCCAACTCGCGTACGAACTCGCGGGCGTTGTAGTTAATCTGGTCGCTCCCCTTTTTAAATTTATCCAACTCTTCCAACACAACGATCGGAAGATAAATATCATTCTCCTGAAAGTTCTCAATACACTTGTAATCGTGTAAGATAACATTGGTATCCAACACAAAATTCTTCTTTACTCCCATGATCTTTCGATTTAATGATTATGCCTTAAAGATAGAAATATTTCTGACATATTATCCTCCGGCCCTTAAGAATATATCAATTTGACCAAATAATTCTACTTTTCTACAATTTTCACTTAGCCACTCCCCTTTATATTTATAGATACTGTTTCAAATTTCCGAAGGGACTTATTGTATAAAACGCATTTTTCTGGTTAAGAAAAGGTCTGAAAGCGAACAAATGTTAATCCACTTTTCGGACGTCAAAAAGGGACTTTTTCTTCTTTTCCAGGAGTCTTTAGGCAGGGAAGTCAACCTTTATTTCATTTTCGAGGTACTTTATCGCCATGAAGACGGTCACCGTACCCTATGAAGACGGTCGCCATTCCAATGAAGACGGTCGCGAGGGCGATGAAGACGGTCGTCGTGGCGACAAGCTCCCGAAATTTTCCTTGCATATTTGAGACGCAGTCCGCCTTTGTTTTGCTACAGGCGATTCTCCGGGAGTTAAGCTTTATCACTTTGTCGGTGTTTATGCCTTCCGGCAATCAAAAAGAATGCTTTTCAGAACGGGCTGCGCACCTCACCCCACCTATTGTCAGACAGGAAGGGATAAACCATGAAAAAAGTCAAACCAAAATCGATCAAGATTTCGGACGAAATAGAAAAACAGCCCTAAAAGGGGGTTATTGTAAATCCTACAGCCGTCCGACCTACATATGAACACACAAAAAAAGTATAAATAACCTTTAAACAACAAATCTGCTCAACAAAGCGGTGCTTACTTTTGAAAACTTAATGAATAATCCCTATTTTTACAACCAAATTTGCAAAATCAATATCAACGAATACATTAAATTAAACACATAACAAATTTATGAAGAAGATTTTCAGCTTATTGTTAGCAGCTTCTGCGTTTGCGTGCACGCAGGAAAAGGTGGTCGAGATAACCATCAGCAATCCGTCCGCAACGGACCGTACGAATGAAATTACCGAAATCACATCGGATGCTGTTGCCAAACTGAATGGAGAAACGTTTATCATTTCCGACAACAGCGGTTCCCAGATTCCCTATCAGGTAACGTATGACAACAAAATCATTTTCCCTGTCTCCGTCAAGGCCGGTGAAAACGTGACATACAAGATTACTCCGGGGACACCGGAAGAATTCAAAACGATTGCTTGCGGAAAACAATATCCCGAACGCGTGGACGACGTAGCTTGGGAAAATGACCGCATTGCGTTCCGTACCTATGGTCCTGCCCTTCAGGCTTCCGGAGAAAAGGCTTATGGCTGCGATGTCTGGGTTAAATGTGTATCCGAACCAGTTGTCGATATGCGTTACAAGACGGAACTGGACCCGGAAACAAAAGCAAAGATCGCAGAACTGCGTAAAACGGATCCGAAAGCCGCCCAGCAATTGGCAGAATCGGTTTCATACCATATCGATCATGGCAACGGACTGGATTATTATAAGGTAGGCCCGACTTTGGGAGCCGGAACTTCCGCCCTGCTGGCCAACGACTCCATCGTTTATCCGTATTGCTATAAAGAGTATCAGATTCTGGATAACGGCCCGCTGCGTTTCACCGTTAAGCTGGTTTACAATCCGCTGACCGTAAAAGATAACAGCAACGTGATCGAAACACGCATGATATCTCTCGATGCAGGTTCACAGTTGAATAAGATTTCCGTTGCATACGATAACCTGACAGAGGCTACCCCGGTTGTTACCGGTATCGTACTGCATGAACCGAGCGAAGACTACCAGGCAGATGCCGCTAAAGGTTATATTGCCTATGCCGATCCGGAAGAACCGGCAAACGGCCAGACGTTTGTTGCTGCCGTATTCCCGGAAAAGATCAACGAAGCAAAAGCTGTCAAATTTTCGGACAAAGAAAAAGCCGAACGCGGTGCCGAAGGACATGTTTTGGCTTACAGCACTTACAATCCGGGCGACACATATACTTATTACAGTGGTGCAGGCTGGAGCAAATGGGGTTTCAAGAATTCCGCCGAATGGTTCGACTATGTGCAGAAGTTCGCACAGAATCTGAAAGAGCCGTTGACTGTGACAATCAAATAAAGCAAAAACAGGCGGGTAGCGTAACAAAAACTACCCGCCTGTTTTTTTTATTTCTGATTCTATCCCTCAAACATCCAACCTTATCGCAAACAGAAAACGTGCCCCTTCCTCCGAACCGAACCAGGAATATTGAGTCGTCACCTTATTCACAACCGTCAGCCAGAAACCTCCTCCATAAGAAGTATGCCACTTTCGGGAATGTTCGTCCGGAAACCAGACGCGCCCATAGTCGAAACCGGTAAACAGTCCGTATTTCAGCGGTGTGAACGGGTTTTGGATCTTCCCCATATCCAGCCGGAAATCGGTATGCTGGTAGAAAGACTGCTTTCCGATAAAACGGTTATCCCGGAACCCCCGTAAGGTAATGCCGGCAGCCTGATAAAAATCATATTTATTATTATATAAAAGCTTCACTTCCGCCCCGGTCTCTATCGAAAAACGATCCGAACAGCGGAACGTGGTGGACAGGTCCAGTTTAGAATACGGGAAGTTGCGCCCCGGATTTTTCAGGTTCATCTTCCAACCGGATGAAGCAGCCACTTCCAGTTTGGGAATAAAAGAAGCCGGAACCATCCCGATCTGATAGGCAGCTTCCGCTCCGGCAAACAGGTTCATCCCATATATCGGATGATTGTCAGGAAGTACCTGGCTGATATAACGGCCTTCCGTCTGCTTGGCTTTATACATCTCGAACGAAGCGGACAACGTTAACTGCTGGTTCCGTTTCATTTCCATGCGGAAAGAAGGGATCAACGAATATTGCCGAAGCGTGACACGGTTATAGTTTTTCGCCTCATCTTTAAAGCCTTCCGAATTATTGCCGTAACCGAAAAAGTTGAAGAAGTTACGGGGCGAAGCGATGAAAGCGTCGAGATTGAAGCTCTTCCGCTCGTCATAAAAAGGAAATGTCCCCTGATACATGAATCCCTGCAAATAGTTGTAACCAATACGATGGCGGAAGGTGAAAGGCGACTGTTTGAAGCCGTACATCGTATAGGTAAAGAAAGCCCCTAAGCTAAAGCCTATATCAGAATCGTAGAATCCCCAGGGAGTGAACTCAAGCTTTTTATATTTCACCTTCTCATAGTCGTAGTCGTGGATAGCGGGACTGTCTGATATGATTTCACGGACACCGGAAACAGATTTCAGGCGGTCACGGTCGGATTCGTTCGCATAAATACGAATCCGGCGGGCTTGCTCCATATTATACGTATTACGTCCCGGTCCGGCTATCAGATAGACGGGAAACTCCTTTGCGGCTTCTCCCCTCACCTCATACTCGTCATTGCCATCCAGTCCATACAGCCAGATTTCTTCAGTATCCTTACCGGAATATTTCTTTTGAAAAGAGGGTACAGGATTTCCTTTCGGATAGATGCAGACCCTCAGGCTGTCATGTCCGAAGCGTTCGAGCATGATCCGGTCGTCCCCATCCGTAGCCGTCAGGACAGGTGTCCGTTGCAGTTTCCGGTAATAACGGTGAGCCATATACGGCAGGCTGTCACGACGGATTAGCAGTTTCGCCTTTATTGCATCCGTCTCGGTCCCCTGGATTTCAGGAGGGAGAAGCCAGAACGCCTCGTTTATAACCGAATCGGTCAGGGTCTTTTGGAGAATCAAAGCTTGTTGTATCCAGACCTGTTCGTCTGTCTGGCCTGTTAATGCCATATCGAGTGTATAGCCAAGCGTATTGATCTTCTCGACATCTTTCGGATGACCGCTGAAATTTGCAATAAAACCGAGTCCCAAGACTTTCAACATTTGTTTGAACAGCAAACCGTCAGTCTTAGTAAAGGCATGATTGCGGTCTATCACGATCGGAGTAAACAATATACTGTCGGACGAATGCACAGCCCGCCAATTCCAGTTTTCGGGAATCTTGTTCCAGTCGCCTATCAGCATATCGTACAAGCGTTCGGCAATGTATTCCTGCTGATTCACCTGGTAGGATTTGCTCTGCCGTATCTGTTTGAGCAGCTGTTCGGTAGAAAAGATGTTCCTTTGGGTAGCAGTGTCGGGCACGTTCCGAAGGCTGATCAGTTTGTTGTGGATGCTGGCTCCGTTGGCAATCGTATCTTCCTGTGTTCCTCCCTGCATAAAATAAATACGGGAATTGTTATTACTAAGTCCGGCGATCTCTGCCATCCGGTCGGCGGCAAGAAAAGTGTACGGATTAATAATGGTATAGGCGTCTCCGATAAACTTATCAAGATAAGTACCCTTAAATTCCTTCTTATTATACATCTCACGAAAGAACTTGGATTCGAGGAAGCTGGTGGAACCGCCAAGCGGCTTGAGCATATACAGCCGGTTGTGCCGGTCGGCCAGGATCAGGGCATGGAAATCTGCTGCTTGATCCACTCCCTGCATACCCCCTAAAAGCGTATGTAGCGTGACAGCTTCTACCGTAATCGGAATAGTATAAAGCGTCCGGTAGTGCACGCCCCAAAGCTTATTGTAAAGGTCGCTTTTATTTTTCATATCCTGCGGATAGATAGACCGCCTGACAGTATCTTGCACGGCAGCATCCGTACGAAACGGGGACAGCAAGACAAGCAATAGACAAGTAAACACCCCCCGGTAAAACCAATGTATTTGCTCTATTTCACTCATTGTAATTATAACATCCGACAAGAATAAGTTGTTTACTTTTTGATCGCTCCTCTAATGGTTTTCTAATTCCCTTCTGAATGATTCATATTGCCGAAAAAGCGCTTCTGCAAGGTGAAAAGGATAGCTATGTGTATGTACAGGCAGCGGAAAACAGGTATGTGCGCAGGCCGGTAGAAGTGGAAATTGTAAAAGAAGGGCTGTCAATAATAGCTTCCGGGCTACAGGAAGGCGAGAGAGTGATTAGTGAAGGTGATTTCTATCATTGCTTTTCCCTGTTTTTCAATATTCTTTCCAGATAGCTGACATCCAACAAATTTACTGTTTCAAATTTACCTTTATAGAATACGCTCCAGTTATTGAAAACGCAAGGCAATTCTTTTGCCTTGCGCAGCGTATCCACTTTTATTAAATCGACTGGGATCTTATGCGTCTCACAATATCGTTTTATCATTTCTACATTTTGATGAATATAGGGGCATTGCATATCATAATAAATAGTCAAGATAGGGTTATCGATGCTTAGTTTCTTCGCATTCCCTGCAAATTGAGGTACTGTCCCATCAAAGGAAAGCGCCAACAACTCATACCCATTTTCGGTGGTATCGACAACCTCAAAACCGAATTTCATAGCAAAAGACTGATCAGAAAGCCATGATTTTTGTTTTTTCGCACCAAGCATACAAACGCCGGACTTACCCTTCTTTTTGGCATCAGTTAAGCAATACTCCATCAGAGCTTTTCCATACCCTTTTCCTTTATAGTTACCGGAAACCCATAAGCAATATATATAATAATAGTTGTCACCGGTTATGGGAACCCAAGCTGTTTCAAGAGGAGCATATTCAATAAAAACCACAGCCTTCTCATTTAACTTTCTAAAAACATGGCCTTCACCCAACCGCTCAGAAAGCCATTGCCGTTTTGCCTCCACTCCTGGATGGGGCTTTTTACTGCGGATAATGCAACATAAATGCTCATCGGCAAGGTTTTCTGCTGTCAAGTTAACAAAATCAATCATCGTTACTTCTTTCTTATAGTTTTTATAACTCAACCAAAGATACAATTTTGATTGAAGTTTTGCAGAAATTACAAAAATATTATCTTTACGAAAAATATTCTTATGTCAAAACAAAGGCTATCACACGAACATAGGTGCCCCCAATATAGGGGGACCAATCGGAAATCCCATGCAGAATTTGTTGAAGATTTGAAATCCAAAAGAGATGATGTTATTATAATCGGTAAGTATGTGAAAGCACTTGAAAAAGCCAAATTCAGATTTTTGAAATGTGGACATGAATGTGATATAACCCCTGCACATATTCTTAGCGGCAGGGGATGTCCGGAATGTGGGCGATCCCGCCGGGGAGAATCTCAACGCCTATCAATGGAAATCTTTTTAGAACGTCTTCATAAAATCGATTCGAATCTTGTTGTGAAGGGGGACGGAATATATATAAATAATCATACACTAATGCCACTCCACTGTAATGCCTGCGGATATGAATACAAAATA
This sequence comes from Parabacteroides sp. AF17-28, assembly GCF_003479205.1. Classification (NCBI taxonomy): domain Bacteria; kingdom Pseudomonadati; phylum Bacteroidota; class Bacteroidia; order Bacteroidales; family Tannerellaceae; genus Parabacteroides; species Parabacteroides sp. AF17-28. Next base: position 14,165 of record NZ_QUGV01000041.1, on the reverse strand, counting down.
TCACCTCATGATGTTTTGAGTAAACGTGGCTGTCCAAATTGCCACAAGGCATGTACCTCCTTTTTAGAGCAGTTCATATACCACACATTTACCCACATTCTAAGCAAATCTAAAGTAATATCAAGAGAAAAAAACACTATAGGAGTTGAATTAGACATATATATACCAGAATTGAAAGCAGCCATAGAACCCGGTTCATGGTACTGGCATAAAAATCTGGTAGCAAAAGACTGGAAAAAGCATCTGTTGTGTAAGGATAAAGGGATCAGACTTATTACCATATATGATCACTATAATGAAACAACAGCTCCTTTTGATAATTGCCTTGTGACACATTGTGATCTTACCTCCCGTCGAAATACCAATAAACTGATTGAAATGACAAAAGCCATCCTCTCTGAATTTGGCTTAGATTCAAACCTTGATATAAATGAATGGGAAGAAATTAAAAGGAATGCTCAAATCGATTCAAGGCGGATGACCACAGATGAATTTAAAGAAGAACTATCTAAAATAAACGATAAAATTGAAATTATTGGTGATTTTACAGGAGCTAATGATAAAATTAAAGCACGATGTAAAACCTGCAACCATGAATGGTATGTGGTACCGACGTCTTTACGTTTAGGTTCAGGATGTCCTAAATGTGCAGGCACTTTAAAAATAACGAATAATAAATTCATTGAAAGATTAAACTTATTACAACCCAATATTATACCTCTGACAGGGTATATCAACAATAGCACTAATATAACAATAAAATGTAAAGTATGCGACTATATATGGTCTACTCAACCGTATCATCTTTTAGCAAAATCTGGCAGAACAGGTTGTCCTAAGTGTTCCAATAAGGCACGAAGGACCCATGATGATTTTGTCGCGGAAATCGCAAAATTGTCACCTACAATTAAAATCCTGGGAACATATGTATGCAGGCGTGAACCTATATTAGTACAATGTAGCGAATGCAATAAGGTCTGGCAGTCGTATCCAGGAAATTTATTGAAAGGACAAGGTTGTAAAAGTTGCAAACTAAAGAATACAATACGAAAAAGGAGTAGAAAGATAAGGTGCATCAATACCGGAGAGATATTCGATACACTTAAAGAAGCTGCTGAAAAATATAATATAAGCAACTCGGCAATCTGCCTATGTTGCTGTAAAAAACCAAAGAATAAGCATGCCGGAGGACAAAAGTGGGAATATATTGATATCATAGGCTAATCCAAAGACGGCGGCGAACTGTCAATTCTTTTTGTCATTACACATAGGGCTTCCCGATATTCCGATGGAGAATATCCTGTATGTTTCTTGAAGTAACGGCTGAATGTCGATGGATCGGGAAAATGGAACATCCATGCCACCTCCTGCACAGACAGTGTTGCCGACTGCAGAGCCACTTTCATTTCCAATATGGCGTAGTTGTCAATCCATTGTTTGGCTGTATACCCCATAGTCTGCTTGATTATCTTGCTGAGATGACGGACAGTAACGCAGAGACAGTCGGCATAGTAGTCCACGGAACGGAAACTGCGGACTTCTTTCTCGACCATTGAAACAAACTTATCTTTGAGCTGCCAGCAGGCTGTAGTCGACTGGACGTCATTGTAAATACGTTCAGCCTTTTCTGCTATTTCATATAATATCATCCTGACACAAAGCACGATCTGTTCATTTTGATAACGATTCTGACTGTCTGCCAATTTCAGTCTAAGTAACTGTATATAATGGTTCATCAGGCTCTCTCCTACTTCACACAAGGAACAGCAGTTATGCTCCCTGAGAAATGAAACTTTATCAGACGGGAACGAATGGAACAGGTCATGAAGAAACTCTTTGGAAAATGAAACGGAAATGATTTTCAACTGTTCGTCGGCCTCGCAATAAAGAACGATCTGTTCCGGGAAAATCAGTATGGCACTCCCGGGACTCAACTCATATAAATGTTGGTTTATGTAAATGCGGATGTGCCCCGACTCGCAGAACAACAGTTCGCCATGTCCGGAACGGAATGGTTGCTGCGGCACACAATCAAATGCTATATTTGTTATTGATAATTTGTCCATCATGAATCCTTTTTGCACTGCAAAAATAGCAATTCAGTGGCAACAAGAGGTAAGAATGTTACTTTTTGCACATTTTAGGCCGCTTTTTTATATCTGCCACCTCAAAGCAAACGACTAATTTCGCAGCCGAATCAAATCGATAAAATTATTAATTATATGAGTAAAAAAGAATTGACAGCCCGCTATGGCTTTTTTATTGCGGGATTATACATCATGGCTTCCGGCATAGCACTAACCATCAAAGCCGGACTTGGAGCTTCATCCATTTCGTGTTGGCCTTATGTGCTGAGTTTAAAATTCCCGGTTTCGCTGGGTACTTTTGTCTTTGGCTTAAATGTAATCCTGATCATAGGACAAATGGTTGTCCTAAAACATGATTTCAAAAAGATTCAGTATCTTCAGATACCGGTATCATTTCTATTCAGCGCATTTATCGACTTGTCCATGCTATTATTTGTTTCTGTCGTCCCCGAAAGTTATCCGGCAAGGTGTATCGTATTGCTCGCAGGTTGTCTCTTGACCGGCTTGGGGATATCTATGGAAGTCACCGCCAACGTGGTCATGCTCTCGGCAGAAGCATTCATACAAGCTGTAGTTATTAAAAGCGGAAAAGAATTCGGGTATCTAAAAATCTGTTTTGACGTAAGTTGCACGCTGTTAGCGGCAGTATCCTCATTCTTGCTTTTGGGCGGCATCTCGGGAGTACGGGAAGGAACCGTAGCTGCTGCTATTTTCGTCGGACTCTTTGCCCGTTTCTTTCTTCACATGACTCCACGACTTCGCAAGATACTTATTCGGATAGTTCAAAGATGAAGCATTTGGAGTAAAAGGTAACATCAATGTTTAAAAATCAGGCATCATATAATATCACTAATCCATATCACTGCTACAAATGTAGAAATATATAGCATTTATATTTCAAAAGCCGATTATATAAAACAGGAAATAGTATAACTTTGCTCCGAATAATAAAAACAATCACATTATGGACTTTTTAGAACTTACAAAAAAACGCTTTTCCGCAAGAAGTTATAAATCTGATGCAGTAGAGCAAGAGAAACTTAATAATATCGTAGAATGTGCCCGTTTTGCTCCTTCTGCCGTTAATTATCAGCCGTGGCACTTTTTGATAATAAAGAGCGAAGAGCAACGGCTAAAAGTGCAACAATGCTATAATAGAGAATGGTTTGCCGATGCTCCGGTTTACATAGTTGTATGTGTAGATAGTTCCATTGCATGGGTACGCAAGTCTGATAATAAGAATCATGCAGATATTGATGCTGCTATTGCAACAGAGCATATTTGTTTAGCTGCGGCAGCTCTTGGATTAGGTAGCTGCTGGGTCTGTAACTTTGATGTGGAAATGCTTAAGTCTCACTTTCAGTTACCTCCCGAAAAATATCCTGTCGCCATTGTATCAGTAGGATATGTAAATGAATTGCCTAAACATTCTTCTACAAGAAAACCTGTTGATGAAATAGTTACAATCTTATAAACTAAAACACATACCCTATGAAAACATAATTGGATTACTTATTAAATGCTAAAACGTATATCTGCTTTTCTGAATTATTATCAAATACTTCTTCCTCAAAACCTCCAAACTTGTGAATAACACTAAATCCAGCCCATTCCAGATATGAATCCAATTCCTGAGGAAAAAACAATCTCATATCCATATTCTGAATTGAATGAAACTCACCATTTATAAAATAATGCCATTCTATCCGATTAATTTGAGTAGCATTTTCATAATGCATTATTTGTTTTATCAAGACTTTCCTTCCATCGTTAGTTGTATATTCAGCTATAACTTCTTGTTCTTTTTCGCCTTCAACAATATAATGAATATTAGGGTTAAAACAATCGAACAGAAATAAGCCTCCCTCTTTGAGATGATTTCTGACACACATTAATGTCTTAAATAAATCTTCATTTTTATATAAATGATGGATTGAATTAAACGGAATAAAAACAAGGTCGAATTTTTCTTGTAAGTCTAATGTTCTAATATCTGCTTCAATAAAATTAATATCTAATCCTACTCCGGAAGCTTTCACCTTTGCTTGTTCAAGCATTGATGATGTATAATCTACTCCACAAATATTATATCCATCTTTTGCTATTGGAATCGTAAGTCTGCCTGTACCACAGCAAAGTTCAAGTATTTTAGCATCCTTATTTTTCGGCAACCATTTTTTGTAAAATTGCAAATCAGATAGAAAGGTGTTTAATCCATCATAAATATTTGCGTCATAAATCAAATCGCCAACCTTGTAATCTGTATTCATTTTATTTTTCTATTTATATATTGCACAATATTACTTCAGTGTGTTCCAATTACAGCTAACTTACTTATTACCTATCATGCTACCATTAAGAAATAGAGTGTACTCCTTTATTGTTTCACCCGCAAAAATATTAAATAATTGGAATACAATGTGATTTATCATGTTGGAATAAGAAATTTATATCACACTTATTTAGAAATGAGAGATCGCAAGACAAACCGTCCCTGTTATCAGAAGTGTATCTTTAAAAGAATTGCCCTTGTCATCTAATTTAAAGGCATTTATTATTTCTACTCTTCGAAATATTTGTTATTTTTGCAAATACTCCTTCAAACCTTACCGCGGTAAAGTTTATGATGGTAAAGTTTACGGATTAAAAGTAGAATAATAAAAGATACCACTTATGAGATTTTATAATCGAGAGAAGGAATTGGCTTCATTGGAAAAAGTACGGCAAGTATCTTTTTCTATCCATTCCCAAATGACTGTACTTACGGGTCGAAGGCGTATTGGTAAAACCAGTCTCATTCTCAAAAGTTGTGAGGGCACGCCTACTGTTTATCTGTTTGTTAGCCGTAGCAATGAGACCGACCTCTGTTTCGGCTTCACCGCCGAGATACGTCAATCATTGAATATCTATGTTCCCGAATTTACAAATTTCGCTGAGCTATTCCGTTTTCTGATGGATTTGGGTACACGTATGAAATACAATTTGATTATTGATGAGTTTCAAGAATTCTATTATATCAACCCGGTTGTTTACAGCTTGATGCAAGATGTTTGGGATCGATACAGGAAACAAAGTCATGTCAACCTTGTTGTCAGCGGTTCGATTTATACGCTTATGAATCAACTGTTCAGAGATTCAAAAGAACCGTTGTATGGTCGTGCGGACACAATTATGAAACTTTTCCCCTTTACGACATCCGTTCTGAAAGAAATCTTGACGGATTATAAGCCGGATTATACAAAGGAAGATCTTTTAGCCTTGTACACATTTACAGGAGGAGTTCCCAAATACATAGAACAGTTTATGGACAGAGGCTGTACTGATATGGAAAGTATGGTTGATTTGATGTTGCAACCGGATTCCTCCTTTCTCACAGAAGGGACAGCCCTATTGATACAAGAGTTCGGAAAGAAGTATGGCAATTATTTTTCAATCTTGTCCGCCATTTCTAATGGAAAAAACACATTACCTGAAATGGAAGCTGCTATGGGAGGAATAAGTTTGGGTGGTCAATTAAAACGGTTGGAAGAAGATTATGATTTGATAAAGAAGAAACGTCCCATACTCTCTAAAGAGAATTCACAAACGGTTCGCTACGATGTTTCGGATCTCTTTTTGCGTTTTTGGTTCAGGTACTTTATTAAATATCAGAACTACATTGAGATTCAGAACTACGAACGCTTAGCTGATATTATCAAGAAAGACTATCCTACTTTCTCCGGATTGGCACTTGAAATGTATTTCCGTCAGCAAATGATAGAGAGTAAAAAGTTTGCTGAGATTGGCTCGTGGTGGCAGGGAAAGAATAACAAGGATCAGGATGAAATTGATATTGTAGGTTTGTATGTCGAAGAGAAAAAAGCATTAGTAGCAGAAGTAAAACGGCAATCCAAAAATTTCAAGCCGGACTTATTTGCTCTCAAGATAGAGGCTTTGAAGAAAAAAGTCCTTTTCAAATATGAAATAGAGAGTCGGTTATTTTCAATGGATGATATGTAACTATTCTTCAGAAGACGGAACAAGGATTGAATGGAACCCGAAATGGAAATAAGATCGCTATATAATATTGGCTTTGATACATTATTCAAGGCATTTGCTGATTATGAAATGCGTAAAAAAATTCCAATTACAGCGCGGTGAAAGTATCCTGGCTATTAGGAAAAAAAGAAATCCCCGATAATGATTGATTATCAGGGATTTGCTTGATTTTTCTTTTGTTTTCAGTGATCCGCCTGGGTCATGAACCTTGCGGTATATTCTCCTAAAAATCAATATCTTCGGAATTATAAGCCTTGTATCTGTCACGTTTTAGCCCTAAGAAACTGTCCGTTTCTGTCTGGTGTATGTCTGCTTATATCTTGGGTTCAAAATTACACATTCTTTTTGAATTATGCAAATCATTGATAATGAATGTATATAATTCAAGTGCAAGGTGCAAGCGTGTATATATATACACGCACTTGCACCTTGCACTGAAACATTATAAGAATCCTTGAAAGAAAAACCGAATTTTCAGCAGTGGATTCAGTGAAGATTAAATTAATGCCTAAATTTTATTTGCATAATATTCTTATGTATTTAAATTATTCCTATATTTGCAGAGTAAACTTGATGTTGAACTATAAATAACAGGTTATGTTCTCGAATGAAATCTTAAAAGGGACGATTAAGCCATTGATTATTAAACTCATAAGCGACAATGGACGTATGTATGGCTACCAGATTGCGCAAAAGGTTAAAGAGTTATCTTCTGATAATATAATTCTCACTGAAGGGGCATTGTACCCAGCTTTGCACAAATTGGTGGATGAGGGTATTCTTGTGGTGGAAAGTGAACAGATTGGGAACAGGGAAAGGAAATACTATTCTCTTTCCCGTTCGCAGATGCAGACTGCAACTTCCAAACTGGATGAAGTAAGACAATCCATCCAAATTCTTGTGCAATTATTCGATATACCGCAATCCGTTTATGATACTAAATGAAAACCAAACCCAAAAAGTGGAAACCTATCTGGCTAAAGCGGGAATTGAAAGCCAGTTGGTTTTCAGTGATTTGCTCGATCACATCTGCTGTTTGATTGAGGAAAGGATGGATAACGGCGATACGTTTGAAAGTTCACTGGACTTTGTGCTGGAACAGCAAACGGGATTGAAACTGAAAAAAATAGAATCGTTCACTTTAAAACTGCTGAATATGGAAATTTCATTCTCAACGCGCACCTCTTTACTTGCAGTCATTCCTTTTGGAGTATTTGGCTTGGCATGGGCATTGGATATGGGTGTAAACGCTCCCTATTCCATTTTATCCATGACGTTTCTGGCATCTGTCATTATGATGTACGCCCTTTTTTGTATCGGTTGGGTAAAGGAATTTCCCCGTTGGAGTTTTCCGGCAATCGGCTTCTGCCTGCTTTTTAGTGCCTTTTTTTCTTATGTGAGAATACCTTCGTTCAGTAGTGAAAGGCTGGGACTATGGGCATGGTTCCCGTTGCTTTTGACCGTCCTTATCGGACTGATGTTCAACAGTTCGTTCAAACCGTTGAAAGCACTGGCAAGGAAAATTAAGGATGATCCGGCTCTAATCTTGTTTGCTCTTTACGGGTTTGCACCGATATTCGTTTCGCTCTTCACTGATGAAATACATTCGTTATGGATGCTACCTTCTACTATACTGTCGGTTGTTATTCTTTGTTCCGGTCTGTATCTGTTCCTGAAATGCAAAAGAAAGAAAATCCGCCTTTTGTTCCTGATGCTGTCGGGAACTTTAGCCCTATTAATCACGTCAGTTTCAAGTTTCTTTTTCTGGGCGTGAAATACACTCTGTGATATAATCTTGAAATACACACCGATAAAAACTATCAGATATGCGCACGAATATCGCACTATTAATCGAACAAGCTGTTAATTTTATGGATGCCGATACTCTTGGTACAGGTATCCGCCTGACTAATGAGGAACAGCTGTTCCTATGTAAGCATTTTGAACAGATCGAGCTTGATAAGAACGATTATCTGATAAAGAAGGGAGAAACCAGAAACTATATTTATTTTATTGAATCGGGTATCTTCCGCAGCTGGCTATCCGATATGGAAAACGATAAAGAGGTGACTTTCGGTTTTTGCTTTTCCGGTGAATTTACAAATGCCTGCCCTTCCCTAAAGGATAGTGAACCTCCGGTCTTTAACGTGCAGGCGTTGTGTAAATCGGTCGTTTGGCGATTGAACAAGCATAGTCTGGCATATTTATATAAGACATCGCTCAATATAAACAAGATAATGAGGGTAACATTGGAGTATGCCTTCGCAAGAAAAACAGTCCGTGAATTAAGTTTGCTTAAATATACACCGGAAGAACGATATGTAAAGCTACTTGAAGGGGATAAAACGTTGTTGCAAAATATTCCATTGAAATATATCGCTTCGTATATAGGTATAACGCCGCAGGCTCTTAGTTGCATACGGAAGCGCATTTCTTAATTTGGATTAATTTTACAGCATCCGAAGTTAATCATAATTTATTGTGTATTAAATAGTTAATCCATATCTTTGTTCTGTGTACAAACTTGATTTTCGAGTTCGTATATGGGGCTTTTTTTATGCCTGAAATCAGGTTAAAGAATGAGAAGTTTAATTCAAATATTAATATCAATGAGAACAAATATTATCTATCTATTGCTGGCATGGCTAATGTCAATTAATTTGTTTGCGCAAAGCGGAAATACAGGTAATGCCGGTTATAAAATTAGCGGGTGTGTATTGGATTCTGTGTCAAATGAATCTGTGCCATACGCAACATTGAGGATTGCGTATGCAGATTCCCCCCAAAAAACGATTCAGTCATTTGTCTGTGACGAAAACGGAAATTTTACCGCAACGGTAGCCAAGCCAGACAACTACTTACTGCTGATAGAATCGGTAGGGAAAATAAAACTAATTAGGCATTTCACTCTGGCAGGGCAAAAGGGCGAAACTAATTTGGGAGAGTTATTAATGAAGGAAAATATTCAGAAAATAAAAGAAGTAACCGTAAGTGCCCACAAGCCATTAGTGAAAGTTGATATTGATAAACTGACGTACAGCATAGAGGATGATCCCGAATCCAAGACGAACAACACATTGGAGATGCTTCGTAAAGTTCCGTTGGTAACAGTGGACGGGGACGATAAAATTCAACTGAAAGGATCTTCCAATTATAAAATATTCTTAAATGGTAAACCCTCTAATCTTTTAAGTAATGGAAATGCTTCGGAAGCATTGAAAAGTATGCCTGCCAACTCCATTAAGAACATAGAAGTGATAACCGATCCGGGCGCAAAGTATGATGCCGAAGGTATCGGGGGGATTATAAATATCATAACAGTAAAAAACAAACTGCAAGGGTATACCGGAACTGTCCGTGCCAACGCAAGCAGCTTCGGAACGTTCGGGGCTGGCGGCTATCTGGCTTTGAAGATGAACAAACTTGGACTGACCGCCAATTACGGATATAACAACCGTAATACGCCGTGGTATGACTCCCGTACCGTCCGTGAGACAAAAAAGGATGCGATTACGGGAGATATGCCGTCGAGGTTGGTTGAAAAAGGGCGTAGCAAAAACAGAGCACCATTCCATTTCGGTTTTTTGGAAGCCGACTATGAAATAGATTCACTGAATTTGTTGAGCATAGGAGTTAATCTGTTCAGGGGGAACTCGAACATACAATCAGAGTTGGATGCGAGCCTGAATAAGGTTGACGGAACGGAAATACCGCAAGTCTATAAATATCATCGTGATACCCGGTTTAAAAACGACTTCGGTTCAACGGATATAAATGTAGATTTTCAACATACGGGCAGCAGGAAAAATGAGTTTCTGACTTTATCCTACCGTTTCAGCCATTTACCCAATGATAACGATAACCATACCGAATTGTCGGACGTAGAGGATTACTACCTTGCAAACGAATTTCCGCAATGGAATATCAATAATGCCGCTACCTCGGAACATACGGCACAGATTGATTACACAACTCCAACATGGAAGAACCAAACGGTCGAGGGTGGTGTGAAATACATAAACCGCCAGAGCAAAAGTGAAACGCTGGAACAGATTTACCGGGCTGATTCGGAAAGTTGGGAAGATGTTTCCGCTGGAAACAGTAGATTCAAACATACGCAACAGATTTACGCCGCATATATGGGTTATCAGATGAAGTTCAATAAATTAGGTATCAAGATGGGATTGCGGGGCGAAGGAACAAGCCTGGTGGCTAAATTTGCGAAAGCTCCCAATATGAACTTTTCCGTTGATTATTTCGATATAGTCCCCAATGCGGCTCTTGCCTACCAGATTGATAACACGTCACAAATACGTATCGGCTATAATATGCGTATACAGCGTCCGGGAATATCGTATTTGAACCCGTACATTGACAACACGAACCCGCAGGCGGTCACACAAGGCAATCCAAATCTTGAATCGGAAAAGAGTAATAACTTCGATCTGAATTTCAGTAAATTCGGAAGGAAGTTCAGCATAAATACAAGCCTGTACTATAACTATATAGACAACTCAATAGAAAGGTACAGCGAGATTGCAGACTTTGCGCCTTCCGATCCCCGTTCGCAATACAACGGGGCGTTGTGGAACAGCTACGGAAATATCGGGAAAAAAAGTCAGGCTGGACTATTTGTTCACGGAAATTTAAGCCCTGCCGGATTTGTGCGGATATTTCTCAATGGCGGGCTGGACTATACGGACTTGGATAGCAAAGCGAGAAACTTTAAAAACAGCGGTTTTTCCGGACGGGTGATTACCGGAGCGCAGTTTAGTCTTCCCAAAGAGTTTTCCATCAATCTACAAGGGGGGTATTTCAGCCCTGTAATCATGCTGCAAGGCAAACAATCCCCATTCTACTTTACGGGGCTGAACTTGGGAAAGAGTTTTCTTAAAAAGAGATTGTCCGTATCGGTAAGCGTGCAAAATCCATTCTGGAAGACGATGAAAATGGAAATGACAACAACGGGAGATGGATTTTCTTATGTTTCGACCAACTGGCGCAATTCACGGGAATTTCGTTTAAGCGTTTCGTACCGTTTCGGAATGCTGAAAGAAAAAATAAAGAAGGTACGCCATACCATAAAAAATGATGATGTGAAAGGGGGAAACAGTAATTCCAACACGGAAAACTCCAAAGAAATGTAGTTGGAGATGGATAGACTTTCAATCTATTATATACAAATTGTTTAATTCAAATTTTCGACAAATGAAAAAGATTAATTTCAAATTGTTTTTTACTGTTCTTGCAGTAGTATTCGTGTGTTCTTATCTTCTCGGAGTGTTGAGATGGCAATGGGAATTTGCATCGGTGATATATAGTATATTAAATATTCCGTTCGGTGCGTTGTATATCCTGCTGGAAAAATATTTGTGGGTGGAACTGGGTTCATCGCATTGGGTGAATGACGAAATAACGAATACTCTTTTCTGGGGAATCTCGGTTGTTTTGCAAGCTGTATTGTATTATTATATCGCGCTTCGATATTTCATCAGTAAACCAAAATAGCCAAAATGTGATAGAGAGTTGTCAATAAATAATATTATTGACAACTTTTTTATTTGATTATTACCACTATTTATGCTTGATAAAACTCTTATTATAATTTCTTTAACCAATTAAAACCAGAATGATTTTATTAAGCATGAAGAGGAATAATGAAATATAATCAATTATTTAAAACAAGTAGAATTACTGACAAATGAAACAAATATCCGATGAAATAATCTCCAAAATCAACATGGAGATAGAAGTTTCCTGCATTGATAATGATTTATCTTCCGACAAGGCTCTGTATATGATTAACTTTATTAGACCCTTGTTTGAAGAATTAAGAGAATTTATCCATAAATACAACTTTCAGGATAGCGAAGAAGAAATAGACTTCTTTAAATATGTCAAGCCGCTAATTCTAAGCAAATTGATATACTATAATGATATTTATACACTTGAATTGAGGAAACCGAATGGTAATAAAGAGGTGGTTAAAGAGCATTACAAAAAGAAACAGGCTGCAATCGTAGACTTCTGTAACAGCAACCTTGACTTTTACCAATATTATCGCTCTAAGGCGACACATTTGGATAAATACTACTTTCTTAGGGGATATGAGAACTACAAGTTATGCCATAATTGTGGCTTATTGGATAAAGACCCATTGTTTTCTACCTGCTGCGACCATAGGGTAGCCAAGATGTTGGCTAATGATATGTTGGAAATCTATTTGCAACAGCGATTACAAGACGTAGAAAGGATAGAAGTAGTAGAAACCAGTCGTGCATCTCTCCCTGATAATCCATTTCGATGGACAGGAACAAAGATTGCTGCTATTGAATTGGGGTATGCTATATATGCATCAGGGGTATTGAACAATGGAAATGCGGATATAAAGGAAATAATGACCTATTTAGAAGCATCTTTTAAAATAGACTTAGGTGATTATTACCGAACCTATCTTACCATCAGGGAGCGCAAAAGGGACAGAACGGCGTTTCTTAATAGCTTAATAGAAAAACTCCTTCGGAAAATGGACGAAAACGACAATTAACCTTCCTGTAAAGTTCGACTATATTATTTTCTCTTTTTGCAAGTCCCTCATAAACTACATGGGCTTTTGAAAAGAGAATTTTTTTTGCCTATACGTGAAAGATATAATGTTGTCTGCCAATCATTCTGCCCGTCTTACAATCTTGCTTCTATGCAATCTCGAAATCTTGCAATCTTGACGTCAAGAAAACAAGTTGTCAAGAAATCATGCTATCAATATTTCAAGAAAACAATATTTCAATACTTCACTAAAAAACTCATTGGTCGGGGAACGCCCAGCGGCAAGGGGCGGGACCACCCGTCCCGACGAGCAAAAAATACATTTAATTGAGTAATTTTTCTTTCATTGGAAACACGACTTCGGAGTAGCTTTCTAAAAGAGTTTAGAGCTGCTGAGATAATTCTCAGCAGCTCTGGACACACCTTGCTGTTATCTAATGATAACAAATTTCAGTAACCTGAAATTCATTTAGCTACATCTAACTTCTGTGCCAAAATTTCCATATCATTGCTTACTTTTAAATCGGTTATCCGGGCGTAAATTTGAGTAGTTCTAATATTAGTATGACCTAAAATCTTAGATACAGTTTCAATGGGTACACCATTAGCGATAAGCACCGAAGTTGCACACGAATGTCTTGCAACATGAAATGTCAGGTTCTTGTTTATGTTGCAAATAGTTGCAATCTCTTTCAGGTAATCATTAACTTTCTGATTGCTTATAATTGGTAAAATCATTCCGTTGGGTAACTTGTCTTTGTATTTTTCAAGAATAGCTTTAGGTATTTCAAGCAACCGAACATTGGATGCCACATTTGTTTTGTGTCGTTTTGTCATAATCCACAAGTTACCATCGAATGAGGTGCGAATATTTTCTTTGGTAAGCTCGCATACGTCAATATATGAAAGCGCCGTATAACAACTGAAAATGAATAAATCCCGTACCTGTTCCAACCTTTTAGAAGCAAACTTCTTGTTGTAGATAGCGGTTATTTCTTCCATTGTTAGATAATCCCTATCCGTTTGCTCAAACTTTACCCGGTAATTCCCGAAAGGATCAGCGGTGACTAATCCTGTGTTCTTGGCAAAGTTCACAACGGTTCTAAAGCGTTGTATAAACTTCATCGCTGTATTGTGGGTGCATCCATAGTGATTTTTGATGTATAACAGGAAATTATCAATGAACACGACATTAACTTCCTTGATAAGCATATCCGAAACTGAATACTTTAACTTCATAAACTCAATAAGACGTTTCTTTGTCAGTTCGTAACGTGAATAAGTCTTATCTACTGTATTCATCTTTACCTTTTGCAAATATTGCTCGTTGTGCATCTCGAAGAACTCAATTAAGGTTTTACCCCGTTCAATCTTACCTAAAAAGGCGTTCTTTACCCGTTCAGAGGTCACATAACCGTCTTGTTCCAATAGAGTATGATAATGGATCACCCCGAAAAATTGTGGAGCTATGCATATATATTTTTGAGTCTAAAT
>NZ_QUGV01000040.1:0-30000 GCF_003479205.1 Parabacteroides sp. AF17-28 | reverse complement strand
AGAGAGTTTTAGTATTGAATGAGAAAGGGCGTCCGAGAGGATGCCCTTTTTTTGTTGTCTTTCCTTTAAGCGCTACAACATAGCTTTCCTTACATAAAAAGAGAGCCTCTTTGCTAAGAAGCTCTCTTTCCATATAAAGATTCTATCTTTATGATATTTTATCCAGCCAGCGTTTCCCTGCTGGAGTAAGAATAAATATAAGAATAGCTAATCCGATGATTCCTAACATACTGTATAAATAGATACCTGCACTCATAGCTTATTTCCCTTTCTTTTATAAGTTTTGAATAATATAGTCAAACCAAGACTTGCAAATATAATTGCTGCACCTAATGATATATTTATTAATATCGTTTTATTAGATGTTAGATCCAAAGCCGTTGTTATCACCGCTCCGCCAATAACCAGCTTCGATATATCCAATAAATATCTTGCAATCTCTTTTGAGACATTTATACTATCTTCCTTAACAATCGGAAGAACCTGTACGTTCACATTTCGTTTTCTCTTCATAGCTAAGCATTTTACAGTTAAAACATATAATTACTACAAAGGTAGAAAAGATTTTAAACCTTTCCTACCTTTTCGGTTTATTTTTGACGGGAGATGATATGACTCCTGGCTATTGTTTAGTCTATTAGAAGTATGTTTCTACAGCAAATCGGAATTGCTGGATAAAGATCTGCTTGAACGCTGAGATGTTGTTTTGTTCGTAAAACAGTAACATTGCTTTTTTATAATCCACTGAATCTACTGTTCGGAAAGAAATAGGGCAATAATGATTGGCAATCAGGATAGCATTACTCACAATACGGGCAACCCGTTTATTTCCATCATTAAATGCCTGGATGTATGATAAGAGGACTAATACAAGCAATGATTTCTCAAATATGTTACTACGGCTGTTTACTAAATCGCATGTTTGCGTCAGTGCCTCACGGATTTGGAATTCATTCTCTATCGGACGATAATTGGTTCCGGTTATACCTACGCGGCGGTTTCGGATGTTCCGGTCTACACCTAATTCCTTTATTAAGATGCTATGTATATCTTCAATGCGTGCTACTGTCAGGTGCTCCAGATAATCAGGATTCTGGACAATAAAGTCTAATGCGTCTTTGTGGTTCAGCAGCATGATTGCTTCTTCTTTCGTTTTTCCGGCTGCAGTTTCTTTCTCTTTCAGCAGGCGTTCTGTTTCAAGAAGCGAATAAGTGTTACCTTCTATTTGAGATGATTTCCAGCTCAAGTCTATACCTAATCGCTCCATTTCTTTACGATATTCGTTTGGAGTAAGTTGCGATATGTTTTGTAAGAACAGGCTTTGTAGCTCATTTAACTGCTTCAATTCTTCTTCGGTAAACAAGGACACTTTGCTTAATACTTCTGGTATCAAGGAAAAATTGTATCCCGGCAAAATATTACGTTCGTCGATTTCTTTACGGTAATACGATTCTATGTCTATCGGGTAAAATAGATTATAAGCAGGTGAAATGCTATATCTGCTATTTTTTCCATTTCCAGATTGAAGGATATATTGTTTATCTAATAGAGAAATAATTCGTCGTTTAACAGTTGCATAGCTGATGAGGCCATTCAACCCGTCGAATATCTCTTTTGAAGAACAATCCGGATGTGTTTTTATAAAGGCGATGATTGCATATTCTTTCTCCATCATTCTTGCTTTTAAGCTCACAAAGCTACAACATTAAGCTCAAATATCTAAGATATGAGCTTAAAAAGATAGGGAATGTGAGCTTAATGTTGTCCCATTAGATTTTGAAGGAATATGATTTACATCGGACGCAATTCCACTGTCAATCCCATTGCTGCGGCTATGCGGTATAGGGTTGAAACGGTGGGTATGGTCAATCCTCGTTCGATTCTTGAGATATACCCTTTGTCTGCTCCGATACGCCTGGCGAGTTCTGCTTGCGTTAATCTTGCATTCTTACGGGCATCCAACAGGATTTGAGCATTGTATTCTTCCCATGCTTTTTCTCTATTCTTTTCCCGTTCAGGAGTGCCTTCCTTACCTAAAACATCGTCAAGTAATGCACTAACATCATAGATGTCCTTACTGATTTCCTTTAGTTCCATAATACTCCTTTTTTAATTTAATTGCTTTATTGATTTCTCTATCAGGTGTTTTCTGAGTTTTCTTTTTGAAACAGTTGAATAGTACAACAATGTTTTCGCCATCATATATGAAGAAAATACGAAATTCGTTATTACCGTAACTGATACGAAACTCATAAACACCGTCTCTTATGAACTTGATATAATGACTTGGCATTTTATCTTCTGTCATAAACATATCTAATGTTCGCAAAACTTTATGTTGTTCTTCTCTTGACAGTTTCTGTAAGAAGTCATTAAAGTATCCTTTATATGCGATTATCTTTTTCATGGGCAAATATATGAAATGTTATATATAAATACAACTTTGATTGATTCTTTTCTTTGTTTTGTCATTATTTCTTCGACCTCTTTATCTCTCATCTGGCCAAGGGCAACTCTTCCCCGTAGTCTTGAAGGAAGGGCGTTGGGCGTCTACCTGGCGGAGGTAGGAGCCGAGTTTTTGGGAGAGGCGTTTGACGATTTCGGGGTGACGGGGGCTGAGGTCGTTCTTTTCGCTGATGTCGGCGGGGATGTTGAAGAGCTCTTTTTTGCCGGTGGCGTAGTAGTAGATCAGCTTCCAGTCGCCGTCGCGGATGGCACAGTTGAAGTTGATGCCCGGGCCGTCATTGCCCCAGTTGTTCGGCATGTTCCAGTAGAGGCAACGGCCGTCGGAGGGATCGCCTGTGCCGGTGATCAAGGGGACGAAGCTGACGCCGTCGATGGGTTGCACCGTCTGGTAATCTTTTACACCTGCCATTTCCAGGATAGTGGGGTAGAAGTCTTCTATCAACAGATATTTGTCGCAGCGGGTATCCGGTTTGGCTACACCCGGCCAGCTGACGATCATCGGTTCGCGTATGCCTCCTTCGCAGAGGGAACCTTTCCCGCTCAGCAGCGGATAGTTTTGCGTATGCAACGGACCGTCACGCCAGCCCGATTCGGAGGCCAGGCCGCCGTTATCGCTCATAAAGATGATAATTGTATTATCTGCCTCACCGTTTTTCTCGAGCCAGTCCATGAGGTCGCCCAGGCTCTTGTCCATTCCTTCGATCAGGGTGGCGTAGGCGGCTTCGTGGTCGGTCATTCCTTTCTTTTTGTATTTGTCGTAGAAACGCATGTCCTTGTTCAGCGGGATATGGATGGCGTAGTGCGACATGTAGAGATAGAACGGCTGGTTGTACTTCTTCGCTTTGTCGAGGGCCTTGATCGCTTCGAGTGTCAGCGCTTCGGTGGCGAATGTCTCCGTGCCCCAATATTTCTCGAGGCCGGGAATGGACATCAGGGAGGTCGGTCGGCCATCCTTCGTATGCCCGTAGTTCTCTTCGCCTAAATAGCTTGCCAATCCGCCGGCGGCATGGCCGGCAATGTTGACTTCGAATCCCCAGTGGTGCGGGTCTTCGCCCGGAGTGTCGATGGCTCCGAAGTGGGCTTTTCCGCAGTGTATCGTGTGATAGCCGCTATTTTTCAGTAGCTGGACGAAAGAGGTGCCGACGAAGGTGTTGTTGGTTCCGGGAACCTGGCTGACGCCGTTGTAGTTCCAGTCCGGGATGTCCAGCAGGCTGTCTTTGCGGTCGGTCGTCTTGTCTTTTTGAAGTGTCCAGTTGGTGACACGGTGGCGGGCGGCGTTCGTCCCGGTGATCAGGCTGCAACGGGACGGGGAACTGATGCTGCTGGCGTATGCCTGTGTGAACATGACTCCCTGTCGGGCAAGGCGTTCCATGTTGGGGGTCTCGTAGACTTCGTTGTAATGTGTCTTTTCTGTCCAGAAGGGCAGGGAGGTGTCTTCCCAACCCATGTCGTCAACCATAAAGAGGATGATGTTGGGGCGTTTGGCGGGTTGGTCGGCAGCTTGGATGTTTCCTGCTTGGAAGGCGGGAAGGAGTGCCAGAGGCAATAAGATTCGTTTGTCCATCTTTTTTGTGTTTTTCGGTTTATATTCCTGTGTGTGTTGCTTGTATGGCAAAGATACGCTTTGCGGAAGAAATGGAAGAGGCTTCTGTTTGCTTTAGTAAATATTTACGATTAAAGCAATATGTATCTAATTATTGCTAAATATAGTAGTTTAACTATTAATCATAGTTGCATTATTGCTCTTTATAGTTATCTTTGGGTATTCATCAGTAAATAAAGAACGAAACATGAAGAAACTGACTCCCAAAGAAGAAGACATACTGGGCTATTTCTGGACGAACGGCCCTTTGTTCATCCGTGAACTACTGGATTTGCAGGAGGAGCCTAAGCCGCATTACAACACGCTTTCCACAATAGTTCGCGTGCTGGAAGAAAAAGGTTATATTGGTTATCGTCCGTATGGAAACACGTATCAGTATTATGCATTGGTTTCAGAGGATGAATACCGCAATAAGACATTGAAGAATGTGGTCAGCCGTTATTTCGGCGATTCCTATACACGTGTGGTTTCTTCGCTGATAGACCGTGACGAGTTGTCGGTGGAGGAACTGGAAGAGTTGTTGCAGCAGATTAAGAACCGTAAAAAATAAGTGATATGACGGCCTTTCTTCTCTATATGATCAAGTCGACCTGTTGCCTAACGTTATTTTACCTCGGCTATAAGGCGCTGCTGAGCAAAGAGACATTCTTCCGCTTCAATCGGATCGTGTTGTTGGCGGGGATATTGGTTTGCATACTGCTGCCGTTTGTCGGGATACGGACGGCTTCGCCCGGTGCCCTGCAGATGCCGTTGCAACAATTGGAGGAGATGATAGAGGAGGAGATGGGAGAGGCTGTCTCCCGGCAGGCGGAGGCTCCGACGGAGGCGGCGGATGTTGTGCAGGCATTTGTTTCTTGGGGAGAGTTGATTGTCTATCTTTATTTTGCGGGGATCGTGATCGGGACAGGTCTGTTGGCCCGTTCGTTTATCAGTCTGCTGTGGCTGATCAGAAGCGGGAAAAAGGTTCGCCGGGAACATTATACGCTGGTCTTGGTGAACAGGGCGGTGGCACCCTTTAACTGGG
Organism: Parabacteroides sp. AF17-28; assembly: GCF_003479205.1. Classification (NCBI taxonomy): domain Bacteria; kingdom Pseudomonadati; phylum Bacteroidota; class Bacteroidia; order Bacteroidales; family Tannerellaceae; genus Parabacteroides; species Parabacteroides sp. AF17-28. The sequence goes on along the minus strand of NZ_QUGV01000040.1, from coordinate 24,907 downwards.
GACGGTATATTGTTCTTTCCTTAAAAGACTATTCCGACTATCCGGATGAGATATTGACACACGAGCTGGTTCATCTTCGTAAGCACCATTCGCTGGATCTGATTTATGCGGAGGTCATCGTGCTCCTGCACTGGTTCAATCCGGCTGCCTGGTTGTTGAAGCGGGAGCTGCAGGAGGTTCATGAATACCAGGCCGATATGGGCGTACTGAAAAGTGGCATCGATGCAACGAAATATCAATTGTTATTAGTGAAAAAAGCTGTTAGCGCGAGCTCCTACACCTTTGCTAACAGCTTCAATCACAGTAAAATTAAAAAACGAATTACTATGATGTTAAAAGAGAAATCAAACAGTTGGGCCCGGTTGAAGCTCGTGCTTCTAATTCCGGTAGCGGCATGCAGTATGCTTGCTTTTGCCCGCCCGGATGTGAACCGGGAGTTGACAAACTTAGTCCAAAGCGAAGGTACGACAATTTCTTCGGCTGACCAACCGTACACCCGCGAATTATTCGACAGGGAGATCGACCGGTATATCGAAGAGGCCGGTGGCGGTAAGCTCTCGGGTACGGCAAGATTCGAGTTTATGAAGGCCCAGACGAAGAAGGCCGACTTCTTTATCAATGCAAGGGATCAGATACTTTATAACAATGAATTCGCAGAAATGTCTGAGATGCCTGCCCTGCTGAAAACGACTTTGTCTGAATCTTCCGGCGGCAAGCCTGTGATGATCTATTTCCTGTGCGACAAGCATACGAGTGATGCCGCAGTAGAAAAAGCATTGGAAATAGCAGGAAAAGCTTTTGCCGGATACCAGGCAACAGAGGCAGGAAAGAATGTCCCGACTCTGTTTTTCTTCGGAGATCCACGCAAAGATTATCCGCCGAAAGGGAAATGATGTAGAATCGTTGGCAGCTTTATTCTTCTACCAATTCAAACATCCGGAAACTAAGAATATCGTCGCTGAACTGCGGATTCAGAAAATGGCTGTCGGAAATATATACCCCTTCGGGACGTACGAACATGATTCCGGGATTATAAGTGTTGTCGGGGAAGAGCGTTTCTCCGACAATACGGAAATCCTTGTCGAGAATGATGATGCTGAAGTTCTTGCGACCGAATTGGATGAGTTCCATCGACCGGACGCCTTTATCCAAAGTCGAAGGCGGGTAAGCGATCCGGTAATACACTTCCCGGTAGGGATCGTACAGCAGGTTGTTATACCAGGCGTTTACACAAAAGTTTTCAGGGCTTGCGGTAAGTTCGTCCGGCAGTTGTACCTTATCGAAGTATTTACTTTTGACCGGGACTTTCCGTATCGAGTCGTGTTCGGGAGTGGCAACATAGATATTCTCGTCGTAATGGAAGGAGTAAACGAAACGTTCGCCGTCATAGCAACGGCTGTAACTGCCTTCCATGCCATATTTCTTTAGTTTCACTTCCGATCCGGGATAGTCGGGATAGTCGAAAGGGAGCGCTTTGCTCTCCTTTGTATCCATATCGATTGCAACGGTGACACGATCATGTTCGATCCAACGGTTCGGTTCGATACAGGTATATAAAGTGCGCCCGAGGCGTACCGGCAGTTGGGCGGCGGTGGCCATGAAACAGGATGACTTATGTTCCGGGTAACTTTGTTTGTCGAGAAGCGCACAGTCTTTATTGATGAGATAAAACTCATGTTCAACCCAACTGAAGACATAGATACTGTCGAGGTTATGAATATAATAACCGAATGTTCTCCCGACACCGTTACTGCCTTCCCGGGGCGGATTTATTCTAAATGCTTGCTTCTGCTGCTTCAGGTCGTAGAAGTGGATCGTATTGTTATCATAATTCTGGAACGTAAAATACTCTTTTCCGTCTTTGTCTTTATAGATCGAATAGATATTGAAATTGTTTTTCGTGTCCGGATCGATCGGGAAAGACAATGTTTTATCTGTCTGCTTTAGTTGGCAGGCTTCATACTTCTTCTCTGTTGAACAAGCAACAGAGAAGAGTAAAAAGAATAATAATAAATAGGGCTTTTCCATAATAGAAAGATGTGTTTAGTCCTTCTTTACCGGAGGATAGTCAATCGTATAGTGCAGTCCACGGCTTTCCTTACGCTCCATCGCCTGGCGCGTAATCAGGTAGCCGACGTTGATCATGTTACGCAACTCGCACAGTTCCTTGGAAGCCTTGCAACGCTTGAAGAGGCTTTCTGTCTCTTCGTACAGGATATCCAGGCGGTTCCAGGCGCGGGTCAGACGGGTGTTGCTGCGGACGATACCGACGTACGATTCCATGATTTGGTTCACCTCCTTCATACTCTGGGTGATCAGCACACGCTCTTCAGTCGAGATCGTGCCTTCGTCGTTCCATTCGGGGATATCAGTGTTGAAGTCGTAGCGTTCGAGGACACTCAGGATATGTTTGGCGGCTGCATCGGCATATACGACTGCTTCGATCAGCGAGTTCGACGCCAAGCGGTTTCCTCCGTGCAGGCCGGTGCACGAACATTCGCCGATCGCATACAGACGGCGGATACTGGACTGCCCGTTCAGGTCGACACTGATACCGCCGCACAGGTAATGGGCGGCCGGAGCTACCGGGATATAATCCTTCGTGATGTCGATGCCGATGCTAAGGCACTTCTTATAGATATTCGGGAAATGTTTCTTCGTCTCTTCCGGGTCCTTATGCGTCACATCTAAATAGACATGGTCGTCACCCCGAAGTTTCATCTCGTTGTCGATGGCACGGGCCACGATATCACGCGGAGCTAAGGACAGGCGTTTATCATATTTCTGCATAAACTCTTTTCCGTCCAGCGTACGCAGTACGCCGCCGTAACCACGCATCGCCTCGGTGATGAGGAAGCAGGGCCGGTCGCCCGGATGGAAGAGGGCGGTCGGGTGGAACTGGATGAACTCCATGTTCTTGACAGCGCCTTTGGCACGATAGACCATTGCGATACCGTCGCCGGTAGCCACTAACGGATTGGTCGTGTTGCGGTAAACAGCTTCGCAACCGCCTGTTGCCATGACCGTCACTTTAGACAGGAAGGTTTCCACCTTGCCGGTGTCTTCGTTCAGGACGTATGCGCCATAGCATTTGATGCCCGGCGTGTAGCGGGTGACGATGATGCCCTGGTGGTGCTGCGTGATGATCTCCACCGCAAAATGATGGTTGAATATCGTGATGTTGGGATGTCTCTTGATTGCTTCGATCAGGCTTAGTTGTATCTCGGCGCCGGTGTTGTCCTTGTGGTGCAGGATGCGGAACTCGGAGTGTCCTCCTTCGCGGTGGAGGTCGAACTCGCCGTTCTCCTTCTTGTCGAAGTTCACGCCCCAGTCGATGAGTGCCTTGATCTGGTCGGGAGCGTTACGCACGACCATTTCCACGGCTTCCCGGTCGTTGATCCAGTCGCCGGCAATCATTGTGTCTTCAATATGTTTGTCGAAGTTGTCTACCAGCAGGTTTGTAACCGAAGCGATACCTCCCTGTGCAAAGTAAGTGTTCGCTTCCTCCAACTCTGTCTTGCAGATGATGGCTACTTTCCCCTTATCGGCTACCTTCAAAGCGAGGCTCATGCCGGCGATACCGGAACCGATCACTAAGAAATCGAATTGTTGTACCATAGTTTATATCCTTTGTGGCTGACAAAGTTAGGAATTAACTTATTTGGTTGTACCTTGAAAAGGCTGCTTTCGTGCAAAATAGTCCGTATTACCGATTCTTTTGATATTTTAAACTTCCCGGCGTAAACATCTCAGAAAGGAACCCTGTTCTATTGGGGCATTGGATATCCTGCTAATTATTAATACTTAAACGTTTTAAAATATGAAGTCTAAAGTAATATTGAGTGCGCTGGCCCTGCTGTTTGCAGCCGGTGCGATGGCTCAGGATTGTACGTTCTTTTTCCCACAGACCAAAGGCACGCAGCTCGTGAAAAAAGGCTACGATGCAAAAGGGAACCTGCAGAGTGTGATGACTTACACCGTCGACGAAGTGAAAAACATCCCTTCCGGCCTTGAAGTGGAAGCTGATTACGTGTTTAAGAACAATGCCGGGACAGTCTACGACAAGGGCGACCTGGAGGCTTTCTGCCAGAACGGCGAGTTTTTTATGGACATGAAAGAAGTCCTCTCCAACCCGTCCTTTGTCTCCACCGTGCAGTCTGATGTGGAGGCGACAGATGCCGTCCTCAACTATCCGAGTGTGGCAAACGCTCCTTCCGGCAACGCTGACGATGTCTATTTCGATGATGCCTACATCCAGATCTATTCGAAGAAGAACCGTAAGGATCGCAAGAACGTGTCCATCTACGACCGCGAATATGTGACAACGGAACAGGTGACGACTCCTGCCGGCACGTTCGACTGCACGAAAGTAAAGTATAAAATCAAATCCCGCTCTCCGAAAGAAACGATCGAGGGCTACGGATATGAATGGTATGCGCCGAATGTCGGTGTCGTCAAGAACGAACAGTATAACAACAACGACCAGTTGCAGTATTATACTGTCCTCGAAGTCGTAAAGTAAAGAAAAGATATATTCCTTATTTGGAATTGTTTGACCGGTTTAAGTGGATGCGCTGTTACTGAGAAGTAGCGGCGCATTTTCTATTCCCCCGATCGCCAAAAGAAATAAAATGATTATCTTTCGCCAAAATTCAGGATAATGGACAGAGTCTTTAAATCGAAAGTTGGTTGGTGGTATCATCTGATACTGTTTGTAATGGCTGCAAGCACTGTTTTTGCTTTTGTCGGCGGCAAGTCTCCCGTCACGATGATCGTGCTGCTGCTGTTTACGTTAGAGTGCGTGCATATGTTGTTGTCGACCTGGTATAAGGTGACTGACGATGGTTACCTGATTGCTCATTGCAGCCTCTTCCCGGAAAAACGGATTCCCATTTCGGAGATCAGTGCGGTGGAAGTGACAGTCATGCCCGTTTCGAGTTATGCCCTGTCGCTGGACCGGCTGATTATTTATAAGGGAGACGCGCAATGGTTGCTGATTTCTCCCGTAAATAAACAGGACTTCCTTAAGCTGTTGCGGAAGCATAATCCGGAGATCCGGATTAAGGAGCCGATGATATAAATCTTACAATATAAAACTTAATTAAATCTGAGAACATGAAATACGATGTTGCCATAATCGGAGGCGGTCCCGCCGGTTATACAGCTGCTGAAAAGGCGGCTGCAGGTGGTTTGTCTACCTTGCTTTTTGAGAAGAATGCGTTAGGCGGTGTTTGTCTGAACGAAGGCTGTGTGCCGACAAAGACGCTGCTCTATTCTGCCAAAGTGTATGATACGATCAAACACGCGCCCAAATATGCGGTGAGTGCGGAGAACCCAACTTTCGATTTTGCGAAGATTGTCGCCCGTAAGAATAAAGTGGTGAAAAAGCTGACAGCCGGTATCCGCATGAAGATGAAGGAACACGGCGTGGAAGTCGTCAGCGGCGAGGCCGAAATAAAAGGACGCGCAGCCGACGGAACTATCTCTATCGCCTGCGGAGAAGCGGTTTATGAGGCTGCCAACCTGCTGATCTGTACCGGTTCGGAAACCGTTATCCCCCCGATTCCCGGATTGGCGGAGACGGAATACTGGACAAGTCGCGAAGCCCTTCAGTCTAAAGAACTGCCCGCATCGTTAGTGATTATCGGCGGCGGTGTGATCGGCATGGAGTTCGCTTCGTTCTTCAACAGCATGGGAACGGAAGTGCACGTGGTCGAAATGCTGGATAAGATTCTCGGCCCGATGGACAGGGAACTGTCCGAAATGTTACAGGCCGAATACGCCAAACGCGGCATCAAGTTCTATTTAGGACACAAGGTGACAGCCGTAAGTGCCGAAGGCGTGACGGTTGAGAAAGACGGCGAGACATTCGTCGTTCAGGGAGAAAAGGTCCTGTTGAGCGTCGGCCGTCGTCCCGTAACCAAAGGATTCGGCCTGGAAACATTAGCGCCCGAACCATTCCGCAGTGGCATCAAGGTGAACGAATATATGCAGACTTCCATTCCGAACGTCTATGCCTGTGGCGATATCACAGCTTTCTCCCTATTAGCGCATACGGCTGTTAGCGAGGCGGAAGTGGCCGTCGACCATCTTTTAGGCAAGAGCCGCGGCATGAGCTATAAGGCGATACCGGGCGTTGTCTACACCAATCCCGAAATAGCTGGTGTCGGCAAGACGGAAGAAGAACTGCAAGCCGAAGGAACTCCATACACCGTGAAGAAAATCCCGATGGCGTTCTCCGGCCGCTTTGTCGCCGAAAACGAACAAGGCAAAGGTGTCTGTAAGTTGATCCTGGCCGAAGACGAAACGATCGTCGGCGCCCACCTGTTAGGTAATCCGGCTTCCGAACTGATTGTGATTGCCGGTATCGCCATCGAAAAAGGCATGAAGGCGGACGAACTGAAGGCCATTGTCTTCCCGCACCCGACCGTAGGCGAAATCATCAAGGAAGCCCTTTGATAAATGAGTTCCGTCGGCATGAAATAAAAAGTTTCAGCCGACGGAACTAAAGTTTCTTGCCCGTGAAACAAAAGTTTCATGCCGATGAAACTAAAGTTTCAGCCCGAAGGAACAGGTGAAACTTTTTCATCTGTTTTCTCCCGGCCGGGGAGAAAAAGGCATCTCTTCTGTGACGTTTCATCATAAATATCTTTATAAGCGGCTGAAAATGCTACAGATTACCGAAAAAATCATTTACTTTGCAACCTTAAATAATATGCCGATGTGCCAATGTGCTAATATGCCAATGAGAATTGGCAGGTTGCACGGGATGGTTTTGATTGGCATATTGGCAAATTGATTAATTGGCAAATTATTATTATGGCACAAGAAGATGTATTTAAGAAGTTAGTTTCGCACTGTAAAGAATACGGTTTCGTATTCCCCTCTTCAGAGATTTATGATGGTTTAGGTGCAGTCTACGATTATGGACAGTATGGCGTAGAGCTGAAAAACAATATAAAGAAATATTGGTGGGACAGCATGACACTGTTGCACGAAAACGTTGTCGGCATCGACTCCGCTATCTTTATGCATCCGACTATCTGGAAAGCATCCGGCCATGTTGACGCATTCAACGACCCGCTGATCGATAACAAAGATTCGAAGAAACGTTATCGCGCCGATGTGCTGATCGAAGACCATCTGGCAAAGATCGAGGAAAAGATGAATAAGGAAGTTGCCAAGGCTGCCAAGAAATTCGGCGACGCTTTCGACGAAGCCCAGTTCCGTGCAACCAACGGACGTGTACTCGAATACCAGGCTAAGTGGAACGAAATCCACGAACGCTATTCAAAAGATATGAACGACTCCAACTTCGAGGACCTGCGCCAGCTGATCCTGGATTGCGAAATCGTTTGCCCGATCTCCGGAACACGTAACTGGACGGATGTGCGCCAGTTCAACCTGATGTTCTCGACCGAAATGGGTTCGACTGCCGAAGGAGCTTCCAAGATATATCTGCGTCCGGAAACGGCACAGGGTATTTTCGTGAACTTCCTGAACGTGCAGAAGACCGGCCGTATGAAGATTCCTTTCGGTATCGCACAGATAGGTAAGGCTTTCCGTAACGAGATCGTCGCCCGCCAGTTCATCTTCCGTATGCGCGAGTTCGAACAGATGGAGATGCAGTTCTTCGTTCGTCCGGGCGAAGAGATGGAATGGTTCAAGAAATGGAAATCGACCCGCTTGAAATGGCATCAGGCTATGGGATTGGGTAACGAGAAATATCGTTATCACGACCATGAAAAGTTAGCCCACTACGCCAATGCCGCTACCGATATCGAATTCGAAATGCCGTTCGGCTTCAAGGAAGTGGAAGGTGTCCACAGCCGTACGAACTTCGACCTGAGCCAGCACGAGAAATTCTCCGGCAAGAAAATACAATACTTCGATCCGGAACTGAACCAGAGCTATACGCCGTACGTAATCGAAACCTCTATCGGTGTCGACCGCGTATTCCTGAGTGTGATGGCCGGTTCTTATTGCGAAGAAACGCTGGAAAACGGCGAGACACGTGTCGTACTGAAATTGCCTGCAGCGTTGGCTCCTATCAAGTTGGCCGTATTGCCGTTGGTGAAGAAAGACGGTCTGCCCGAAAAGGCGGAAGAGATCGTCAATATGCTGCGCTTCGACTTCCGTTGCCAGTATGATGAAAAGGATTCTATCGGCAAGCGCTACCGCCGCCAGGATGCTATCGGAACCCCGTACTGTATTACAGTTGACCACGATACTTTGAAGGATAATTGTGTCACGATCCGCTTCCGCGATACGATGGAACAGGAACGTGTCAGCATCGACAAGCTGCATGAGATTATCTCCGAAAAGGTAAGCATGAAGAATTTATTAAAAAAGATAATGGAGTAAAACGAATGAAGAAATACCTGCATATCGCGTTGATGTTGTTCTGTGTTCTCGCTGTCTCTTCCTGTAAGGACGACGATGATGACAAGAAGGCTGTTGAGCAAGAGGCTTATAAACTGGAACAGGAAGCTGCTTTCCAGGCAAAAATAAACGAAGGATACGAAAAATGGGCTTCAGAAGATAATGACGGTTTTGTCTTTGCCAAACTGATCAAGAAAGGGGATGGCAAACAGGCTTACTTCAATAGCCTTGTTTCGGTTTACTATAAAGGCTCTTTGACGGACGGAACGGTCTTTGACCAGAAGTTGCTTGAAGACGGAACCCCGTTTAATTGTGCAGTAAGTCCTTATTATAGTACTACAATTACAGATCCGGTTACAAGTGTTAAAACCCAATATGGTTCGGTTATTACCGGTTGGGGAGTCGCTTTGCAGCATATGGTTGAAGGTGATAAATACGAAGTCTGGATTCCGCAGCAATTAGCTTACGGTGCAAATGGAAGCGGTAGTATTCCTGGTTATTCGACTTTGATATTTGAAATAGAACTTGTCTCGGTAGATGTACAGGCCGTAAAGCCGAGTTAAGCTAAATATTTCTCTGGCTATAAAAGAAGAAAGGGAGTTCTTGTCAAGAGCTCCCTTTCTTCTTTATTATCTTTTCTGTTTCAGTATTCTCTGTGCACAGTCTGAAAGTAACACGATTGCCCCGGCAATAATCGCCGTGTCCTTTATCACCAATCTGCCGGCCCCTGTCAAAAGAGGGAAGCCATGTTCTCCGCTTCCGAGGTCCGGAACCCATACTTCGGGTGTTGTGACGAGGAAGGAAAGCGTTCCGATTGTCATGATGATTGCCAGTCCTGCGCCGACCAAACCGATTTTAGGGGAGAAAATACCCAGGAACGTAAGAATGCCGATCGCCATAATCAGGATGCCCAATCCGTGCGAGAATCCGTATGTATTGTTTTCCACATGCCACTGGTGTTTTGTCTCGTTGAACTCTCCTTCTTTCAGCTTATACTCTTTATATTCGGGAGCACTTTTCGTATAGAAGAAACTCATGAACGGGCTGTTGGCTACAAACGGAACGATGCCTTCCGCCTCATAGTTATAGAACTTCAATCCTCCGATCCAGACGAAAATGATCAGGATCGCAACGCGGATCAGGTTAATACCCAGCTTCTGAGTAGAAGCCACCATGTTCAGAAATGTGTAGAATAAGTTACTTAATTTAGTCATCATGTCTTTGCTGTTTTTATGTGTTATCTTTTATAATGCAAAGTACGCCCTCTTTTGTCTTGTAGCAAATGGCAATTATGCCGTATAAGTTATCAATTTTCCCTAATCTGCGGTATATATTGGGGCTCACCCGATAATCATTGGGGATAAATAAGTTCATTATTTGCCAAATATGAAACAACCAAGCCTCGCAGGGGCGGTTCGCGAATAAACCGGAAAGAATTGATGGAAACGATAAAAACTTGTATGTTTGTAGACAGAAAAACGGAAATAAAAGATGAGAACATTAGTACATACTGACAAAGAGTTGATCGAAGCGATCATTAAGAAATGTGATATTTGCTATGTAGGGTTGGCAGATACGGATGGAACGCCTTATGTATTGCCAATGAACTTCGGCTATCGCGATGGTGTTATATACCTGCATTCGGCACAGGAAGGGCGGAGTATCTCTGTCCTGGAGCGGAATCCGCGCGTATGCATTACGTTCAGTACCGATCATGACCTGGTCTTCCAACATCCCGAAGTGGCTTGCAGCTACCGGATGCGTTCCAAGAGCGTGATCAGCTGGGGTAAAGTTCGTTTTGAAGAAGATTTCGATAAAAAAACGGAAGCGCTGGATATCATTATGAAACAGTATTCGGATAAAGAATTCCGCTACTCTGACCCGGCCGTGAAGAATGTAAAGATATGGATTGTCGAACTGGATGAGGTGAGCTGCAAGGAATTCGGGGCACCGCATGATAAATTGAGAATTAATTAGTACTTTTGTTGCCAAATATGATTATTGCTGAATAATGGGATTGCAAAAGCATAGCAAGGTATTGAATGATACAGTTGAGATGCTCTCGGATGAGGGATCTTACCAGCAACTGTTTCATGCCTATCGCGATGAAGAAGCGTTGCCCTCGGGTGAAGTACTGGAAGAGATCATCGATCTATGCCGGGCAATCCTTTTCCCCGGTTATTACGGGAATGCACGTATCAGCAAGCAGACGATCCGCTTCCATACCGGTGTAAACATCGGGACATTGCATACCTTGCTTTCCAAACAGATTTATGCCGGGCTTTGCTTTGCCGATACCAATTGCACGACTTGCCCGGAAGAAAAGATATTCACTGAAGCGGAAAAGCTCTCGGAAGCTTTTATCCAGTCACTTCCTGAAATGCGCAGCCTGTTGGCAACCGATGCCGAAGCAGCCTTTAACGGCGATCCAGCCGCACAAAACATCAACGAGGTCATCTTTTGCTATCCCGGTTTCCGGGCTATCTGCAACTACCGTATTGCACACCAGCTATACCGGTTAGGCGTCCCTTTCATCCCCCGCATGATTACTGAAATGGCGCATTCGGAGACGGGTATCGATATCCATCCGGGAGCACAGATCGGGCATTATTTCTCCATCGATCATGGCACAGGCACTGTTATCGGCGAAACCAGCGTAATCGGCAACCACGTCCGTATCTTCCAGGGAGTCAGCCTGGCAGGAGAGAAACTGCCGCCTGACGAGAACGGGAATGCGATACGCGGTGTCTCTCGCCATCCGGTTTTAGGCGATCATGTCACGGTCTATTCAAATGCCACTTTGCTGGGACGGATTTGTATCGGCGAGGGAGCGACAATCTGCGGAAACGTCTGGATCACCGAAGATGTCCCGGCAGGAGCGACTGTCAGCCAGCTGACGATCGACAAATGCCAGTTGACAGTCAGCGGAGTGAACGAACAGAAAATAACTAATAATTAAAATAGAATTACTAATAAACGATGAGGAATCATTGTTAACTTTCAACTTAAAATGAGCGAGACTTTTGAAATGGTGGCCAAGACCCTTTACGGGTTGGAAGAAATACTGGCCGGCGAATTATTATCTTTAGGTGCCAACGACATACAGATTGGCCGCCGGATGGTGTCCTTTACCGGAGATAAGGAAGTGCTTTACAAAGCCAACTTTTGTTGCCGTACGGCGCTTCGCATCCTGAAGCCCATTTATCACTTTAAAGCCAAAGACGCCGATACCGTGTACAAAGAGGTGAAGAAGGTGAAATGGGAAAACTACATATCGCTGGACAAGACATTCGCCATCGACTCGGTTATCTACTCGGAAGACTTCAACCACTCCAAGTTTGTTGCCTATCGTACGAAAGATGCTATCGTGGATTATTTCATGGAAAAGGAACAAAAGCGTCCTTCCGTCCGTGTGAATAATCCGGATCTGTATATCAATATCCATATCTCGCACAACGACTGTACGCTGTCTATCGACAGTTCGGGCGAGAGTCTGCATAAACGCGGCTATCGTGTAGACCAGACGGAAGCCCCGCTGAACGAAGTATTAGCTGCCGGCATGATTCTGAAAACAGGGTGGAAGGGAGAATCCAACTTCGTCGATCCGATGTGCGGTTCCGGTACGTTGCTGATTGAGGCTGCCATGATTGCGCTGAACATCGCTCCGGGTGTGCACCGCAAGGAGTTCGCTTTCGAAAAATGGATCGACTTCGACCAGGAACTGTTCGACCGTATCTACAACGACGAAAGCCAGGAACGCGAGTTTACATTCAAATGTTACGGTGCGGATATCAGCCCGGCAGCAATCGAGATTGCCGAAAAGAACATCCGCAGTGCCGGCCTGATGAAATATATCGACCTGAAAGTCCAACCGTTCCAGCAATGCGCCGAAGCGCCGAATCCGGGTATCATGGTGACGAATCCGCCTTACGGCGAACGTATTTCAAGCCGTGACCTGTTAGGGCTGTATAATATGATCGGCGAACGGATCAAACATGTGTTTACGGGATATAAGGTATGGATACTGAGCTACAAAGACGAATGTTTCGATAAGATCGGCTTGAAACCGAGCGAAAAGATGAAGCTGATGAACGGTTCGCTGGAATGCGAATACCGTTGCTACGACATATTTGAAGGAAAGAACAAGGACTATAAAAAAGCGTTGAACGAAGAAGGCGAAGCGCGTCCGTCAGGTTTCGAACGCCCGGATGTTGCCGGCAAACACTCTTTCGAACGCCGTCCGGATCGTCCTTCCGATCGCTCATCAGACCGTCCTTCCCGTCCGAACTTTAAGACTGACCGGTTGGACCGCCCCGACCGCCGTTTTGCAGCGGCACATGCCGAGGACGACAGCGAACGCGCACCGTTTGTACCGGGCAAGCGTTATTTTGGCGATGATCGGGCGGATGGCCGTCCGGCACGCAAGGATTTCGTTGCCAAACGCCCTGTCAAGAAACGTTTCAAAGACGACGAAGTCTTTGGGGACAAAAAGAAATTCGGTGACAAAAAGTTCGGGGATAAGAAGTTTGGTGACAGGAAATTCGGAGACAAGAAGTTCGGAAACCAATCATTCAAGAAACCATTTAAAAGAAGAGATGACGATGATCTCGATGATTAAATATTTAGCAATATGTTGTGCCCTGGCACTTACAAATCCGCTGTCGATGATGGGACAAGATAAGCAGTTCACCTTGCAAGACCTGATACCGGGAGGAAAAACGCAGAGTCGTTTTGTACCCCGCAGCCTGAAACAGTTGCAGTGGTGCGGAGATACTTATCTGTATGTCAGGGGCGACAGCATGATGAGCGGCGAATCGACCAAGAACGAAAAAGTGGCCTTCACCCGCCAGCAACTGAACGATGCACTTACGGCAGCCGGACAGCAGACAGTGGGAAGTATGCCTTATTTCTCGGTTCCATATCCGGATCAGCCCGTGCTAACATTCAATGCCAAGCGCCATCGTTACCATTATAATTTTGCGGAAAACAAGATTCTGAATGCTTATAAGTTGGATGCGTCATGGGCGGATTATGATTTCTGCCCGGCTAACGGCTACCTGGCTTTTACGGAAGGGAATAATCTGCGGATTCTTTCGCCCGACAACACTGTCGGGATTGTTACAGACGAAACGGCGGACGGTATCGTTTGCGGAAAGTCTGTCCACCAGAACGAGTTCGGTATCCACAAGGGGACTTTCTGGTCACCCGGCGGTTCGGCTTTAGCTTTCTACCGGATGGACGAAAGCATGGTTACGGATTATCCGTTTGTTAATATTACAACCCGTTGCGCAACGGCTGAACCGCATAAGTACCCGATGGCCGGCATGAAAAGCCATGAAGTGACTGTCGGCGTCTATAACTTGGAAACAAAAAAGACCGTCTGGCTGAAAACGGGATTGCCAAAAGAGAAATACCTAACTAATATAGCCTGGAGTCCGGACGAGAAAAGCATCTATATCGCCGAACTGAACCGGGAACAGAACGAGATGCATCTGGTACGCTATTCCGCCCTGACAGGGGAAAAGGAAGCTGACCTGTTCACCGAAACGGATGAACACTACGTGGAACCGCAACATCCGGTTCTCTTCCTTCCTAACAACCCGGACCAGTTTATCTGGCAGAGCGAACGCGACGGATATAACCACCTGTATCTATATAATACGGAGGGCAAACTGCTGAAACAGTTGACGAAAGGCGAATGGGTCGTAAAGGATGTATTAGGCTTCGATGCAAAAGGGAAAGCCTTGTATTTCTCCTCTACCAAACCGGCGCTGCTCAGTTCCTTCGGCTATGGCGATGCCTTATATGTCGGAACATCACGGTTAGATTTGAAAAAGGGAACATCTTACGAACTGACTTCGGGTGGTTTGCAGGGTGTGCACAATACGCAGCTCAGCGCATCCGGTAAATATCTGATCGATAATTATTCCGCTCCCGCTATTCCACGTGAGATTTCGATTATCGACGGGCAAAAGAGAGAAACCCTGCGGACGTTGCTGACGGCAAAAGACCCGTACGAAGGTTATGCCATGCCGGAGATCGTCACAGGTACGATCAAGGCGGCAGACGGTGTGACTGACTTGAACTATCGCCTGGTTAAACCCGTCGGGCTGGATGAAACGAAGAAATATCCCACTATCGTCTATGTCTACGGAGGTCCGCACGCCCAGTTGGTGACAGGCGGATGGAAGAACGGTGTAGGCGGATGGGATATCTATATGGCACAACGCGGATATGTGATCTTTACGCTCGACAGCCGCGGATCAGCCAATCGCGGACATGCTTTTGAAAGTGTGATCCACCGGAACTTAGGTGTAAACGAAATGGCGGACCAGGTGAAAGGTGTCGGCTTCCTGAAGTCCCTTCCATACGTGGATGCCGACCGGATAGGCGTACACGGATGGAGTTATGGCGGCTTTATGACAACGAACCTGATGTGTTCTTATCCGGAACTGTTTAAGGTAGGCGTTGCCGGAGGACCGGTGATCGACTGGAGCAACTACGAAATCATGTACGGTGAACGCTATATGGACCGTCCGCAAGATAATCCGGAAGGATATAAGAATGCCAACCTCAAACTGAAAGCCGGCAACCTCAAAGGACATCTGTTGTTGATCCACGGAGATATCGATCCGGTAGTCGTTTGGCAGCACAGCCTCGGCTTCCTAAAAGCCTGTGTGGATGCAGACACCTATCCGGATTACTTCGTCTATCCCCGCCACCTGCACAATGTGATCGGCAAAGACCGCCCGCATCTGTATGAGAAGATAACACGGTACTTCGACGATTACCTGAAGAATTGAAAATTAAGAATTGAGAAATATGAACATCTTATTACTTGGCTCAGGCGGCCGCGAACACGCAATAGCCTGGAAGATTGCTCAAAGCCCGAAAGTGGACAAGTTATTCATTGCTCCCGGTAATGCCGGAACAGCATTGGCAGGCACGAATGTAAATATCAAGGCAGACGATTTCCCTGCTATCAAGGAGTTTGCTTTGGCAAACAATATCAATATGGTAGTGGTAGGCCCGGAAGACCCGTTGGTGAAAGGAGTTTACGACTTCTTCAAGAACGACGCCGCTATTCCCGTTATCGGCCCGTCTAAAGAGGGTGCACAGTTAGAAGGGAGCAAGGATTTTGCCAAGGCTTTCATGATGCGCCATCACATCCCGACTGCCCGCTACAAAAGTATCTCGGCAGATAATTTAGCAGAAGGCTACGCTTTCCTCGAAGAACTGCAAGCTCCTTATGTGCTGAAAGCAGACGGACTGGCAGCCGGCAAAGGTGTGTTGATTCTCGATACATTGGAAGAGGCGAAGAAAGAGTTGGGCGACATGCTGGGCGGAATGTTCGGCGATGCCAGCAAAACAGTTGTCATCGAAGAGTTTCTGGACGGTATCGAATGCTCCGTGTTTGTTATGACAGACGGTAAGGACTATAAGGTACTTCCGGTTGCCAAAGACTACAAACGGATCGGAGAAGGTAATACCGGCCTGAATACAGGCGGTATGGGAGCTGTTTCCCCTGTTCCTTTCGCAGATGATGTGTTTATGCAGAAGGTGGACGAGCGCATTATCCGCCCGACCATCGAAGGACTAAAAGCGGAGAATATCGATTATAAAGGTTTCATCTTCCTCGGCCTGATCAATGTAAAGAACGAGCCGATGGTGATCGAATATAACTGTCGCATGGGTGATCCGGAAACGGAAGTCGTGATGCTCCGCATCCAGAGTGATTTGGTCGAACTGCTGGAAGGCGTTGCAGAAGGCAACTTAGGAAGCCGCACACTGACACACGACTCGCGTGCAGCTGTAACCGTTATGCTGGTCAGCGGCGGTTATCCCGAAGCCTATGAGAAGGGTAAAGTGATCAGCGGCCTGGATAAAGTCCCGGCAGAAAACATCGTTTTCCATGCCGGCACAAAAGCAGCCGACGGGCAAATCCTCACTAACGGAGGCCGTGTTATCGCCGTCAGCTCATACGGTGCCAACAAGGAGGAAGCCCTTGCCAAATCCTTCGCCGGTGCCAAAACCATCGACTTCGACAAGAAATATTTCCGTAGCGATATCGGATTCGATTTGTAATAAACATTGTGCTAAATGATGATTTAACGGTGAGCGGATAACGGCCTCGGGGCGGTTCGCAAACCGCCAAAGCCCTGTAAGGGCGACAGAGCATAGCCCAAGGCGTAAGCCTTGGGTTTAAATAGGGCCACCTCCCGTCTTTAGAGCCCTGTAAGGGCGATGCCTTGTGACAGAAGAAGTTAGGGTGCCGCCCTTACAGGGCTAAGAAGGGGAGAGACGTTTCCTTAACCCAAGGCTCACGCCTTGGGCTGAGATCTGCCGGGCCTACAGCCCTAAGACAACGTCGCTATTTGGGCGGTTCGCGAACCGCCCCTACGAGGCCTCTGCGAGTCACCGCTAAATCATCATCTATCTAATTTCAACTAACATGAGAGTAGCATACAATAAATACACCCGCCGGTTTGACTTTTCCGCGCCGCAGACCTTTATTCCGGTTCTGCTGGCGTGTATGGTCTGCTGGGTGGTGAGTTATCTGTATTCCGTAGGCTATCCCGTCTATGGCGAGGTTTCGGCTACTCCTCTTTGGAACGCTATCTGCCAGGCATTGCCCGGCAAAGAATTTACCTACATCATCGGGATGGTACTGATGGCAGGAGGCGCTTTCCTGTTGCATCGCGCCAATTATGTCTTGGTGTTGATCAGGGAAAAGACGATGTTGCCGTTCCTGTTTTATATCTTATTCATCAGTACGAACCCGGATTTCTTCCCGCTGAAATCTACGTCGGTCGGCGTTTTTTGCCTGATCCTGGCGATTTACCAGCTATTCACCTCCTACCACGATCCGGAAGCGAGGGAAAAAGCCTACAGTGCTGCCCTGTTGATCGGTATCGGAAGCCTGCTCTGGATTCACCTGCTCTGGTTCCTGCCCCTGTTTTGGCTCGGGATGTACAACTTCCGTTCGCTGACGCCGCGTACATTTATGGCATCTCTGCTCGGTGTCGCCACCGTGTATTGGTTCCTGCTGGGCTGGTGCGTATGGCAACGGGATTTTACGCCGTTCACCATTCCTTTCCATACGCTTTTCAAGATGCACCTGTTGGCTACGGACGGGATTGTGCTGGTTGACTGGATCAGTATCATTGCAATCGCTTTCCTGACAATTGTCGCGTCTCTGAATATTGTCATGCACGATACGGAGGACTCACTGCGTTCACGCCAGTTTCTTGCGTTTCTGATTGCGATGTCGGTGTGGGCTTTCAGCCTTTATTTCCTCTATGAGCAAGTCTCGGAAGAATTTCTGGAAACGGCTTGTGTACCTGCTTCCATCCTGATTGCCCACTTCTTTACGGTAACGCGAAGGCGGATTGTTTTCTGGTCGTTTTATGCAACTGTGGTATTCCTGATTGCCACCTTATTCATTCGTTTATGGAATTTCTTATAGAATACGGATATATCGGCGTGTTTATCGCATCGTTCCTGGCCGCCACCATCCTGCCGTTCAGCAGCGAGGTGGTCCTGACCGGCGTACTACTGGCAGGCTCGGCCTATTGGCCTTGTATGATTGCCGCGACATTAGGTAACTTCCTGGGAGGTATGAGTTGTTACTGGTTAGGTATGTTGGGGAAAGTCGAATGGATAGAGAAATATCTGAAGCTGGATGCCGTGAAACTCCAAAAGGTCCAGGACTGGATAAAAGGGAAAGGCTCTTGGATGGGCTTCTTTGTTTTCCTTCCCGGCATCGGTGATTTCATCGCCGTAGCGCTCGGTTTCCTCCGTGCCAATATCTGGATCGTCGCGATCTCGATGTTCCTCGGAAAGGCGATCCGATATTGGGTTTGGATGGAATTTGTTTACAAGGTACAGGGAATGTTCTGATTATTCCACTCTGACATATACTTTCGTATATACCTCGTTATGCCGGGCATAGATGACGTAGTTGCCCCGGAGATTATCGCCCCACGAGACCCACAGGCTCATCTTCAAAACACCGCCATTAGTCGAAATCTGAAAGATCTCTTCCAGACTGCTGTCGTAGTAAAACTCTGTGTTCTTGGGAAACTCACAGACGATTTCCTCTCCATAACCGTTGCGCACTGTCCCGATCATGCTGTCGTAGGCGGGCAAACCGTCTGCCTCGGGATTGATCAAGGCAAACCGCACGACGGCGCCTATTCTTTTTTCCTCTTTCATGATCTCCGAATCGACATAGAACTGATAGTAGTCTCCGGCCAGCGCTAACGCGAACTTCCCCGACGGAAACTGCATTACAGCTTCTTCCACGAAAGCCTGGTAGAGATGGCCCGGCGCTACGGCGACCTGAGAGACCAACCCGTCGCCGACCTTGGGAGGAATGACTTTTCCCAATCCTTTCGACGTACCGATTTCGGCAATCAGGCATCTGTTTGTCTGAAAATTGTTTGCAGCATTAATGTAAATGTCTGAATTTCCCAAACGGGTCGTGCCGTTCTCCGCATCGAGCATGTTCAAAGTGGTTGCGTTATTGATTTCCGGTGTGGAATCGTCATCCGAACAAGAGAAAGCCGGAAGCAGGAACGCCACTAACAAGAACTGAAATAATAGATTCTTTTTCATCATTTTCTTTTTTAAATTAAAATCCGTTTTTACAAGTGAGAAAAATAGGTTCACAAATGTATCCATATTATTCCGAAATCAAACGGTTTCTAAGCAAAAAAGAATAAAGATATCTGTTATTCCGCCAACCACTTATTGATCTGCGTCAATATCTTTTCTTTCATCTCTTCCGGCATGTTGCTGATGCGGGAACGGTGGCTGCCTCCGGGCTGGATGTAGATTTGCTCGTTTACCTTGCCTTTGAAGGTGGGGACACGGGTTGCGCTCCAAGGGTCCACTTCACCGTAGATGAATATCATTTTCGGATCATTGTTTTTCAGGAAATCGTAGACTTTATGATAGAGCTCCGGACGGTATTCTACGCGGTCGACCAGTTCACGGGGTAGCATGATGCGGTTCAGGTAACCACGACTGCTGTCGATTGTCAGAAGCTTACGGAACGGCTTTGTGTCGTAGCCATAATAGCCCAATTCGCGGGCTGCCTGGACGAAAAAGGAGATGTTCGGCTGGTCCTCGGCAAAATAATCGGGGCCGCTGATGTCGGCTAAGTGGTAAAACAATGTTTTCGTGTCGGAAGAAAGGGGCGGAATAACGTTGGTCGGCGTTCCCCACTGCCAGAGGGCAAACGGATATTCGAGCACGCAATAGTCCAGCACTTCGGCCATCGGAATGCGAAACTCCAGCTTTTTATCGTGACAGAAAGTCTCTAACATCGGGACGATCTCGGCTTTACGCTTCAGGATTTCGGCTTGGAACGCTTCGATCTTCCGGCGGTCTTTCTTCGTACCGACTTTACGCAGGAACGGTTCGTGGCGGCCGTCTTCGACACCCCGGTTCAAGGGAGCGACATAAGGAACAGAAAAATCGACATCGTCAGGGAAATAGGCGCGGTACAGACAGGTAGTCTGCCCACCTTTGCTGATGCCGGTGCTGACCCACTTGCCGGTGTAGAGCTGGCGGAAGGCCCGGTTGACGTTATGGAGATCATAAGCTGAGTTCTCGGCTGTCAGGTAATCCCAGTTACAGGGTTCCGGGGTGGATTCCAGAAAATAACGGTATTCCACAAAGACCATATTGGCGTTAAGCAGCTTCGAAAGCTCTTCCTGGTAGCGGGGATTGAGGGCGTATGCAGCGCCATAGCCTTCGGTCACCAAGATTGTGGGACGGTCGAAACCTACATGGGCGACGATCACGCGCTGGGTGAATGTCCCGGCAGCAGGGTTCTTATGATCGACCGGTTGGGTAATGCGGACGACATATTTCTCGGCGTAATAGTCCGATTCCAGTTTTTCGATGCCGCTGATACCTTTCAGAGCGGCCAGTTTTTCCTGTAATTCCTGTGCACTGCCGGCAAAGGCGATGCACAACATCAATAGGAATGTAATGCTTTTCAATAGACGTTTCATGGTATTTAATCTTTTAAAGTTATTTGTTACAATTATATCGAACTTACCTCAAGAACCATACTCAAGGGTCAAGCCCGCCATGACACAAGAGCAATCTTATTATCTGTATTTATGAGGATGTCCTATTCAAACAACTTGAACTCATATCCCTGTTCCTGCAACCACTCGATGGCGCGGGGCATGGCTTCGCGCATGTTGCTTTCGGCTTTCAGCGAATCGTGGAAGACGATGACGGAGCCGTTGCGCGTGTAGTTTTTGACGACGTTGAAGACACCGTTCGGCGTCATGTGCGGACTGTAGTCGCGTGTCACGACGTCCCACATGATAATCCGGTAGTGCTTCCTGAGAAAGACCACCTGCGGAAAGCGCATATGGCCGTGGGGCGGACGGAAAAGGTTACTCTTGATGTACTCGGCAGCCTTCTCGACATTCGCCAGATAATTCTTTGTCCAGAACCGTATCCCCTGGATATGGTTGAACGTGTGGTTACCGACACGGTGTCCCCGGTCGAGCACCATCTGGTAGGTCTCCGGATACTTCCGGACGTTGTCTCCTACGCAGAAAAAGGTGGCTTTCACGCCATATTTATCGAGTATATCCAATACCCAAGGGGTAATCTCGGGGATAGGGCCATCGTCGAAGGTGAGATATACACACTTCTTCTTAGCCGGAATCCTCCAGATTACCCCTGGAAACAGGACCCTGTAGAACCAGGGCGGTTGTTCTATAAACATATCTATTCTTTGCGCACCGACTCGTAAGCCATACGGTAGTTGTCAAACTCTTCCTGGTATTTCTTACCGAATTCGGGGTTATAATGTTTGCTAATTAACAAAACCTGATTGAGAGTTGCCAGATTATAATACAGCTCAGATTCTATCGAAGCCATCTGCGCCGGACTCAAGCGGTAGAACCAGTTGAGGTTGCGCATCGCATTATCGGCAATGGCAGTAAAGACTTCTTCTGCCTTCTCCTTCTGCCCTAACACATAATACAACTCTCCGGTTGAAATGGCCGAATAATCCAACGGGACATTTTCCGGCGGCAATACCTGCATGGACTTGTCCAGTACGGCCAGCGCCTTGTCGTTCTTGCCTTCTCTCACCAACGCTTCCGCCAGTTTGTTGAACAACATCGTACGGTAGCTTTTACACATACGCATGACGTTCTCGTCGATGTAAACGCCCGGTTTGTCTACGCCGCCCCATTTGAATTTGTTCATCACGTTGTCATACATCTTGTCGGTATTGACCGCTTTGTTGGCTTCCTTCGGAACGATCTGATAAGCCAGACCGGTCTGTTCGAAATAGCCGTCCAACTTGATGAACTGGTCGGAATTAACCGTGATGGCATAATAGATTGGACGTTCGAAGTTATTGGTCTGCAACATATCGAGGATCGTCAGCTCCTGTTTGCCCAAGGCGTTCTTGCCTCTCAGGTCGATCATCATCTGGCTGACCATTCCATCCGTATTACCACCCAACACTTTGGCTCCGGCAACCGAATCGACCTTATAATAAAGTCTGTCGGCCGGGATATAATCCAGTTCCTGGTTGATGCCCGGAATCTTCTTGAATTTCGGATCATCGCTACGGACAAAGTTCAACGCCACATTCAGGTCGATCGAGTCTTTTGTCAGCGGGAATACATAGGCTGCATCGCGCGTTCCCTGGATATACTGGTCGCGTGTCCAGGTGATCGGCAGCGGAGCGGACTCGTAAGCCTGTTTCTTCATCTGGTCGATATACCAGTCTGTTTGCAGGTAGCTGGTGTTACAAACACGGACGTCGGTACGGACTCCTTCGACCTCCTGGGCATACCACAGCGGGAAGGTATCGTTATCGCCATTCGTAAAGATGACGGCATTCGGCTCGCATGATTCCAGATAGTTTGACCCGAAATCACGGCAGACATAACGGCCTGAACGGTCGTGGTCGTCCCAAGTCTGACTGGCCATCTGGACAGGCACGAACAGGCAAAGCAGGGTTGCCACCGAGCCGGCAATTACCGGATTCAGCTTGCCATAACGCTCCAATCCCTTTGCCAAGGCCGCGACACCAAACCCGATCCAGATACAGAAGGCATAGAACGAACCTGCATACGCATAGTCTCGTTCACGCGGCTGGTAGGGTGTCTGGTTCAGATAGAGCACAATGGCCAGGCCTGTCATAAAGAACAGGAAGAATGTAACCCAGAAACTCTGGATACCCTTCTGTCCGGAATAAGCCTGGAACAACAGGCCCAAAATACCCAACAGCAGGGGCAGCATATAATAGACGTTATGTCCTTTATTATTGATAATATCGTACGGCATATCCTCCTGCGGGCCGACCAATACCTCGTCGATAAACGGAATACCGGTGATCCAGTTACCGTTCAACACTTCGCCATTTCCCTGGATATCGTTCTGACGGCCGGAGAAGTTCCACATGAAGTAGCGCCAGTACATAAAGTTCAGCTGGTAGGAGAAGAAATAACGCAAGTTTTCCGCAAACGTCGGTTTCATCACGCTCTTGATCTCGCCGCAATAGTTGTACTTCACCGGCTGGCCTTTCACTTGCGCCCATTCCTTATAGGCCTCGACATGGCGCGGATCACTGCTGAACATACGCGGGAAGAGCATATTCAGCTCGTCTACATATTTATAATCCTGATCGCGACGGGAAACGTAGTAACGGTCTTTCTCGTTCTTGTCTTTCTTGACTACGCGGCTCCAGGTCGGTTCGCCTTCCGTCGTAACGGGGACGCAATTGCCTCCCTGGTTCTCACGTTGTACTTCGGAAACGTAGGTCTGTCCGTAGATAAGCGGTGTCTTACCGTATTGTTCACGCGCCAGGTAAGTACGCAGCGTGAAGATGTCGCTCGGTGCGTTCTGGTTCATCGGCGTGTCGGCTGTCGCACGGATCAGTGTCAGTGCATACGAAAAATAACCGACAACGACTACCATCAGGCAAACCAGGATCGTATTCAACGTCTTGATATCAACCTTTTTGCTCCAGAACAGATAAAGGCTCAAGGCTGCCGTCAGAATAACAGCCAGCACATACCCGCTACCGATAAACGGAATACCGATCAGTACGATCGACAGGATAAAGGCAATCTTCATCCGTGTCGGATGAACCTCATCGCGCATCGTTTCCCAGATAGACCAGATCAAGACACCGGCCACTATAATCACATAAGCGAATACTCCGGAATTATAAGGCATACCTAATACGTTGACGAACAACAGTTCGAAATAACCGCAAACCTCGACCAGTCCCTGTACCACCCCATACATCATCAGGGCAACGATAGCAAAGGAAACCAGCAAGGCGACAAGCGTCCCCTTCATGGTCGGATTCGGGAATTTCTTATAGTAATATACCAACACGATAGCCGGGATACACAGCAAGTTCAGCAAGTGGACGCCGATACTCAACCCCATCAGGTAAGCGATCAACACGATCCAGCGGTCTGCATGCGGTTTGTCGGCTACAGCCTCCCACTTCAAAATCAGCCAGAAAACGACTGCCGTGAAAAGGGACGAGTAGGCATAAACCTCTCCTTCCACAGCACTGAACCAGAAGGTATCGCTGAAAGTATAAGCCAATGCACCGACCAGACCACTCCCCATGATAGTGATCATCTGTCCCAAAGAGGCTTCTTCGCCGTCTTTCACCATGATCTTGCGGGCAAGATGGGTGATACTCCAGAAAAGGAACAAGATAGTCAGCCCGCTAAACAAAGCAGACATCGAATTTACCATCTTTGCAACTGTGGCAGAGTCGGATGCGAGTTGTGTAAACAGATTGGCCGTCAACATAAAGAACGGCGCTCCGGGCGGATGCCCTACTTCCAGCTTATAAGCCGAAGAAATGAACTCACCACAATCCCAGAAGCTGGCAGTGGGTTCGATAGTCATCAAATAGACGGTTGAAGCGATTGCAAAAACAATCCAGCCCAACACGTTGTTGATCAATTTATACTTTCCCATACTTTGTATAAAGTGTAATAATTAATTGTCTTAATTCTGTATCCTCACACGGACAGTCGGCCGCAAAGGTAAGCATTTACGTTTAATACCAACGCCCTGATACGCTATAAATTGTGTGGAAGAGATTAGAAATATATTAAAGAATTGCCTGAATAACAGAATAAAATCTGAAGATTTGCCGACATTTGGATGACAGGATACTGACATGGCTGTCATAATTCGAATCCATATTGTGTTATTGTAATCAAATTTAAGATATAAGAAAATCAGCCGGGTTATCGAACAAGCAGCAACCCGGCTGATTCAATTGGTTAGCATTGATAAATCACAATCCGTTAATTTCCTCTACCGACAAACCGGTACATTGCGCAATCGTTTCAATATTGATCCCCTGTTTTTTTAAATTGGTAGCAATAAAACGTTGTTCTTCGATTTTGCCTTCTGCTAAACCTTCCGCTTTGCCTTTTTCTATTCCTTTCTCCATCCCATCTTCAAAACTCGTGTCGAGTGCTGCAGAAAGGTCGCG
>NZ_QUGV01000004.1:170144-271450 GCF_003479205.1 Parabacteroides sp. AF17-28 | reverse complement strand
CGTACGGTTTTGAAGCCGAGTTGGGGCAGCGATGCCCCCGCTCAGGTAAACTATAATTATAAACTTCGTTGCTTCATTGTGACGGAATTGAAGACCGGCAGATTTAAGGCCGAATACATCAGTAAATTAGGACTGTATGTTTCTGCTGTTAATCATCAGATGAAGCACAAAGATGATAATCCTACTATCGGTTTATTGATTTGCAAAACAAAGGATGAAGTGGTCGCTAAATACACGTTGGAAAATACAAACCAACCTATCGGCATATCCGAATATCAGTTAGTAGAATCGTTTCCTAAAGACTTCCGTAGTTCCTTGCCAAGCATTGAAGAAATAGAGAAAGAGTTACAGGACGAGTAGTCGACTTATTTGTTTTCTTTTTTGGTTTGCATGCAAGGTTTTTCTTTTCTCTGCATTTATATAGATAAAAATTCTACGTGTTATGAGAAAGAAACAAAATGTATGGAAGTTTTTACCCGTTGTAGCCGTAATGGCATTGGCGGGAGTGGCCGGTTGTTCCGACAATATGGATGATATTCCGGAGCCGGCTCCTGATCCGAGGCCGGATATCGTTCGTCCGCCTGTAGAAAAGATTTTGTTGACAGTTGGTTTGGAGGTGCCGGAAGATACGGCGTTCTATTGTTTCAGGCAATGGGACAAGGGACTGGGCTTTGCCGTCGTATCGATGGATGGGAAAGGGGAGTTGCTATATCGTTATCCGTCCCATGATCCGCATATGGAGGGGCTTCCGTTTATCATGCAGGATAGTTTGAACTCGGTGTCCGCTGTTTTCGGAGGAAATATCGTTTCCGGTGCTGATTCACTGGTCGGCTATTTTATTCACAAAAGTATGATGAACTACAACATCTGCCAGCAGTATCAGTCGAAAGACGGGACTTTTGGTATGTACGATATTGTGGTTGGTGCGTGCCGTACGGAGACAGATGAAGAAGGAAATATATCGGCCTCTATGGTTCTGAAACACCAGACCAGCCAGTTGGCGATCCGGTTTAAGAATGATACCGGCGATGAACTGACCATCGCCAGTGTACAGCTGGATGTGGTGGACAACAGCACCCCGTTTTACGATTATCTGACAGGTTATTTCGGATTCCGTCAGATGCAACCGCGTTCCGGTTCTATTTTTCTGACGACAGACAAAACACCGGTGGAGAAAGAAGGTATATTTACAGCTAATATATCCTTGTTTATGGCTGATGAAACAGCGCTCGAAGGAAAGGCTATCCGCTATACGGTCCGCACGAATAAGGGCGACTATGTCTATACAAAAGAAGGGGAAACATACCGGAAAGGAAACCGATATGTGGAAAATATTAAAATGAAAGGAAGATAAAGTGTGGTAAAAGTGTTACTATATTAATGTTTTGCAGTCTAATCGTTGTGTAATCCCGAATAAGTTTCTATTTTTGTGCCCTTATTATTAATTAGTAAAACATATTCGTAGATGGTAAAGAAAGTTGGGAATTTAATTCCAAACACCTTTTTTATTACAAAGGGTAGTGGTGAATCTGATTTGGAAAAACATGCAGGATCTTACCACATGGCTCTTTATGATGCTGGTATTGCAGACTTTAACATTATGACGTATTCGTCTGTTATCCCGGCAACTGCGCATCTGGCCACCATGGATGAGATCGATCTTCCTCCGTTTGGTTCTGAAATGAAGACCATTATGGCTGTCTCTCATGGGTATCAGGATGAGTTTGTGTCTGCCGGTGTGGTTTACGCCTGGATGTACAAAGACGAAAACTTCGATGAAAAAGTCGGAGGTCTTGTATGTGAGGTAAGCGGCCGTTATCGTATCGAGGAGTTGGAATCCCGTCTGATCCGTGTGATCAACGACCTTCACTTGAATACGTATGGTAAGTATTACCTGGGCGAGTTGAACTTCATCACGGAAGGTATTACCATCGAGAAACGATACGGAACAGCGTTGGCTGCCCTGTGTTTTGTTGATTTCTTGCAACCGGACGTTGAAGAGTAAAAAGAGATATAGCAATAATTATTGTTAGCTTATTATTATGAGAAAGCAGAGATAAGGAAAACTCCTTGTTTCTGCTTTTTTTATGATGGCAACCGAAGTAAGCGTTTAGTTTCTTATATTTGTGAGCCCATTTATTCGGGATTTCTCTTAATTTTAAGAACAATTTATTTAAACCTGTTGTTGTGTATGAAAAAGATTATTAATCCCTGGGAGGGGCTGGAAGGATATATGTGTTTTGGCTGTGCGCCGAGTAATCCGATGGGGCTTCACATGGAGTTTTATGAGGATGGTGATGACATTGTTGCATACTGGGAGCCGGAAGCACATTATCAGGGGTGGTTGAACACGCTGCATGGCGGTATCCAGACTACATTGATGGATGAATTGGCAGGGTGGGTGGTACTCCGGAAGTTACAGACTTCAGGTATGACATCCCGTTTGGATGCCCGTTTTATGAAAAGCATCTCGACTCGTGAATCCAGTTTGACCATCCGGGGACGTATCAAAGACCGTAAGCGGAATGCGATCTTTATTGAAACGGAAATCTATAATTCGCAGAATGAATTATGTACGCGTGCAGACCTGGTCTATTTCGTGGTCACACAGGAACAGGCGACCGAGAAGTTTCATTTTGGAGGATGTAGGGCAGAAGGGGAATAAACAATAAAAACATAAATAACAAATGAAGTATATTGGAGCACATGTGTCGGCATCAGGTGGAGTGGAGAATGCTCCGGTGAATGCGCATGAGATCGGGGCAAAAGCTTTCGCTTTGTTCACCCGTAACCAACGTCAATGGAAATCGTCTCCGCTGACCAAAAAGAGTATTTCTCTTTTCAAGGAGCGTTGCGAAGAGTTCGGCTATACGGCGGAACATATCTTGCCGCATGATAGTTACCTGATCAATTTGGGGCATCCGGAGGCGGAGGGGTTGCAGAAATCGCGGGATGCTTTTTTAGACGAGATGCAACGTTGCGAACAGTTGGGGCTGGACCGTCTGAATTTCCATCCCGGAAGCCATCTGAACCAGATGAGTGTGGAGGATTGCTTGAGCCGTATTGCCGAATCGGTCAACTGGGCGTTGGAGCAAACATCGGGTGTGTGCGCCGTGTTGGAAAATACAGCCGGACAGGGTACGAACCTGGGATATACCTTCGAGCAGCTTGCCTATATTATAGATAAGGTGGAAGATAAATCCCGTATCGGGGTTTGTATCGATACTGCCCATACATTGGCGGCAGGCTACGATATCAAGACCGCCGAGGGGTTTACGGAGACATTTCGACGTTTTGATGAAATAATCGGTTTTTCGTATTTGCGCGGAATGCATATTAATGATTCCAAGAAAGACCTGGCAACCCGTGTGGACCGTCATGACAGTATAGGAAAGGGAGTGATGGGATTGACTACATTCAAGATGTTGATGGAAGATCCCCGGTTTGACAATATCCCGTTGATTCTGGAGACACCGGATGAGTCTATTTGGGCGGAAGAGATTGAATATCTGTATTCTATATAAAAGCGAAAGGAGCGGCTTTCACAAGTCACTCCTTTCTATTTAACCAAAACCTTAACTATGAAAGCCCAAATGTACGGTGAATTTTTTAAACACGCAAGAGTATAGGGCAAAAAGTTCTGCTTTTGCGAATAAATAACAAATTA
Organism: Parabacteroides sp. AF17-28; assembly: GCF_003479205.1. Taxonomy (NCBI): domain Bacteria; kingdom Pseudomonadati; phylum Bacteroidota; class Bacteroidia; order Bacteroidales; family Tannerellaceae; genus Parabacteroides; species Parabacteroides sp. AF17-28. The sequence continues at coordinate 267,783 of NZ_QUGV01000004.1, read as the reverse complement.
AACACATTGTATTATGTTTATTTTAATGCCTGTCATTTTTGTTCTGGGTATCCTTGCGATTGCATTGGAGGATAAAATAAAGATCAATAAAGCTGCGATAGCTTTGTTTATGGCGATATCACTGTGGATGATATTGATGTTTGACGCCTATAATATTTTTGTTGAACGCTCCAGCCCTTTGTTTCAGGAGTTTCTGACACAAAATCCGGAAATGGCGAATGCGCCGTTGAAAGATCAGTTTATTACTTTTATCACGAATCGTTCGATTGTCTATCACTTGGGGAATGTGGCGGAAACACTTTTCTTTGTCATGTGTTCCATGCTGATTGTCGATATTGTCGATAAACATGGTGGTTTCCGGGCCGTGACCGGTTATATCCGGACTGCCAACAAGCGGAAGTTGCTGTGGTCTATCAGTTTTGCCGCTTTCTTCTTTTCTGCTTTGCTGGATAACCTGGCAGCTGCTATTGTTGTCATGGCTGTGTTGCGCAAGCTGGTTCCGGACCGGACCGACCGTTTGAAATATGCCTGTATGGTGATTATTGCGGCTAATGCCGGCGGTTCGTGGTCACCGATCGGGGATGTGACGACTATCCTGCTTTGGGTTGGGAAAAACATAACGGCGTCGCATCAGATATCCCATGTCTTCCTGCCGGCTTTGGTCAATATGCTTGTTCCGTTGACAATCGCCCATTTTTGGTTGTTTAAGAAACATGCGACGTTGCGTGTGATGAGCGAGGAAGAGATGGCGGACGAATATACACCGGAGATACCGAATCATTCGCGTCGCGTCATATTTGTGATCGGTGTCCTTTCACTTGCTTTGGTACCGGTGTTCCAGATGCTGACGAACCTGCCGCCGTTTCTGGGGGTTCTGTTAGGCTTGGTTGTTCTGTGGTTTTATACGGATATCATGTACAGCAAGCTGCACATGCGTGAGTCCAATAAGTTGCGTATCTCCCAACTGCTTCCGAATATCGATTTGGCGACAATCTTCTTCTTCCTCGGTATTTTGATGGCGGTAGGTGCTTTGGAAACATCCGGCCAGTTGGGATTGATGTCTACGTTTTTGGACAAACATGTGCATGAACCCTATCTGATCAGCTTTGTGATCGGTGTTTTGTCTTCCTGTGTGGATAACGTGGCTTTGGTGGCTGCGACGATGGGGATGTATCCGATTGTTCCGGATGCTGCAAACCTGGCGCCTTATGCCCAGTTCTTTGTGTCGGACGGTGGTTTCTGGACATTCCTGGCTTATTGTGCCGTGACGGGTGGCAGCATTCTGATTATCGGTTCTGCAACAGGTGTGACGGTTATGGGATTGGAAAAGATCGATTTCATGTATTATACCAAACGATTTTCAATACTGGCGCTGATCGGCTATTGCTGTGGCGCCGGCGTATATATGTTATTATTTGCATAAACTTTATTGATATGAGAAAAACATGGATTTTTATGGCAGCTTGTGCTGTGATGCTTTCCGGCATGAAAGCTGTCGCATGTACTGGGCTGTTAGTGGGAAAGAAAGCCTCGGTCGACGGCTCTGTTATGATCAGCTATGCGGCAGATTCGCATACGCTATATGGCGAACTGTATCGCTGGCCTGCCGCCACCTGGCCGAAAGGGGCGATGCTGGATGTGATCGAGTGGGATACACATAAGCCGTTAGGACAGATTCCGCAGGTAGAACAGACCTATTCCGTAGTCGGTAATATGAACGAACATCAGGTAGCGATTACGGAAAGTACGTTCGGTGGCCGTTCGGAACTGGTCGATACGACCGGTATTATGGATTATGGCAGTCTGATCTATATCGCTTTACAGCGTTCCAAGACAGCGCGTGAAGCGATCGAGGTGATGACCGGTCTTGTAAAAGATTATGGTTATTACAGCAGTGGGGAGTCTTTCTCTATTGCCGATAAGAATGAAGCCTGGGTAATGGAGATGATCGGTAAAGGTCCGGGTAATAAAGGGGCTGTCTGGGTTGCTATCCGTATTCCGGATGATTGCATCTCGGCACATGCTAACCAGTCCCGCATTCAGCAGATTCCTTTCGAAGATAAGGAAAACTGTCTGTATTCGCCGGACGTCGTGTCTTTTGCCCGTGAAAAGGGTTATTTCAGCGGGAAGGATAAGGATTTCAGTTTCCAGAAAGCCTATTGCCCGTACGATTTCGGCTCTTTGCGTGGTTGTGAAGCACGTGTATGGTCTTTCTTTCGCAAATACGACAAGTCGATGGATCAATATACCGATCTGATCAAGGGCGATGTGACGAAAAAGCCGATGCCTTTGTATATCAAGCCGGATCGCCTGTTGTCCGTACAGGATGTACAGAACGGTATGCGCGATCATTTTGAAGGTACGGACCTGGATATGACGAAGGATGCCGGTGCCGGCTCTTACAAGGTCCCGTATCGTTGGCGTCCGATGACTTTCAAGATTGACGGCCAGGAATATACCAACGAGCGTGCGATTGCCACACAACAGACCGGCTTTGTGATTGTTCCGCAGATGCGCAGCTGGTTACCGGATGCCATTGGCGGCATTCTTTGGTTTGGCGTGGATGATGCGGATATGGCTGTCTTTACACCGATTTATTGTTCTGTTACGGCTTCTCCCGAGTGTTATCGTGTCGGAAACGGTGATATGATGAATTTCTCCTGGACATCAGCCTTCTGGATTCATAACTGGATAGCAAACATGGCATACGGTAAGTATAGTTATATGATACAAGATATCCGTCCTGTCCAGCAGGAATTGGAGAATGGTTACCAACAGACAATTCCGGCTATCGATAAGGCCGCGATGGAGTTGTATGCTAAAAATCCGGCGGAAGCAGTCAAGTTCCTGACCTGGTTCAGTACGACAACTGCCGACCAGGCTACAGCTCGCTGGAAGAAGTTAGGCGAATACCTGTTAGTCAAATATATGGACGGTAATGTGAAGAAAGAAGAAAACGGACAGTTCAAGCAGAATGGTTATGGTTTGTCGGAGTATCCTGATTTCCCGGGTTATGATGAAGACTATTATCGCAGTATTGTGAAGAGCGCGGGAGATAAATTAAAAGTAAAGTGATGCGCTTTAATTAAAAAATAGTATATTTGGCGAGATTGTTGAACAAAATAAGAAAAGTATGAAAAAATTAATTGTTATGTTGATGTTGACTGTGTTCAGTATAGGTGCATATGCACAGACACAGCAGGGGCAGTCGTCATTCGGTTTTAATTTGGGCTATAATTTTAATGATATTGGAAATGCAACTGTCGGCATTGATTATCGTTATTGTGTGACGGATGAATTTCGTTTGACTCCTTCTATTACCCATTTAATAAAGAATGACGGGTTGAGCGCGTGGGCGATCGATATGAATGCTCATTATGTCTTTAAACTGAGTGATATGTTTGGTTTCTATCCGTTGGCAGGTTTGAGTCTTTCTTTCTGGAAAGCCGGTCCTTGGGATGAAAGCCGTTTTGGTGCAAACATTGGTCTGGGAGGAGAAGTCTATGCAACTGACCGGGTGTCAGTCGGTTTGGAAGCTAAATATAATATTATAAAAGATCTGGACGCTGCTGCTTTAGCTGTTCGTGTCGGATATAATTTCTAAAATTTAGATATTACAATAAAGAGGAGGGCGTCAAAAGTTAGTTTTGACGCCCTCTTTGTATCAAAGAATTACCATTGCATGTATTCCTCAAAAGTAACATTTTTGAAATCGGGAATAACCTTATAAACCTTGTCCTTTAAGGATTTTTCCGAATTAGTCGTGCAAAGTCCGATCACCCGCATTCCCGCACTTGTCCCGGCTTGTACTCCGGCAAACGAATCTTCGAACACCAGGCAGTCTGCAGGAGATACATTCAGGTCGGATGCAGCCAACAAATAGCACATCGGATCAGGCTTCCCTTTCGTGATGCGGTCTGCACTCACTACTGTATCGAAAAGCCCGTCGAGTTGCAAGAGGCTGAAAGCCCGTTTTAGCTTAACATCATCGGAGCTGGTCACCAATCCCACCTTGACACCTTTGCTCTTCAGGAGATGGATAAATTCCATAGCGCCCGGAACCGGAGGGAAAGGCATCTGCTGTTCAAACTCCATAGATTCGCGTGTTACCATTTCCTTAAATTCTTCGGACCGGTCGGAAAAGAATTTATCTAATATATAAGGCAATGTAGTTCCTTTAATGTAGGACGCAAAGTTAGGAATTCCTGTACCATAACGTTCTCCGGCCTCATTCCAGTAAATATCGTAAATAGGTTCTGTGTCTACAATCACACCGTCGAAATCAAAAAAAGCAGTCTTCATAAACTGTTGTTCCATAAAATCAATTCATTTATAATAATTTGAGTGCAAATATACTTCTTATTGGAATATAATTAGTTACATTTGCGTAAATTCGTAATAATCGTATAGCCTATGAAGACACGATTTGTTATCCTTTTTATCACTCTATTCTGCTTTGTCTCTTTTTTGCAGGCACAATCATTGGCAGACCGCATCGGGGTTTGCACTTCCGTCAATAAAGCTCTTTTGCTGAAACAGGCAGGTTGTTCGTATGTGGAAATCGGTATCCGTTCTTTCTTAATGCCGGATCAGCCGGATAGCGCGTTTGCAGCTAATTTGCAGATTGCGAAAGAAGCGGAGTTGCCCTTATATTCGGGTAATAGCTTTTTCCCCGGAGATCTTAGGTTGACCGGACCGGATGTTTGTCTGGACGAGATACTGAAATATGGAAAAGTGGCTATCAGGCGTGCGCATGAGGTCGGAGTGAAGATATTGGTCTTAGGGAGTGGAAATGCCCGTAATATCCCGGATGGTTTCAGTAGGGAAGAGGCCACCGGGCAGTTCACAACCTTATGCCGGAAGCTTGCCGAATATGCCGCCGGTTATGATGTTTATGTAGTCGTTGAACCGTTGCAAAGTTCAGAAACTAATTTTATCAATACGGTACGGCAAGGGACGGAAATTGCAAAGGCTGTCGATCACCCGAATTTGGGTGTGTTGGCGGATTTCTTTCACATGCTGCGCGAGAATGAAGATGCCGGTGCGCTTATCGATGCCGGAAAATGGCTGAAGCATTGCCATATAGCAGAAAATGAAATCCGTTCCGCCCCTGGAGTAAAAGGAGACGATTTTACACCCTTCTTTAAGGCTCTGCACCAGGCCGGATATGCCGGAGCGCTTTCAATTGAATGCAAATGGGATAATATGGATAATCAATTAGCAACTTCTGTCGCTGCTATTAAAGAACAAATTCGTAAATCTTATTGAATTTTTCGAGATTTAACGCGATGGAAGTGTAAAAACTTATATCTTTGTGCACGTACACATGAAGAACGACTGATGTAAATTGATTGTCTAACTAATATAGTATCAAGAAAACAAAATGAAAACGTATTTAAAATTAGCAGCCTTGTCTTTGACATTGCTGTGTGGTGCCTGCCAACCTAATGACGGATGGCAGAAGTTGTTTAACGGAAAAGACTTCACAGGTTTTAAGCAATTAAACGGAGAAGCTCCCTATCGTGTAGAGGATGGTTGCCTCGTTGGTAAATCCGTATCCGGCCAGCCGAATAGTTTTATGGCTACAGAGCAGGAATATGGTGATTTTATCCTGGAATTTGAAGTGAAGTGTGATCCGAGCCTTAATTCGGGTGTACAGTTCCGCAGTGAAAGTTTGCCGGACTACCAGAATGGCCGTGTACATGGTTACCAGTGTGAAATCGATCCTTCCGATCGTGCATGGAGCGGAGGTATTTATGATGAAGCACGTCGTGGATGGTTGGTTACTTTGACTGATAATGATGCAGGTCGTGCAGCTTACAAGAGAGATGACTGGAATAAGTATCGTATCGAGGCAATCGGCAATAATATCCGTATCTGGTTGAATGGTGTGAACACTTCCAACCTGATCGATGATATGACTCCGAAAGGTTTTATCGCTTTCCAGGTTCATGGAATCGGAAAAGACATGTCTAAGGAAGGAAAAGAAATCTGGTGGCGTAATATCCGCATTAAGACGGAAAATCTGGAAGCAGAACGTATGCAAGGACAGTTGGCTCCGGAAGTAAACCGCATTCCGAATACATTGACGGAAACAGAAAAAGCAGCCGGTTGGAAGCTGTTGTTTGACGGTAAAACGTCTAACGGATGGCGTGGCGCCGGTCAGGAAACTTTCCCTGAACATGGATGGAAGATTGAAAACGGCGAACTGACAGTTATGAAAAACGGAGGTCCGGAAGGTAAAAGAGGTGGTGATATCGTAACGAACGATGAATTTGGAGCCTTTGAACTGAGCTTTGAGTTTAAGCTGACACCGGGTGCTAACAGTGGTATGAAATATCTGATCCAGGAAAGCAAAAAGAATAAAGGTTTTGTGATCGGTCCGGAATACCAGGTATTGGACGATCAGCTTCATCCGGATGCTAAACTGTACACAACCTATCCGGGTAGCCGTACGGTATCCAGCTTGTATGACATTATTGCAGCGAAAAACAAACGTTTCAACGGTGTAGGACAGTGGAACCAGGGTGTAATCAAAGTATTCCCCAACAAGCATGTCGAACATTGGATGAACGGCTTCAAGACTGTTGAATATGACTGGGCTTCCGACGCATTCCTCGAATTGGTGAAGGGTAGCAAGTTTGCAAAGAAAGAATATAATGAGTTTGGCGGTTTCGGAACAGCTGACAAAGGCCATATTTTGTTGCAGGACCACTGGGATGAAGTATCTTTCCGGAATATCAAGATTAGAGAACTGAAGTAGTTAACTAAAAAAATAGAACCATGACAACACGCAGAGATTTCCTTAAACACAGCGCTTTGGGCGCGGCCGGTCTGACTATTGGCGGACTGGGTTTCAGTACTGAAAGTTACGCTAACATAATGGGAGCAAACGAAAAGATACGTGTGGGCATTGTCGGTTTTTCAGACCGTGCCCGCTATTCCCTGATTCCGTCTTTTATGGCTTGTGCCGATGAGTTGGGATTTGAGATCGTTGCCGTCTCCGACATATGGAAAAAGCGCCGGGAAGAAGGGGTTGCTTTCTTCCAGGAAAAGTATGGAAAGAAGGTAAAGGCGTTCCGCAACAATGAGGAACTGTATGACGCTAAAATATGCGATGCAGTGATTGTGGCGACTTCTGATTTCCAGCATGCTTTGCATTGTATCGAAGCGGTTAAAGCCGGATGCGATGCTTATGTTGAAAAACCGTTTGCTGAAACAATGGAGGATGCCCGTGCCGCCCGTAAAGCTGTGCTGGAAAGTGGAAAGATCGTGCAGATTGGTTCTCAACGCCGTTCGGCGCCTAACTATCATGCGGCCAATGATTTTATCCGTTCCGGTAAGTTCGGTAAGATCACGATGGTAGAGATGTGCTGGAATGTCAACCAACCCGGTCGCTGGCGTCGTCCGGCGTTGGTTGCACAATGTTTTGAAAAAGATACAGACTGGAAACGCTTCCTGCTGAATCGTCCGTATGAAGAGTGGGATCCGCGTAAATATCTGGAGTATCGCCTCTTCTGGCCGTATTCGTCCGGTATCCCCGGTCAGTGGATGTCGCATCAGATCGATACGGTACACTGGTTTACGGGATGCAACCATCCGCGTAGCGTAGCTGCCAATGGCGGTATCTATCAGTGGAATGACGGACGTCGCAGTTATGACACGATGACGGCAGTGTTCGACTATGGTACTCCCGACGGCTCACAGAACTTCCAGGTGGTTTATTCTTCCCGTATGCATAACTCTGCCGGCGGGACGAAAGAATTGTATTTCTCCAATGGCGGGACACTGAATCTGGATACGAATAAAGTAACATCCGAAGGTGGTCTGACCAAACGTTTTGCAGATGAAATGGGTATGCAGCCGAATCTGTTGGATGAATATGTTTTGCCGTCTATCAAAGTGGAAACAGGTTCCAATACCGGTTCCGATCCGATGACAAACCTGCATATGCGTAACTGGATGGAATGCGTAAAGAGCCGCAAACAACCGCATGCTCCTGTAGATGCCGGTTACAACCATTCGATTGCCAATATCATGTGTACAGCATCTCTCCGTACCGGTGAAAAGGCTACGTTCGATGAAGCACGGCAGGAAGTATTGGCCGGCGGTAAAGTCTTTAAATATTGATTATTCGTTCTGTAAAAAGCTGCAAAGTACGATTCTTTGACGTACATCAGCGATAACATTCTTTGTGGAGGTAAGTAGACTGAACGTGTACTTATCTCCATAATTTTTTTGGATTTTTTCCAAGTCTTTCGCCGTACAGAAAAAGAAACCGCTGACCGGCTGTTCCTGATCGAAGTTATGGAACTTATTCCCCAAGTAGAAATTCAATCCGTAAAGATTGGAATATGTTTTCAGGTCATTCACGACATACATATTCGTGTCATCCAACGGATATTCTTTCTGAACCTGCTCGGCAAACGGACGGGCTGAACTTCCCTGGCGTATTCCGCGCATCACAACACCGTCGATCAACAGGTTAATGCCGAAAGCAAGCGCTATCGTTGCATATAGTATCTTGATATTGATCTTCTTAAACATCTGGTAATAGACTGTTGCCAGAATAGCCAGTATAACTAACAAGATACAGATCGTCAGCCCGCAAGGATGCGAGAACATATTCGAAACCATCTCCACCATTTCCAATGTAGCTTGGCGGTTCGTGTATTGGCTTGCTATTTTGACAGGATCGATTACACCCGCCATTGTCAACCCTACGGCAATCATTACGACAGCTGTGATCGAAGCCATGAATGCGGCAAACAGACGTGTGACTTTGGTCCGGTATTCTGTAATATATAAAGTGTACTGAGCCAGGAATATCGCGATAAACGGATAGGCAGGCATCAGATATACGCTCCGTTTGCTGGATGGTATCGAATAGAAAAAGATGATACAAACCAATGCGACCAGGCTGAACAGTTTCTCTTTTTCCATCGATTGTATCTTGTTCCAGGTATCTTTCAGAATCTCTTTCATGGATTTCTCCGGTTTGTGGAGCTTCAATCCGAATAAAGAGAAAAAGAAGAAGATTGTCCAAGGAATAAATCCTGCTGCCAATGTCATGAAATTGTACCAAACACCGTTTTCATGTCCCAGTTCATAATGGATTTCCGGTGTGCTCAAATGGAAGAAACGTCCGAAGTTTTCAGCCAATACCACATTCAGGAATGCATCGCCCCCCTGTTTCCAGGCTGCAACATACCACAGTAAGGGCAGGAATAGGGAAGAAATACCGGCATAGAGAAGCGCTTTGAATATCACCAGGCAGGAATATTTGCGAAGCATCAGCAGGTAAACGCCGAAAACAAACAGCGGCAGGATAAGGCCTACAGGCCCTTTCGTCAGGACGGCGCATCCTAACAGGGCGGGAATGGCAATCGGCACACCTTTCAGATCCAATTTGTCTTCCCATCGGTATAGTTGGAAAAGCCCGATCACCATAAACGTTGTCAATAGCATATCCACACGGGTAGTCATTGCAGCCCGGTGTATCTCGATACAGGTAATAAGCAGTAGCGTTGCAATAAAAGCTTGCTGAAACCGTAGCCGCTTACCGAAGAAAACTAATGTAAAACCGATTAGTGTGATAAATGCCAGCGCAGACGGTAACCTGGAAGAAAACTCGGTCACATGCCCTTGCGGCAGAGAGGCTGCGGCCATCATCCAATGCGCCAATGGCGGCTTGTAAGCAAATTCGTTTGCGTAGACCTGAGGCAAAACCCAGTTGCCTGTTTCAAGCATCGAAACTGCGACTGCAGCTTCGCGAGGTTCTCCTTTTGTTGAAAAATCTCCCAGCCCTATCCAAGGGAGGACAGAGATAATACAAATGACGATAACCATCGTTACCGGTTTTTGCAGATAGAGATATTGAAGAGTCGGTGTGCGCATAGTTTAAATCGGTAAGGAGCCTTCACCCCATTATATTCATTTTAATTAGAATGCAAAAGAACGACTTTTTACGGACTTTTTCTTCATTTTGAGAAACTTTTTATGTTCCTAAACATTCTTTGATGGAAGTACGGATCACATCGGCATCTTCCTTGTTTTCCCGGAGTATGGAGAGGATGAGATTTAAGTAACTCTCTTTGTTGCTGATACCACAGTATTTACATAATTGGGATTGCGGCAACATCCCTTTCTGGTTGTAGACGCGGAGGATATTTTTGTAATCGCCGGTCTCGGCATATTGGATGAACTTACTCTTGATCCCTGTATAGATATCGTCTACGTGCACCGTCTCGCGAATGCTTTCCACATGCTCGGTCAGTTCTTCAACTGTACTCATTTTCCGGTTCAGTGCTGTTTCTAACTTCTTTTGCACTCGGTGGCGGGCATGGAGCAGCACTTGGCTTTCGAGATCCTTCAGGAAGAGCTTGATCACGTTTTCTTTCACCTGGCTGAAAACCAGTTCCGGGTCTTTCATCAGACGGTTGGCAACGGTTTTTATGACGGGTTCCAGCATCAGCAGGTTCTCTACTTCGGCGACATCAGGCACATAGATATGCTGTTCACGCAGGTAAGCGATCTCGCTTTCTGTCCGGCGGTCACGGTCTACGATGCCTTTGGAGTCCAACGTATGGAAGTCTTTCAGTTGCGAAAAAGCCTTTGTCGTCTCGATCACCTTTTGACAACCGCCCATGGGCTTAACTTTGTAATCCGGGAAAATCAACGGATAGAGCCGGTTGTCTATGCTGTTCGAATCCGTCCCTTCGATAAACAGGATCGGTTTGCGGCTCCCTAAGATTTCCATATAAACCTCTTCCGGGAAGGTGTCGGTGTTCTCGATCAGCTCATAATCCCATATCCGGGCGTCTGCATTGTAGGAGCGTATCCACAGACGTTTGCTGCTGTCGCGCGAGGCGGCGAAGTCGATGTCGTGTGTCAGATATACATAGGTGCAATCCGGACGTATGGCTTCTATCTCGTCCCATAAGGGATTCTTGATAGAGTCGTGAAGCAGGATTTCCGGTTCTTCGATGATTAAGAGGGCATTCGCCGGGGCACAAAGTACGGCTCCGATCAGATAAAACACTAACTTTTCACCGTCACTCATCCGGCCGGCCGTGTATGAATCCCCGTCGATACTGGTAGAAGCCAGTTCGATGAAACCGGATTTGCGCACCAGCCGATTGTGTGGGAACATCTTTTCCCAGATGGTCTGGATACGGTCTATCTTGGTTACCGGCGGCAACAAATCGGGTGTGAGTTTACAATCTTCCTTATATTTGACGGCTGCTTCAAACTCTTCTGTTTGCAGATGCAGGATCAGTTTTTCATATTCCGACAAACGGGGCATGAAAAGCCGTTCGGCAATCATCGACTGAAGCCGTGCCAGTTCATTGCCGTCCGCGGGCGTTTCATTCTCCTCGCTACTGAGAAAGAGGGAATGCATTCCGGATATCCATACGCTTTTTTCTACGTAACGTTCGTGCAAGTCTCTGCCGAAGGAACTTTTGCCGGACCCGTTGGCCCCGATTACGACCAACACTTTTGTGTCGAGTGTGACAGGTGTTGAAGTATTCTGATTGGTTGGAAGAATGAGCTCCATACAAGTTCTAATTTGTTTCTTCTCCAAAGATAGAGAAGATAAATGAAAAATAGAGGCCTTTTATGTACATTTGCACGAAATAATTCTACAATAAAATGAAAAAGACAGCAACGGAACTGATCATGCTCGGTACTGGAAATGCAACTGTGACCAAATGCTACAATACTTGTTTTATTATTAAAACGGAAGAGACTCTGCTCCTGGTTGATGCAGGCGGTGGAAACGGCATATTGACCCAACTGGAAAAGGCACAGGTACAACTGGCCGATATACATGAAATGTATGTGACGCATGCTCATACGGACCATATATTGGGAGCTGTTTGGGTGGTCCGGATGGTGATTCAACGGATGTTGAGTAAACGTTATACGGGGACATTCAACCTTTATAGCCATGCTAAAGTATTGCAGGTTTTGGACTATATGCTCCGGATGATGCTTTCCCAAAAGCAAATAGCATTGTTGGGCAAGCAAGTCCTGTTCCATGAGATAGCGGATAAGGATGTGCTCCGGATAGGAGATATGGAACTTCAATGTTTTGATATTTTGTCTACGAAAGAAAAACAATTTGGTTTTCGGGCATTGCTTCCAGACGGAAAATCATTGGTTTGTCTGGGTGATGAACCTTACAATGAATCGAACCGCCAATATGTGGAAAATGCAGACTGGCTGCTATGCGAGGCTTTTTGCCTGTATGAAGACCGTGAGATTTTCAAGCCTTATGAAAAACACCATAGCACGGCGTTGGAAGCCGGCCGGTTAGCGGAAGAACTGAATGTGAAAAACCTGTTGTTATATCATACGGAAGATAGCCGTCTCGATACCCGCAAGAAAGATTATACGGCAGAAGCCAGCCTTAATTTTTCAGGATTTGTGGTTGTACCGGATGATTTGGAAAAGATAAGTCTCAAATAAGAAGAGGGTGTCAGATTCAACCTGGCACCCTCTCTTCTATTATATAAATTTCGGTTGATTAGTAAGCCCGTGCAAACAATACGCGCTGTGCGGAAGGTTTGCCGGTTACCATACATTTGCCCGGAGTTTTGTCGCCTTCCAAAGGAATACAGCGGATGGTCGCTTTGGTTTCGTTCTTCACCTGCTCTTCTGTTTCGGGAGTACCGTCCCAGTGGGCCATGATGAAGTAGCCTTCTTCGATCTTTTCTTTGAATTCTTCGTATGTATCGACAGTGATTGTCTTTTCCGTACGGTGGTCGAGTGCTTTCTGGAAGATATTCTTCTGGATTTCTTCCAGCAGGCTCTGAACGTATGTTTCGATGTTGTCGCAAGTCACTGTCTCTTTTTCCAGTGTGTCGCGGCGCATTACTTCGATCGTGTTGTTTTCCAGGTCGCGTCCGCCCATAGCCAGACGTACGGGAACGCCTTTCAGTTCGTATTCGGCAAACTTCCAACCCGGCTTCTTGTTGTCGGCGTCATCATATTTAACTGAGATACCCAGCGCTTTCAGCTTGGCAACGATACCGTCGACTTTTTCGCTGATCTGCGCCAACTGTTCCGCACTGCGGTAGATCGGAACGATTACCACCTGGATAGGAGCGAGGTGCGGAGGCAATACCAGACCGTTGTCGTCGGAATGAGACATGATCAGCGCACCGATCAGGCGGGTCGAAACTCCCCATGATGTAGCCCATGCATAGTCGCTCTTTCCGTTCTTGTCGATAAAGGTAACGTCGAACGCCTTGCCGAAGTTCTGTCCTAAGAAGTGGGAAGTACCGGCCTGAAGCGCCTTTCCGTCCTGCATCATAGCTTCGATCGTATATGTGTCCAAAGCTCCGGCGAAGCGTTCGCTTGCAGACTTAACCCCTTTGATGACAGGCATAGCCATATAGTTTTCTGCAAAGTTTGCATAAACACCTTGCATCTTTTTTGCTTCGATTTCAGCTTCTTCCTGAGTCGCATGGGCGGTATGCCCTTCCTGCCACAGGAATTCTGCGGTACGGAGGAACAGGCGGGTACGCATTTCCCAGCGCATTACGTTTGCCCATTGGTTACAAAGAATAGGCAGGTCGCGGTAAGACTGTATCCAGTTGCGGTATGTGTTCCAGATGATTGTTTCGGAAGTCGGACGGATAATCAGTTCTTCTTCCAGTTTGGCGGCCGGGTCGACCACAACACCTGTGCCGTCGTGGTTTGTTTTCAGACGATAATGAGTTACAACGGCGCATTCTTTTGCGAAACCTTCCACATGTTCGGCTTCCTTGCTCAGGAATGATTTCGGGATCAGCAATGGGAAGTAAGCGTTTACGTGACCTGTTTCCTTGAACATATCGTCGAGGATACGTTGCATCTTTTCCCAAATTGCATATCCGTAAGGCTTAATCACCATACAGCCGCGTACTGCAGAATTTTCTGCCAGATCCGCTTTGATTACCAGATCCTGGTACCACTGCGAGTAGTTCACACTTCTCGGAGTCAGTTCTTTCAGCTCTTTTGCCATTTCTTTATTATTTCTTAGATGTTGTTTTTCTATAATAACGAGGGGCAAAGGTACAAAAAAATTATATCTTTGCTACAAATCAATTTTATATAGACCATGTACACACGTAGATTTATTACGGCAATTATTGCCTTGTCATTGTTTTTTATCCCCTTGTTCGTAAATGCCCAGTCGGGAAAGCCGCTTCGCTTGGGAGTTGCCGGAGTTTCTCACGGGCACCTGCACGAAGTGATTGTCCGCATGGACAGGGGCGATTTTGAGGTAGTAGGCGTTTCGGAACCGGATGCTGAACTGAGAGCGAATAACGGGCTAAGTAAAAAATTACCGGCATCCTGTTTCTATGCCGATTTAGGAGAAATGCTGGATAAGGCGAAGCCGGAAGTGGTTGTTGCCTACGGTTCCATTTATGATCACCTTGCCGTGGTGGAGGCATGTGCGCCGCGCGGTATCCATGTGATGGTCGAAAAGCCGTTGGCTGTCAATATGGAGCATGCTAACCGGATGGCAAGCCTTGCCCGCAAAAACAAGATTCTGTTGCTTACCAATTATGAAACGACCTGGTATGATACGAACCATGAAGCATACTGCCTGATAAAGGAAGACGATGCGATCGGTAAGATAACCCGTATGAATGTATATGACGGCCATCAAGGACCTTTTGAAATCGGTTGCGGAAAGGCGTTTACCGATTGGTTGACAGATCCGAAGCTGAATGGCGGCGGTGCCGTTATCGATTTTGGCTGCTATGGTGCGAACCTCGCTACCTGGTTGATGGACGGGCAGAAACCGGTCAGCGTATATGCTGTCTTGAACCATCAGAAGCCCGACAAGTATCCGAATGTGGATGATGATGCGACGATTGTTGCCGAATACCCGGATGCGACTGTCCAGATCATGGGTTCATGGAACTGGCCGATAAACCGGAAAGATATGCATATATATGGTAGCAAAGGATACATTTACCAGGACACGCCGACTAATATGCGTGTATATAAGGAAAAGAAAGAAACCCAATGGCAGTCGCCTAAACTGCAAGCCCCTTATAACGATTCCTTCTATTACCTGAAAGCGGCCGTGCGCGGAGATATCCAGGTTGCTCCGACCGATTTGTCTTCTTTGGAAAACAATCTGATCGTTGTCGAGATATTGGAGTCTGCTATCAAAAGTGCCAAGAGCGGGAAGCCGATCCGGTTGCAATAAAGTGATCCGGCTACAATAAAAAAGAAGGGCTGTCTTCAAATGGAAGGCAGCCCTTTTCTATTAGATATTTACGATCTGTTTCTTATTTGTAAGGTTCGCCCTTAACAGCAGCGATACCCGGAAGAACTTTACCTTCGATCGCTTCCAGCAAAGCGCCACCACCTGTAGAAACGTAAGAAACGCCGCTTGCCAGACCGAACTTGTTAACACAAGCTACAGAGTCGCCGCCGCCTACTAATGAGAAAGCGCCGTTCTTGGTTGCTTCAACGATAGCTTCGCCTACTGCACGGGAACCGTCTGTGAAGTTTTCGAATTCGAATACGCCTGTAGGACCGTTCCAAAGAATAGTCTTGGAGTTCTTGATCACGTCTGCATAGATTTCGATTGTCTTCGGACCGATGTCAAGACCTTCCCATCCATCAGGAATTTCATTTACGTTAGCATAAGCAGTCTTAGCGTCGTTGCTGAAATCGTCAGCAATCTTAGCGTCAACAGCCAATACCAGGTTTACACCTTTTTCTTTCGCTTTCTTCATCAGGTCGATAGCCAGATCCAGCTTGTCATCTTCGCAGATTGATTTACCGATCTTACCACCCTGTGCTTTTGTAAATGTATAAGTCATACCGCCTGTGATGATCAGGTTGTCTACCTTGTTCAGCAGGTTTTCGATGATTTCGATCTTGGAAGAAACTTTGGAACCACCCATGATAGCGGTGAACGGACGAGCGATGTCGTTCATTACTTTTTCAACGGCTTTTACCTCTTTTTCCATCAGGTAACCGAACATCTTGTGGTCGGTGTCGAAGTAGTCGGCGATCAGAGCCGTAGAAGCGTGAGCACGGTGAGCCGTACCGAATGCGTCGTTTACATAGCAGTCAGCATAAGAAGCCAATCTCTTTGTAAATTCTTTCTGGCTTTCTTTAACGGCTTTCTTGGCAGCTTTCTTTTCTTCGTCTGTTGCATCTTCAGCCAATCCTCTCGGTTTGCCTTCTTCTTCAGCATAGAAACGAAGGTTTTCAAGCAACAA
Source organism: Parabacteroides sp. AF17-28 (assembly GCF_003479205.1). NCBI lineage: Bacteria > Pseudomonadati > Bacteroidota > Bacteroidia > Bacteroidales > Tannerellaceae > Parabacteroides > Parabacteroides sp. AF17-28. The sequence continues at coordinate 251,545 of NZ_QUGV01000004.1, read as the reverse complement.
TGCTTCGCCCGGTTGCAGAGCGGCAGCTTTGGCACCGGCTTCTTCGCCGATACAGTCGTTAGCAAACTGAACATCTACACCTAATAATTCGGAAACGTGTTTCAGGATGTGTTTCAGTGAATATTTGTCAGTAACGCCTTTCGGACGTCCCAAGTGAGAACCGATAATTACACTGCCTCCGTCTGCTAAAATCTTTTTCAGAGTAGGAAGGGCGGCACGGATACGAGTGTCGTCTGTGATGTTGAAGTTTTCGTCCAGAGGAACGTTAAAGTCAACTCTTACAAATGCCTTTTTGCCGGCAAAATTGAAATTGTCAATTGATTGCATAACTCTTGTATTTAAGTTCTGTATTAAAATGTCACGCTTAGCGGATGCAAACTTACACAAAAATATTTTATTTCGTTGTTTCAGATTCTGTAATTATTGGCTCAATTGAAAAAACTTCTTTTGCCGGAGTCTGAAATATGCTTGATTACTTAATATGTATAAACGGTCCTGTTGATTCATCGGGCAGGAACTGAAGCTTTACAAAATTGGGAAATATACAATAACCCCCTGTTTCGGCCATTTTTCTATTTCGTCCGAAATCTTGATCGGTTTTGGATTGACTCTTTTCATTGTTTTGGCCTTTTTGTCTGACAACAGCGGAAATGAGGTGCCGAGGTCACTTCGGAATGCATACAATTTGATTATCGAAAACAGGAAACACTGACAAAGTGATAAAGCTTAACTCCCGGAGAATCGAATATTTGAAAACAAAACGGACGGCGTTCCAAATATCGCAAGTAAATTCAGGTTCTTTTTTGCCCTAAAGACGGTCCTCTTTTCAATTACGACCGTCCAAATCGCCATTACGACCGTCCTAATCTTCGCGAGGTGCCGAGTGCACTACACATTAGCACGGTCGCGGTGGCAAAGAGGACGGTCGTAATGGCTGGGAACGCTCAAAAAAGCGGGAAAAGTCCCTTTTTGAGGTTAAAAAAAGCCATTAACATTTGTTTTGTTTCGGATGTCTTTCGGGCCGGAAAAATGCGTTTTATACAATAAGCCTCATGATATAGTCATTCATATAGTAGCCGTTTCCGATATGGAAATCGCGTGTCGCATGTTCGTGGAAGCCCATGTGTTTGTAGAAGCCGACAGCCGGGTTGTGGCGGTTTACATTCAGCTCGACGGTGAAAGGACCGGGATGGATCGTTTTCAGGTAAGCGATGCCCTGCTCGATGATGTAACGGCCGATGCCTGTGCCGTGCAAGGAGGGCAGCGAGTATATTTTCTGAAATTCATACAAATCCTTCTCAACTGTTTCGATGGACAGGTAGCCCGCAGGGACGCCGTCGGCATAGACGATGAAGAACTGATGGTGAAGCTCGTTCATCTGTTTGAGAAGATTTTCATGACTGTACATCATGTCGAACATATAGTCCAGCTGTTCGCGGGACAAGATGGAACCATAGGTCGGCTCCCAGATTTTAGATGCCAGATCTTGAATTAATTGGCAATCATTAACAGTTGCTTTCGTAATTGAGAACATTATTTCCTACTTTTAGATGAACAAAAGTACAAAAAATGAGGATATATTCGCAACAATTAAATTTTTGGATTGATTTTATGTATATGACAATGTTAATTCATAAAAAAGAATAACTTTGTAGGCGTTTAATACCTATACATGGGGAACAATTTAATAAAAAACATATAGAAATGGATACAAAGATTCAGGAACTGACCGACAAAATCTACAAAGAAGGAGTAGAGAAAGGTAACGAAGAAGCAGGGCGAATCATTGCCGATGCAAATGCTCAGAAACAAACGATATTGAGCGATGCGGAAGCAGAAGCAAAACGTATTGTGGCAGCTGCCGAAAAGCAGGCGGCCGAACTGAAAAAGAATACGGAGGCCGAGTTGAAATTGTTTGCAACCCAATCTGTAGAAGCGCTGAAAAGCGAAGTGGTAAACCTCATTACCGGAAAGATAACTTCTTCCAATGTGAAAGCGATCGTTTCTGACACTGCGTTCATGCAGAAAGTGATTCTTGAAATGGCAAAGGAATGGGCAAAGAAGGAAGCGATCACGATCCAGACTGCCGAAGCCGATGCACTCACCAAATATTTTACCGCCAACGCCAAGAGTCTGTTGGATGGCGGCGTGAAGATCGAGAAAGTAAGCGGGCATGACGCCTCTTTCACGATTGTTCCGGCTGACGGTTCCTATAAAGTAAGTTTCGGGGAAGACGAGTTTGTCGCCTTCTTCAAAGAATTCCTTCGTCCCGGGTTGGTAGAAATGCTGTTCTGATATGGGTAAGTATTATTGCTTGATTGCAGGACTCCCCAATATCGCGCTCGACGATAGTAAACTGACCTATTCCGTCTGTGACTTCAGGCAGGAATTGGACGGCGTACTGACGAAAGCCGATAAGAAGCTGATCGATCTGTTCTTCCTCAAATTCGATAATAAGAACCTGATCGCTCAAGCCAAACAGCCGGATTCCGATCCGGACCCGCGGGGATGTATCACGTATGACGAATTTAATGCTTTGCTCAAAGCGTTGAAGGAAGAAGAAAAGCCACCCAAGAACGACCGGATGCCTCCTTATTTTAAGGAGTTCTTCAAACTGTATCTCGAAAGTGAAGGGAAAGAGGACAAGCAGGATGTTCCATGGGAAGACCGCCTGGCCACACTCTATTATGCGTATGCGATGAAAAATCATAACAAGTTTGTTGCAGACTGGTTCGAACTGAACCTGAACATCAACAACATGCTTACCGCAATAACCTGCCGTAAACATGGTCTTGATAAAGCCGAATACATCGTTGGAGACAATGAAGTGGCACAGGCGCTCCGTACGTCCAATGCCCGCGATTTCGGACTGGGGGATACGGTGGACTATTTGCCCGATTTGCAGCGCATCGCCGAAGAAACCGATCTGATGGTACGCGAAAAGAAAGTGGACCTGCTGAAGTGGGAATGGCTCGAGGAACATACGTTCTTTAAACCGTTCGATATAGAGAGTGTATTTGCATACCTGCTGAAACTGGAGATGATCGAGCGTTGGGTGACACTGGATAAGGGGACAGGCGAGAAAACATTCCGCGAGATAGTGGGAGCAATGAAGAAAGGCAGCGAGAATGCCCTGGAAGAATTTAAAAGAAACAATGATAAATAAATTATGGCTACGAAAGGAATTGTAAAAGGAATCGTTTCCAACCTTGTGACTGTAGAGGTGGACGGACCGGTTTCCCAGAATGAAATCTGTTACATTTCCGTAGGAGGCGTCAAGCTGATGGCGGAAGTTATTAAGGTAATAGGTAAGAATGCTTTTGTACAGGTCTTTGAGAGCACGCGCGGTATGCGGGTGGGCGACGAAGCCGAGTTTGAAGGACATATGTTGGAGGTAACGTTAGGACCGGGTATGTTGTCGCGCAACTACGACGGTTTGCAGAACGACCTCGATAAAATGGAGGGTGTTTTCCTGAGACGCGGAGAATATACCTTCCCGTTGGATAACGACAAACTGTGGGATTTCAAGCCGCTTGCCAAAGCGGGTGACAAGGTGGCGGCCGGTGACTGGCTGGGCGAAGTGGACGAAAACTTCCAGCCGCATAAGATCATGGTCCCCTTTACCTTTAAAGGTGAATATACGATCAAGAGCCTGAAAGAAGCAGGACAATATACCATCAATGAGGTGATCGCCGTCCTGACGGACGAAGCCGGGAAAGATGTGGAAGTGACCATGATACAGCGTTGGCCGGTAAAACGCGCCATCACTTGCTACAAGGAAAAACCGCGTCCTTATAAGCTGCTCGAAACCGGTGTCCGTACGATCGACACGGTGAATCCGATCGTGGAAGGCGGTACAGGGTTTATCCCCGGGCCGTTCGGTACGGGAAAGACCGTGCTCCAACATGCGATCTCCAAACAGGCGGAAGCCGACATCGTGATTATCGCTGCCTGCGGTGAACGTGCGAACGAGGTTGTGGAAATCTTTACCGAGTTTCCCGAACTGGTCGACCCGCATACGGGCCGTAAGCTGATGGAACGTACCATTATTATTGCCAATACGTCAAACATGCCGGTGGCTGCCCGTGAGGCTTCCGTTTATACGGCGATGACCATTGCCGAATACTACCGCAGCATGGGGTTGAAGGTGTTGCTGATGGCCGACTCTACTTCCCGTTGGGCACAGGCATTGCGTGAGATGTCCAACCGTCTGGAAGAACTTCCCGGACCGGATGCGTTCCCGATGGACTTGTCGGCAATCGTGGCTAACTTTTATGCGCGTGCCGGTTATGTACATCTGAATAACGGACAGACAGGTTCCGTGACCTTTATCGGTACGGTATCCCCGGCCGGTGGTAACCTGAAAGAGCCTGTGACGGAAAATACGAAGAAGGTGGCCCGCTGTTTCTATGCCCTGGAGCAGGAACGTGCCGACCGCAAACGTTATCCGGCTGTAAACCCGATCGACAGTTATTCCAAATATCTGGAATATCCCGAATTTCAGGAATACATCGCCAAGCATATCTCTCCGACCTGGATCGACAAGGTGAACGAGATCAAGACCCGTATGTTGCGCGGTAAGGAAATTTCCGAACAGATCAACATCCTCGGTGACGACGGTGTGCCTGTGGAATACCACGTGACGTTCTGGAAGTCTGAGCTGATCGACTTCGTGATCCTGCAACAGGATGCCTTCGATGCGATCGATGCGGTGACGTCGCTGGCCCGCCAGGAGTTTATGCTGGATAAGGTTGTGAAGATCTGCCATACCGAGTTTAAGTTCGATACTTTCCTCGAAGTAATGGACTACTTTAAGCAGATGATCAACATCTTTAAGCAGATGAACTACTCCGAGTACGAGAGCGAACAGTTCAAGAAGTTCAACGATCAACTTGACGCACTGCTTGCAGAGCGCGCAGATAAATAATAGAAGCGTATGGCAACAAAAGCATTTCAAAAGATATATACGAAGATTACCCAGATTACAAAAGCGACCTGTTCGTTGAAAGCAACAGGAGTAGGGTATGACGAGCTGGCCTCTGTCGACGGCAAGCTGGCTCAGGTGGTAAAGATTATCGGCGACGAAGTGACCTTGCAGGTTTTCTCAGGTACGGAAGGTATCCGTACGAATGCTGAAGTCGTTTTCATGGGAAAGGCGCCTTCGTTGAAGGTGGGCGACCAGTTGGCCGGCCGTTTCTTCAATGCATACGGTGATCCGATCGATGGCGGTCCCATTCCAGAAGGTAAAGATGTGGAAATCGGCGGTCCGTCTGTGAACCCGGTTCGCCGTCAGCAGCCTTCCGAGCTGATCGCTACGGGTATTGCCGGTATCGACTTGAACAATACGTTAGTGACGGGACAGAAGATTCCGTTCTTCGCCGACCCTGACCAGCCGTTCAACCAGGTAATGGCAATGGTAGCCTTGCGTGCCCAGTCGGATAAGATTATCCTGGGCGGTATGGGTATGACGAATGACGACTACCTGTTCTTTAAGAATACATTTAGCAATGCCGGTGCGCTGGACCGTATCGTCAGCTTTATCAATACGACGGAAGACCCGTCTGTTGAACGTATCCTGATCCCGGATATGGCACTTTGTGCGGCTGAATATTTCGCTGTCCAGAAGAATGAAAAAGTGCTGGTGCTGCTGACCGATATGACGAACTATGCGGATGCCCTGGCAATCGTGTCCAACCGTATGGACCAGATTCCGTCGAAGGACTCCATGCCGGGTTCCTTGTATTCGGATTTGGCGAAGATATACGAAAAGGCCGTGCAGTTCCCTGCCGGCGGTTCTATCACGATTATTGCCGTGACGACTCTGTCCGGTGGCGATATCACGCATGCCGTGCCTGATAACACGGGTTACATCACCGAAGGTCAGTTGTACCTGCGTAAGGACAGTGATGTGGGTAAAGTTATCGTCGACCCGTTCCGAAGCCTCTCCCGTCTGAAACAGCTGGTAACCGGAAAGAAGACGCGCGAAGACCATCCGCAGGTGATGAATGCCGCCGTCCGTCTGTATGCCGATGCCGCCAATGCAAAGACGAAGATGGAGAACGGTTTCGACCTGACGGACTACGACAACCGTACGCTGGCTTTCGCAAAAGACTATTCAAGCAAGTTGTTGGCAATCGATGTCAACCTCGATACGACCGAGATGCTCGACGTGGCTTGGAATCTGTTCGGTGAATACTTCCAGCCTGCCGAAGTGAATATCAAACAGGCGTTGGTAGACAAATACTGGAAAAAATAAATCCATGCCCATGAAAATGGAAATGCATGCCCAAGGAATTTAGTATGCATGGTTATGGAAATAATATAGATAATTATGGCAATAAAGTTTCAATATAATAAAACCTCCCTTCAGCAATTGGAAAAGCAGCTGAAGATGCGCGAGCGTTCCCTGCCGACGATCAAGAGCAAGGAAAGCGCACTGCGTATCGAAGTGAAGCGGACCAAGGATGAAGTGACGAAATTGGAACTTCAGCTGGAACAGGAGATACAGAGCTACGAAAACATGGTCGCTTTGTGGAACGAGTTCAATCCCGAACTGATCGCAGTCAAGGATGTTTCGCTCTCCACGAAGAAGATTGCCGGTGTGGTCGTTCCTGTATTGGACGAGATCCAATTCGAGATCGGCCGCTATAGCCTGTTCAATGCCCCTGCCTGGTTTACCGACGGTATCGAGCTGCTGAAAAAGCTGGCGCGTACCGGTATCGAAGCCGAGTTCTCGGGTATGAAGCTGGAGTTATTGGAGCATGCGCGGAAAAAGACCACTCAGAAGGTGAACCTTTTCGAGAAGGTACAGATTCCGGGCTATAAGGATGCGATCCGCAAAGTGAAACGATTCATGGAAGACGAAGAAAGTCTTTCCAAGTCGTCACAGAAGATCATGCGGGCTAATCAGGAAAAGCGTAAAGCAAAAGAAGAAATAGAGGAGGCTGGAGCATGATAGTAAAGATGAGTAAATATGCCTTTATGGTATATCATAGAGAATATGATGCATTCCTTGCGACTCTCCGGGACTTGGGTGTCTTGCACGTGAAGGAGACGAATTCGATTCTGGACAATGCGGAACTGCAAGCCTTGCTGGCCGAACGTAAACGCGTCAACCAGGCAATCCGCTTCTGCAAGGCCCTGAACGAACAGTCGAAAGACACTGTGTTGGCACCGGCTCGCGAGCTGCCGAAGGCAGACGGTCTGAAGCTGGTCGATAAGCTCGAAGAACTGCAGGAGCAGAAAGTACAGCTACAGGCGGCACGGGCTTCGCTGGAAAAGGATATCGCCTATATGGATATATGGGGCGAATTCAGTTATGCCAATATCAACCGCCTGAAGAGAGCGGGATATGACGTGACATTCTTCAGTTGCCCGACATCCAAATACGAACCGAAGTGGGGGGATGAGTACAACGCCTTTCTGGTGAACAACTTCCAGTCGGTGACCTATTTCGTGACTGTGACGAAGACCGGCACTCCGATCGAGATCGATGCCGAACGTCCGAAGATGCCGGACCGCGGATTGGCCAAGTTGCACGCAGCCTACGAGCAGCTGATGGAGAACTTCAAGTCTCTGGATACCCGCACGAAGGAGTTTGCAGCCAAGCAATATAACACGCTGATCGAACTGGACAAAAACATCCAGAACGAATTCAACCTCTCTAACACGTTGGTGCAGACCGGCCGTGAGGCAGGCGACAAGCTGATGATTCTGGAAGGATTTGTCCCGACCGAAGATGCTCCGGCAATGGAAGAAGCGCTTGAAAAAGACGGTTATTATTTCCAGCCGATGGCGATAGAAGAGGGAGATAAGGTGCCGATCAAACTAAAGAATAACAAGTTCAGCAAGCTATACGAACCGATCACGAAGATGTTCTCGCTTCCGAACTATACAGAGTTTGACCCGACCCCGCTGTTTGCCCCGTTCTTCATGCTTTTCTTCGGGCTTTGTTTCGGAGACGGCGGATATGGGTTGCTGGTGATGCTGGTCTGTACGTTCCTCAAACGGAAGGTGAATCCGGATTTCAAGCCTTACTTGACCCTGTTCCAGTATCTCGGCCTTGCCGCCCTGATTGTTGGAACGTGTACGGGTTCGTTCTTCGGTATCGCGTTGGCGGATGTTCCGGCGTTCTCGAAGATGAAAGACTACTTTGTGAGCAGTGACAACCTGATGACTTTCTCTATCGTCATCGGTCTGGTCCAGATTATCTTCGGAAAGACGGTGGCTGCCTTCAAGACGAAAGCGCAGAAGGGGTTCAAATACAGTATTGCGCCTTTTGCATGGGTGCTGGTCATCACTTTCCTGGCGTTAGCTTTCGGATTGCCGATGTTGAATATGCACCTGCCTGAAACGGTTCAGAGTGTCTTTGTCGGTATTGCGGTTGTCGGCCTGGTTGTGGCTTACCTCTACAATTCGCCGGGCAAGAATATCTTTATGAATTTCGGGACGGGGCTTTGGAACACCTATAATATGGCTTCCGGGCTGTTGGGGGATACGCTGTCGTATATCCGTCTGTTCGCGATCGGTCTGACAGGCGCTATCCTGGGCGGTGTGTTCAACTCGTTAGCTGTGGATATGACGGAAGGTATGAATGTCGTGCTGCGTGCGGTCTCTATGCTGATTATCCTGCTGATAGGCCATTCGATCAACATCGGACTTTGTACGATCAGTTCGCTTGTCCATCCGTTGCGTCTTATCTTCGTAGAGTATTATAAGAATGCTGAGTTTGAAGGCGGTGGAAAAGAATACAAACCGTTCAAGAAAGCATAACAAACAGGGAGTCGCTCCCTGGTAAAAAGTAATTAAATAATAACAAAAGAATAAATTAAAACAATTATCATTATGGAACCAATTTTATTAGCTTACATTGGAATCGCGTTGATGACAGGTCTGACTTTCATCGGTAGTAGTTATGGTGTGACGATTGCGGGTAACGCCGTAGTCGGAGCAATGAAGAAAAATCCGGATGCGTTAGGTACGTATATCGCCCTGAGTGCATTGCCTTCATCACAGGGTTTGTACGGATTCGTCGGTTACTTCATGATGCAGAAATTCCTGGTTGACAGTATTACGATGTTGAATGCGACTGCTATTTTCGGTGCAGGTCTGGTGTTAGGATTTGCCGGTTTGTTCTCTTCTATCCGTCAGGCAGAAGTTTGTGCGAACGGTATTGCCGGCGTAGGTGCAGGACACAATGTGTTCGGTGCAACTATGGTTATGGCCGTATTCCCTGAATTGTATGCAATCTTGGCTTTGCTGGTTGTTATCCTGATCGGCGGAACTCTTCCGGTTTAAAAACGAATGTATAAACAGAATCCCTTATCCGGTTCTCCGGGTAAGGGATTTGTTTTCTTAAAAAACAACGTTAGATGAAAAAACATTTACTATTGATTATGCTTTGTGCGGGGATGCTGCACGGGGCAGGGGCACAGGCTCAGGAGGCAGAACGTTTGCCGGGTTATGTGCAGGCGGAGCGCTTTACTAAAGAGAAATTGAACACAATGCTGTTCTCTACCACGGTCGATCCGCACTGGTTCCAGAAAGGAAACTGTTTCTGGTACGAATATAAAACAAGTGAAGGAAAAGTCTGGTATGTTGTCGATCCGGTGGCAAAGACCAAACGGCCGCTGTTCGACCTCGACGACGTGGCAGCCCAAATTACGGAAATCGTGAAAGACCCATTCACCGCCCAGCAACTGCCTATCCAGAAGTTGGAAGCGCAGGAAGACGGCCGCACCTTCACCTTCCACATCGTCTCTTCGCAGGATGCCAAGAAAGATACGACCGACAAGAAAGAACCGAAAAACAAGAAAGAGCTTTTCTTCTTCTCCTACGACTATCCGACACGCAAGCTGACCTGGCTCGAGGATAAGAAAAAGGAGACCGAATATCCCGACTGGGCCTCTTTCTCACCCGACGGCAAGACGGTTGTCTATGCCAAGGACCAGAATCTCTACCGCATGACCCGCGAAGACTACGAGAAACTGAAAAAAGACGATAAAGACAGTACTGTGGCGGACATCCAACTTACCACCTTCGGCGTGAAGGATTTCGGTTTCGGCCAGCCTTACAGCCTGCTCAACACCGACACGCTTTGCAATGGCAAACGGAAAGGCGTCTGGGGCGTATGGTCGCCCGACTCCCGCTACTTCGCCATTACGGTGGAAGACGAGCGCGAGGTGAAAGATCTGTGGGTGATCAACTCCATGGCTTCGCCCCGTCCGACGCTGGAAACATACAAATACCAGATGCCCGGTGAAAAGGAAGCTCCCCAATATCATCTTTTCCTTTTCGATATGAACGATAACAGCCATAAGGAGATTCGTACCTCCGCTTTCAAGGACCAGACCTTGCGTGTGGCACGTCGGCCGTGGCAACAGAGAGACCGCGACCGTAAAGAGGTGGCAAGCGTATGGTTAGGCGACAACAACCGCTTCTTCGTCACCCGTTCGAGCCGTGACTTGCACCGTATCGACATTTGTTCCTATACCATCGGGCAGGATTCGATTCGCCCGATTATCGAAGAACGGATGAATACCTATCAGGAAGTACGTCCGCTGGCCGCCCTCGCAAATGGCAAGGAACTGATTCAATGGAGCGAACGCGACGGTTGGGCCCACTTGTATCTTTATGACGGCGAAGGCAATCTGAAGAACCGCATCACACGTGGTCCCTGGCATGTAGACCAGATCGTGAAGGTCGACGAAGCCAAGCGCGTCGTTTACTTCTTGGCTAACGGAAAAGAAAAGGATGAGAATCCCTACTACGAACACCTCTATCGTGCCAACCTCGACGGAAGCGGCTTACAAATGATAACGCCCGGTGATTACTTCCATATCGCGAGCATGGACGACAATGCAGCGTTCGTGGTCAACAACTACTCGCGCGTCAACACCATCCCGCGTACGGACTTGATGGACGCGAGCGGTCGCAAACTGATGTCACTCGAAGAAAGCGATTTCTCACAACTGCTGGCTGCCGGCTACCAGTTCCCCGAACCCTTCAAGGTGAAGGCGGCAGACGGTGTGACCGACCTCTACGGCGTGATGTATAAACCGTTCGACTTCGATTCGACACGGACGTATCCGATCATCGACTATGTTTATCCCGGTCCACAGGTGGAAGCAACCGTTTATCCGTTCAGCCGCATGGGCGTTCGTACGGACCGTCTGGCACAGGCCGGATTCATCGTAGTTACTGTCGGTAACCGTGGCGGACATCCGAGCCGTTCGAAATGGTATCATAACTTTGGTTACGGCAACCTGCGCGACTACGGCTTGGCAGACCAGAAGGCAGCTATCATCCAGTTGGCAGACCGTTGCAAGTTTATCGACATCAACCGTGTCGGTATCCACGGCCATTCGGGTGGTGGCTTCATGTCCACCGCAGCTATCCTGCAATATCCGGACTTCTTCAAAGCTGCCGTTTCCTGTGCCGGTAACCACGACAACCGCATCTACAACCGTTGGTGGAGCGAGACGCACCACGGCGTGAAAGAGGTGGTCAGTGAAAAGGGCGATACGACCTTTGTCTACAACATCCGCACGAACGAAGAGATCGCCGGACAGCTGAAAGGCCACCTGATGCTCGTCCACGGTGACATCGACAACAACGTCCATCCGGGTAACACTCTCCGCGTGGTAGACGCCCTGATCCGTGCCGGCAAACGCTTCGACATGCTCATGCTCCCGCAACAGCGTCACGGCTTCGGCGATATGGACGAATATTTCTACTGGCGCATGGTCGACTACTTCTCCCGCAATCTCTTGGGCGAACAGGAGACGTCGGTGGATATACCGAAACGATGAGAACAGTTGAAAGTTGAAAATTAAAAGTTAAAGAGAGAGGCTTCGCCATCCGGATTATTCCGGAGCGAAGCCTTTCTTCTTTTTTAACGATATAAGTAACCCCTTGTAAGTAGTCTGTCGTTAGTATTCAATCCTTCAGCCCTGTGTTATTATGGCAGGATTCCGATAAAACAATCGTAAGAAGAGGACATAAACGTATTCTTTTAGTTTATTAACTAAATAAATTAGTTTGCAAACTAAAATATTTAGTTTATTTGCCTGAAAGAATTAAAATATCATGAAACGACTGACTGCAAGAGAAGAAGAGATCATGGGCTATTTCTGGACAGAAGGCCCGTTGTTTGTGAAACAACTGCTCGAATTTTACGGTGAACCGAAGCCGCATTTCAATACCCTGTCGACCATTGTGCGCGGCCTGGAAGAGAAAGGATTCCTGGCACATAATACCTATGGTAACACCTACCAGTACTACGCTGCCGTCTCGGAAGCGGACTACAGCCGGGGCACGTTGAAAAACGTCATTGCCAAATATTTCAACAATTCCTATCTCGGCGTCATCTCGTCGCTTGTCCGGGAGGAGGAGATTTCGGTGGACGAGCTCCGGAAGCTGATCGACGAAGTGGAGAAGGGTAACCAATAAAACGACGCACGTATGGGTACATTTTTAGTCTTTCTGTTGAAGTCGACCTGCTGTCTGGCGGCGTTCTATCTTTTTTACCGCCTGCTGCTGAGTCGAGACACGTTCCATCGGTTCAACCGGATGGCGCTGTTGGGCGTGATTGTCTTTTCCGTTGCTATTCCCTTTATCCGTCTGGTGACGGACGAGCCGGTGGCTGTGCAGCGCACGATGCTTGACATCGAGCGGCTCCTGTTGATGGCCGCCGCACCGGTTGAGGAGACAACGGCACCGGCAAGTGACATGACGCTCTGGCTGACGGCCTTGTTTGTAATCTATGTGGGCGGTTGCCTGTTTTTTGCAGGGCGTTTTCTCTATTCCGTCGGGCAGATTGTGCGTCTGATCCGTTCGGGCGAAGTGACGGTTCTGGATAGCGGCGTGCGGCTTGTTGTGGTCGATCGGCCGGTCAGCCCTTTCAGTTGGATGCGCTACATCGTCATCTCGCGCATCGATATGGAAGAGAGTGGGACGGAGATTCTGACGCACGAACAGGCGCATATCGAGGCGTGGCATTCGTTGGATATGTGGCTCGCCGGCGTATGTGTCGTCCTGCACTGGTTCAACCCTGCCGCCTGGCTACTGAAACAGGAGTTGCAGAACGTGCATGAGTTCGAGGCGGACGAAAGCGTGATCCGACATGGTGTGGATGCGCGACATTATCAGATGTTATTAATCAAAAAAGCGGTCGGCACACAGCGTTTCACCTCTATGGCCAACAGCTTTAACCACAGTAAACTTAAAAAGCGAATTACTATGATGCTAAAACAAAAATCAAATCCCTGGGCACGGTTGAAGTTCCTTTACGTCCTGCCCCTTGCCGCTGTTGCGGTAGTGGCGTTTGCCCGTCCGGAAATCTCGCGCTCTTTAGAAAAGATCTCAGCGGTCAACGTCCCGGAATTTCTTCCTGTTGCGGAGGCCGATCCTGTTATGGAAGCTGTTCCTGTTATAGACGCTGCTCCGATAGCGAAAGCGAAACCAGTCCCCGCGCTCGACGCGGGGCCGCAGGAGAACAGGCCTGTTTCGGTAAACACCGTTCGTGCTTCTGCGATCCCGCGTCAGGCGCAGGAACAGGCAGTACCGCAAGACACCGTCCGTGTAGTGGGTTATGGCGATATGCCGACGAACGTTGTAGTAGCAGACTCACTGGTCCCCCGTCCGCTCTTCATCATTGACGGCGTGGAGAAGCCGGATTTCGATGCGAATACGCTCGATCCGTCTACGATCAGCAGCATTTCTGTCCTGAAAGATATGAAAAGCATTGAGCTTTACGGGAAGAAAGGAGAGCACGGCGTGATCCTCGTGACGACGAAAATAAGACCCGATCTTCAGCCGGAAGGTACGCTTCGCGGTACGATAGGAAATTTTAAGTTCCGTAAGCTGGAAGGTATCAAAATGCGTCCCGCTCCCCGTCCCGGTTCACATCCGGAGCCGGACCCGGTTCTCTTTATCGACGGTAAGGAATATCCTTACGATAAGCTCTCCGAACTTGATGAGACAAGGGTTCAGTCGCTGACTATGCTGCCCAAGAAATCAGCGGCAGAGAAATACGGGGACAAATATGCGAATAGAAGTATAATGGAAATAACCTTGAAGAAAGAAAATGAATAAGAGTTATCTGTATCAGGCGACCCTCGCGGCTTGCCTTTTCCTGGGCGCTTGCAGCGGGGATAAAACGGAGAGTGGACAGTTGGAGGTAATCCCTTTGGGAGCCGCTTTCGACCAGCAGGCGGAGTTGAAAACGTCGGACTGTTTCAAGAAGATACGCTATGTCCCGTTGGAGACGACAGACAGCGCGCTTGTGGGGCCGGGGGCTTGGGTAACTGTTCTGAATGACTGGATCGTGGTGACCTCCGGGCGTAAGCTTTGCCAGTTGTTCGACAAACAGACCGGGCGATTCATCCGTAATATCGGCCATGTGGGTGAAGATCCCGAAGGCTATTCGACGTCACATGGGGTATGGCTGAATCCGAATGCAAACAAACTCAATTTCTCCGGTTGGAACGGGAAAATGGTGGTCTATCGGGCAGATGGCAGCTTTGACCATATCTGGACCCCGCCGATTGCCGCTCCTGAATTTCCGGCAGTTGCTTCTTTTGATAATCTGGATGCGGACCTTACCGTAGGCTATTATTCGGCTACCGACAGTGTGCCGGCACGCCTCGCCCTGTTTCGTGGCGATGAAATTGTCCGCGAACAATGGTTGCCGATAGACAGCAAAGGCGAAAAGGCTGTCGCCGTTGATGAAATAGCAATGCTTTCCGTTCGGAGGGACGGGGGAGACGGGGTACTTATCATAAAATATAAAGACAACCGTTCTTCTATCACGTCGCTTGGCAACGGTTGTTTCTGGCATAACGATGAGGATTTTTATTTCAGGCAGGCATTTAACGATACGATCTACCAGGTTTCAGCGGACAAGGATTTGCAGCCGGTGCGTGTACTGGACTTCGGCACACATCGTTGGGACTATGATGATCGTTTTGACGACAAGAAAGATGCAATCTATCCGGGGAAATTCATGGAGAACGAGGACGTTATCTTGTTCCGCTTCCTGACGAATGTCTATACTGACAATAGTAAAACCTATAATGCCCTTTACCGGAAGGCGGACGGGACGGTAAAAGTATATCCTTTCGAAGAAAAGATAACCGATGACATGAACGGTTTCCTTCCCCTGCAACCGATCTCTATCTCTTCCGCCGGTGAATTTGCCGCCGTGCTCCCCTCTGAAGAGGTGGTCCAGTGGTTTGAGGACAATGCCGGCAAAACCGATCTCCCTGCCGCAGTTTCCGCCCTGAAGAAAGTAGGCGAGGAGGATAATCCGGTGGTGGTCATCATGGAATAGATCAGCAATTATTTCGTATATTTACCGACTAATAAATGAATAGTATGTTATGGAAAACTTTAAAGTCGGAATAATTGGAGCCGGGCATATTGCCCGTAAAATGGCGCATACATTGCGCGATATGGAAGGGGTAGAACCGTATGCCGTAGCCTCACGTAACTTCGGGAATGCCGAAAGTTTCGCACGTGAATGGGGTTTTACGCGGGCTTACGGGTCGTATGAAGAACTGGCGGATGATCCGGAAGTACAGTTGATTTATATCGCCACTCCCCATTCCTTCCATTTCGAGCATGCCCGGATGTGCATCGGGAAGGGCAAACCTGTTTTGTTGGAGAAAGCTTTTACAGCTAATGCCCGGGAAGCGGAGTTACTGATCCGGCTATCGGAAGAGAAACAGGTGTTCCTGACGGAGGCGATCTGGACGCGTTATATGCCTTTCTCCGCGACGCTTCGCGAGTTAGTGGACAACGGGACGATCGGACGGGTGATGATGCTGACTGCCAACATTGGCTATCCGATTGCAGAGAAGGAACGCATTGCCAGGCCGGACCTGTGTGGGGGCGCTTTGCTGGACATCGGTGTCTATCCGATCAATTTTGCCATGATGCTCTTTGGTACGGAGATTACGGGGATTACCTCGGCTTGTGTGAAAGGGGAGACGGGCGTGGATTTGCAGAACAGTATTACGTTTGTCTATAAGAACCACCGGATGGCTGTCCTGCAAATGACTGCTTTCTGTGCGAATGACCGGCAGGGGGTAATCTCCGGGGATAATGGCTACATCATTGTCGATAATATAAATAACCCGCAACAGGCGGTCGTTTATTCGATCAATCATGAGGAGGTGGCCCGCTATACTTGTCCGCCGCAGATAACAGGCTTCGAATATCAGGTGCAGGCATCGATCGATGCCATCCGTGAGGGAAAGATCGAAACACCTTATATGCCACATAGCGAAACCTTGCGTGTCATGCGGATGCTGGACGACCTCAGGTCGGAGTGGGGGGTACAGTTCCCGATGGATGAATGATAAGGAGGGGGTATCAAAAGTCGGTATTTACTGGACACAGATAACGCAGAGGAACGCAGACTTATTTTATTCCAAATAATAATATCTGCGTTCCTCTGCGTCTTCTGCGTTATCTGCGTCCAGTTTATTAATTAAATAACCTCATGTATGCGGACGTCGTCCGGTCCCTCATTACATAATTCTACTTTCTTTACCTTCTCCAATGCTTCCTTGTCCAGTTTGATGTAACCGGCCGGGCCGGAATAGAGAACCTGTTTGGTTTTCCCTTTCAGCGGAGTCCCTTCCACTACGACACGGCTGCATGATGAGCCGGACAGGTAGAGTTCGAGTGAACCGCCTTTGCCATTGTCGATAGCAATACGTGAACCGGCCGGCAGTGTATTGGCTGACTCCAGGTTCTTGTCGTACATCAAGCGGGCAGGATCGATGGACATATCTTCCTTCGTCGTCACTGTAAAGTCGTAGAGATAGATTTGCATCTGCTTGTCCGTCGTGTTACGCATACGGATGTAGCGGGCTTCCGGTGCGATCTGCTCCAACTTGAAACGGGGTTGGTCGGCAGGAATGCTGGTGATAGCTGTCCATGTCTTTCCGTCGGCGGACCATTCGAATAGGCGTCCGCTATTCTCACTCTTCGGCAGGCTAAAGCTGAATGAGGTCGCCTCCTTCTGCAATTCCCAGGCAAGGCCGAAGGATTGTCCCGGCTCGATGCGAAGTACTTCGTTCAGGCGGTTGTAGCCGATCTGGTCTGCACTCTCTTTCAACGGCTGGTATTTCAGCTGTTCGATATCCGTCAGGATGGAGGCTTTGCTCATTTGCGCTGCGGCCTGGTCTACCTGATCGGGGAACAGCAGGTCACGGCCTGTCTGCAAATAGATTTCCTGTACAAACGGGGTCAGGACACGTGAGCCAGTCTTCACTCCCTTTTGATAGGGGTTCTGATTGTATGTCCGGTCGATTGTACGCATACTGTCGAGCAGGGAGGTGAGGGAGAGATACGTCTGCCAGGTGGCGGCACGATCTTCACCTTGTCCGGCCGAGGCAACGGAAAGAGCGGTCTGGCCGGCCTTACCTAACAAATGGAATTGCATCAGCCAGGGTTTTATCTCATCTATCAGCGCCTTGTTGCTGCTTGTTTCGATAGCGGCAGGGGCGGCAGTGATCTCGGCAAACAGCTGGTTCATCCGGTCGGCGGCTTCTGTATTATAGCTGTGCCGGCGGAAGTCGCGGAGGAATGTTTCGGCATCTCCGGCATAGCGGACGGATTCATCCCGGCGATAGCGGTGCCCGTTAGGCCCCGGGTCGCAGTTGTTCTCACAGAAGGTGCGGAAGGCTTTCGGTGCTTCGGGCAGGATGAAGCGACAAGCATCGATGAAGTTGCTCTCCGGATTGTAGGCTTTCATGTTCCAGGCATAGTCGGCCACACCGAAAAGGGCCACCTTCGAGGCTTCTGCCCGTTCCATCGGGTTGGCAACGAAGCCCGACATGGCGTGTACGGCTTCCGGGTCAAGTCCGTATGAAGGTCCCATCAGCAGGTGGTCGCGGCAGTAGTCGCTCACCGGGAAGTTCCACCACACGTATGACGGGCGCTGGATGCGCTTGTTCACCCATTCCTGCCCTTCGAGGGTGATGTCGTGGATGACGCTGTTGCCTGTCCACATCACATGGATGGCGGGGTCGAGCGTCCGGCCCAGTACGTCCAGGTAGTCGCTTCCAGCCCAGGCACGGTTGTATTCCGTCGGGCACATGATAAGGGGGCTTACCCCTTCCTTCTTCTCAATGAACTCTTTCTGCAGGAAGTTGAGCAAGTCGGCTTGCTTGTCGGCCTTGGCTCCTTCGCCCGATATGTCGTCGAAGAAGACGGCAAAGGAGCGGACACCGAGGTCGTACATCATGCCGAACTTATTCAGGACGTTCATCCGGTCTTCGTCCGTCCACCGGATATCCAGTCCCGGATGGATGGCCCATACGAAGTCCACTTTGTTGGCGGCAGCTTCCTTGACCAGGTCCTTGATCTGGGCGGCCTCTTTCTCCGGATAGGGCTTACGCCAGTTGGGAGAGCTGTGGTAAGGATCGTCCTTCGGGCCGTAGATGTAGGTGTTCATCTTCATCTTGCCATAGAAGCGGAGCTGCTCGATACGGTCGGCATGGCTCCAGGGATCGCCGTAGAAGCCTTCGACGGTACCACGGAAAGCAACGTCGGGATAGTCGATGATGGTGCATATCGGCAGTGTCTGATTTCCCTGTTTATCTGTCTGAACCAATTGTCTCAGGGTTTGGGCGGCATAGAAGAGACCGCGGCTGTCTGGGGCGACAATGTAGACTCCCGTATGATTGATAATCAAGCGATAAGCACCGGATCGTTTCGGCTCCGGTGCTTGCCCCTCTATTGTGATCTCGAGAGGCAGGGCATCGGGCTCGTCTGTGATCGACAGGGTCTCCCTGAGCAACCGTATGGCATCCGGATCCGGGTTCTTCATCCCGGAGAGGATAAAGCCGTGAGGCGCTTTCAGAGGGTTGACCGACGGCATGACCATCTGCGGTTGCGGGTGGATGACCGGCAACGGGTTTTGTGCTTGCAGCGCACCTCCCAACAGGAGGGCGGCGGTTAGATTTAGTAGTTTCATATTGGGGTAATTTAAGTATTTAATTAGTGAACCTCGAACAACAACGTCTTCCCATTCACGTCGCTCCACTCCGTCAGGAGCTGGCGCAGGGCGGTGTATTCGGCAGGAGTATAGAGTTGTTTGCTGAGTTCGAGGCTGCGGGTGACGGTTGCTGTCTTGCCGCTCTTCTTGACAGACAGGGTGAGGCTACCGGCGGCGTTACGGATCGTCCGGTTGGCTTCCGGGGTGCGCAGCTCCATGTTGTCGGGACATTCGACGGTGTAGGTGTAAACCTCATTTACCTGGCGGGGCAACAGGAGGTTCTCTTTCCGCTGGCTGTTCAGGTATCCGTAACCCAAGTGTGAGAAGCCGTAGGCGGCATCCGGCAATACGATTGTCGCATATCCGTCCTGTATCTTTAGAGGCGCCGTGTTGTTGCTTTCGCTGTTGCCTGTCGTGAAGTAGGGCATCAGTGCATTGCCTACGGATTCTTTCATGGATGTTACCACCTTGCCGTCTTTGAATGTCAGGGCGATGTCGCTCTTGATCTGATAGTCCTTAGGGACAGCGATAGCGACAGGCTTTCCGTCCGTCAGGCTGAAGAGCGGTGTCCGGTCGAAGTTCACCGTCTGTGGGCGACGGGTGGAATAAGTGGAGAATACATACAAGTCTCCGTTCACCATGCAGGATACAAACAACTGGTCGATCGCTTTCAGCGCCAAGCCCTTGTCGGCGTGTGCCTGATAGGTAGCCATTGGTTCGGCTTTGAAACCTGCACCGCCCAGCAGGCCGGCGAGCAGATTGGCTTTCTCGGCCTCTGTCCCGTAGGCTGTGTTTACGACTTCGTAGGCGGGGCGCAGGCGGTAACCGGTCTGCTCGAGCGTCAGCGTATTGTTCGCAATGTGATTGGTGGTGTATTCGAGGATTGCTTTCAGCTTGTCTTCATCCTTGGTGATGCCTTCTGTGAGGCTTTCGGCCAGGGTTGTGAGCTGTATGTTGCCGACGGGGTTGAACTGTTTGAACAGGGTGGCCAGTGCATCGCCCTCAGTCGCATAGGTCGTAGCGGCAAGGAAGGGCACATCGCCATTGGCAACCGAAACGAACGGCGCGCGGGAGGCAGCCGGAAGGTTGCGCAATGTCCAGGCTGTCGTACGCATCCCGTTGGAGAGCGTGACGGACGGTTTCGTCTTGTTGCTGGCCAATGTGAAGGCTAACTCTTTGTCGGCTGGCGTTACGATCGTAAGCCTGTATTCCTTGACGGGGGAGGACTGGAGCAGGGTTTCGAACACATCCACCTCCGGCAGGTAGCCCGGCTTGGAAGTGACCGTGTAGTCGAGATAGATCGTTGCGCCCAGCTCTAATCCGGTGTGGACAACCACCATTTCTTTCAAGTGGTTATAGGCTGGAGCGTCGGCAGCATTGCGGGGAAGGACTTCCACGAAGGCATTGTCCGGTGTCTTGATGACGGTGCCGTCTTTCTGCCGGGTGTATGAAGAATTAATCTTCAGCTCCTGGTATTGCGGGTTGTAGACGATGAAGCTCTCTCCGTATGTGCCGTTCATGGCGGTGTGGGTGAAGAGTGTCAGTTCCATGTTGCAACGGAACTCCTGGCTACCATCGGATTGGAGCGTCCAGGTCTTTTCCAACTTCTTGTATTCTGCCTCCGGGGCGCCGAACGCGGTGACTGTCGCTAACAGGAGACAGAGGAGGAGGGCGAGTTTATGTTTGTTCTGTATCATTGTAATCTATTGCTTTAATAATCTTTCTTCTTTGTTCTGTTATTCTCCCTTTTGTGGGAGGATGCGATTACTTACCAGTAATCGGGTGCGATTGGTTAGGTATAATCGTATGCGATTACTTAGGACTAATCGGGTGCGATTACTTCTAAGCAATCAGTTCCCTTGTTTTATCACCAGATAATTGCCGAACGCCTTATGCGCATTGACGGCATTGCGGAAACCATCCCAGTCGCCGGCCTCGTAAACGCGTTTCTTCAGGGCCAGCTTCTGATGGAGCACCACTTTACCGTCTCCCTGGTGGACATAGCCTTCGAAGTCGGCGGCGTTGCTTTGCTTACTGTCTTCCTTAGCCTCGCTAACCAGCTTGTATCCGGCGGGGAGCTGGATCGTTTCATCCAATTCGACCAGGCGGGAGCAGGCGTCCTTGAAACCATATTGGCGTTCTTCCAGGTCGGTATCGATACGGAGGTAGCTTTTCACCTGGTTGTAAAGATTATTCATCACCATCGGTTTGAACAGCATTTCCCCTTCGCCGGGAAGGGCATATCCGGGGATCTCATAACGGAACGTCATCTTGATTGGGGCGGCCTGGTAGTCCTTCGGGTCTTTGCCATAGTCAACACTGATCAGGCGGGCTTTGGGAGAGACGGCGAGAAGCTGTGCCTCCAATGCGCTCTGCCACTGCGTCTGCCAGCCACCTGTGAAGATACGGCGGATGTTGCTGTCCGACTGTCCTTCGGCGGTAATGGTGAACTGTCCGGTCAACGTTCCTTTGGCATCGAGCTTGTTGTCCGCCTTGATGCGTACGTAGTGGTTCTCGGGAGCGGAAACCGGGGTGAGGCAGAGGTCGGAACCTTCGGGGACGCCCGGCAGGTAGTTCTGCTGTTGTTCGGCGCTGCTCCAGAGTTCGCGGCAGAAGGGTACCCAGGTTGGGTCGAGCGGCATATAGGTTCCGCTGGATAGCTTCACGACGGCTACGCAATGGTTGAAGTGGTCGGCCGGAATACTTTCCACACGGCTACCTGCCATCGTCATGGCCGGATAGGCTTCGAAGCCTGCCATGCGGAGGAAGGCGATCAGGGTACCGGCGATATCTTTGCAGACACCGCAACGGTCCGTATAGTTCATCTTGAGGTTGTGCAGCGTATAGCCTTCGCCTTTGCCCATCGAGATGCCGGAGTAGCGGATGTTGTCGGCGACCCAGTGGGTGAGGACGGCGATCTTTTCCATCTCGGTCTTCTTGCCCCGGATCAGTTCGTCCACTTTCTTCTGGGCTTCGGGAATGGCGTCGAAGCTGCCGTAGTCTTCGTTCACCTTGTTAAACCAAAGGGATTTGTCCTGCCAGCGTGGGGTGGAGGACATCATCAGCTTGGGTGCGGCGTCGAAGAGGTCGACCATGTTCGGTTCGCGGCGGGTAGGCATGATGTCTGTGCTGACGAAGGTATAGGCTTTCCGGCCGTCTTCGTAGCGCATGGAGGAGGTGCATTCGCCCTGGTAGAACTGGAACTGCATCTCTTTCTCCATCGGGATGTTTACCTTATATACTTTGCGGACGGTCGGTTCGGTCGCCCAGAAGGGGACGATGTCGTAGAACTGTCCGCGCATGGGCGGGATGAAACGGGACTCGTCGTCGCTGGCATCCGCAAGCAGGGCGTAGGTGAAACCTTTCTTATCGATCTGATAGTCGATGATGTCGCCCGGGTCGAGGCGGCCTACTTCCATCATGATCTGGCGGGCTCCCCAGTAAATGGCACGGGCGGGGGCGGCATAATCCTGTTGCTGTGTGATGTCGAGGTTAACCACATCGCCGTTGGCTTTGTAGATCGTGACGCGGTGGAACTCGGCATGTGCCGTCAGCGGGTCGTAATCGTATTTGAGAATGCGGTTGGCGACGGCTCCGCAAGTATTCATCACTTTGATGATTTTACAGACGGCAAATGAGCCGGAGCCGGTCGGCTGCACGGTCACGGCGGTACTGTCCAGCAGGCTTACACAGTCGTAGCCTGCATATAATTCCGGCTTCTGCAGAGTCGGATCGGGTGCAAACCGGCAACTCTCCTGGGCTTGTCCGTATGTGGACGCAGCGCCTAAGAGAAGGGCGGATGCTAAGATAGATAGGTGCTTCATGTTTTATAGTGTTTATTAATAGTCCATTGTCAATTATCCATTGTCAATTGTATAGCCAGCTTCCGGCAGGTGGCCCGGTCGATCTTTCCACTGCCTGTGAGGGGGATCGCTTCGACCTGCAGGACGTGTTTCGGGCGCTGGTATTTGGGTATTGTTTCAAGTGCATCGGCGAGGGACTTCCTCGCTGGCTCTGTTTCTTCGATCAGCAGGACGACTGCCTCTCCGAATTTCGGGTCCGGGACCGATGTGATTGCAAAGTTAACAGAAATAACGGGACGCAGAGCCTCCTCGACGCTTTCTATCTGTATTTTTATGCCGCCGCTGTTGATGATATTGTCTTTCCGCCCCAGGATGCGGAAACGTCCGTCGGGGAGGAGTTCGGCGACGTCGTTGGTGACGAGTGTTTCGTCTGTGACAAGCGGGGCGTTTATGACCAATGTATTGTCCGCCGAGAGTGAGAGGCTGACGGAAGGAAAAGGCGTATAATAAGGAGATGAATCCGGCCCGTTCAGCCTGCGGAGGGCGATATGGGAAAGGGTCTCTGTCATTCCGTAGGTGGAATAGACCTGGTTGGGCAATGCCTGTATTTCCTTTTCCAGCTCGCGGTCGATGGAGCCGCCGCCTACGATCAGGATATCGGTGCGGCAGAGACGTTCCCGCTCCTCCGGTACCTGTAGCGTATTATAGACTTGCAGCGGGATCATGGCGGCAAAGCGGAGCGGCGTTTCTACATCCTGCATCGGATGTCCGGAGGGTTCGCGCACCACCAGGTCGAGCCCGGCAACCAGTGAGCGGACGACCATCATCTTGCCTGCAATATACCGGAGAGGCATGCAAAGCAACGCCTTGTCGCCTTGCCGCAGCCCAAGGTAGTCACAGGTCAGGCGGGCGCTGTTCTCCATCTGCTTCTTGCGAACCGTGATCCGCTTGGGTGTACCCGTCGAACCGGAAGTTTGCACTTCCAGCACGGGCGAGTCGTTATGCCATTCGGACAGGAACAGGTCGAGGTCGTCTCTGATCATTTGCTTTCGGGGATAAACCAGAGGCGGTTGTCCCGAAGCTCCAGTGGTGCGTCGATATTGTCGGTGAAAAGTGCCCCGGTGCCTAAGCCCTGTGGCAACGGGTTGTTGAACGTGGCACACCATTGTGCGATAGCGTTCAAGCCGATGTTCGACTCCAGTGCGGAGGTAATCCACCAGCCGATCTGTTGCTCTTCCGCCTCCTTTAGCCATTCGCTTCCACCATATAGGCCGCCGTGCAGGGAGGGTTTCAGGACGATGTATTGCGGACGGATATAGGAGAGCAGTTCCTTCTTCTTCTCCGGCGTGTTACAGCCGATCAGCTCTTCGTCGAGGGCGATCGGAATCGGTGAGGTGGCTGCTAACTGTGCCATATCGTCCCATTGTCCGGCACGGATCGGCTGCTCGATCGAGTGCAGGTCGAATTTGGCCAGGCGGTCCAGTTTCTCCATTGCCTCGTTGGGCGAGAAGGCGCCGTTGGCATCGACACGCAGCTCGATGTCGCGGGCGGAGAACTGTTCGCGGATGATACGCAGGATATTCAGTTCCTTCTCGAAGTCGATTGCCCCGATCTTCAGTTTGATACAACGGTAACCAGTCTCGATCTTCTCAGCCACTTGTTCTGTCATTTCCTTATAGCTTCCCATCCAGATCAGCCCGTTTATAGGAATACCCGTTTCACCCCGTGAGAAAGGCGTGTCCCACAAGGCAAAGCTGTTCGCCTCGAATTGCAGCAAAGCTGTTTCCAGTCCGAACAGGATCGAAGGATAGTTACGCAGGCATTCGATGTCTATTTGGCCTGTATTGGTGAACTTCTGGCAGGCTTTAGCCAGTACCTCTTCGTATTCGGGAACATCGTCACAGCTAAGGTTGGGCAGTGGGGCACACTCTCCGCATCCCCAACGTTCGGGAGCATCTTTGGAACTTAGCATCAGGAACCAGCTTTTCCGTGTCGTGTAAGTCCCGCGTGAAGTGCCTGCCGGTTTCTTGAAATGCAGATCTCTGGGGTAGACTTCTAATTTATAATGCATAATGTATTCGGCTTACGGAAATTTAGGATAATCCTCGAAGCGGGGACGGCGTTTCTCGAGGAAGGCTTTGCCGCCTTCCTGGGCTTCGTCGG
Source organism: Parabacteroides sp. AF17-28 (assembly GCF_003479205.1). Taxonomy (NCBI): domain Bacteria; kingdom Pseudomonadati; phylum Bacteroidota; class Bacteroidia; order Bacteroidales; family Tannerellaceae; genus Parabacteroides; species Parabacteroides sp. AF17-28. The sequence goes on along the minus strand of NZ_QUGV01000004.1, from coordinate 226,570 downwards.
TCATGTAATAGAGCATGGTGGCGTCGCCGGCAAGCTCCTGGATTCCGGCTTGCCCGTCCAGTTCGGCGTTGAGGCCGGCTTTGATCATGCGGAGGGCGAGCGGGCTGAGCAGCATCATCTCTTCGGCCCAGCCGACGTATTCGTCTTCGAGCTTATCCAAGGGTACGACTTTGTTGACCAATCCCATGTCGAGTGCTTCCTGCGCATTGTATTTGCGGCAGAGGAACCAGATTTCGCGCGCCTTCTTCTGTCCGACGATACGGGCCAGGTAAGAAGAACCGAATCCGGCATCGAAGCTACCCACACGAGGTCCGGTCTGCCCGAAGATCGCATTTTCGGAAGCGATCGTCAGGTCGCAGACTACGTGCAGCACATGGCCGCCTCCAATAGCAAAACCGTTTACCGCCGCAATCACCGGCTTCGGGATCGAGCGTATCTGCTTTTGCACATCGAGCACGTTCAGGCGGGCTACGCCGTCTTTGCCGACATAACCGCCGTGGCCTTTCACGTTCATATCGCCTCCGGCACAGAAGGCTGTGTCGCCGGCGCCTGTCAGCACGATTACGTTAATATCGGGACGTTCGCGGCAGATATACAGAGCATCGCTCATCTCCGTTGTCGTCGTCGGAGTGAAAGCATTGCGATAGCGTTCACGGTTGATAGTTATACGGGCAATCCCATTGTAGAAATCGAACAGGATGTCTTCATATTCTTTGATTGTTGTCCATTCTCTCATTACGAATTATGAATTATGAGTTATGAATTATTTCCTTTTAGTTGATGATAATACTCTTTGAGCAACCGCACATCTTCCGCCGCATCCGTAAATACCTCCATCAGCATCGGTTGGCTGTAAGGCGTAGGCTGTGTGAAGGTCGGCATGGCTTCCGTCAGTTCTTCGGCGTTGTGCACGGGGAAGTAGGCGAAGCCTCGTTCTTCGGCCCAGCCTTTCGCGGAAGTCTTGTGCGTGGCCGTTACAAAGCGGTGCGTCTTGTCCTCCATCTTCAGACCGGGTAAGGCTTGGAATATCTCGCCCCCTCCGTTGTTGAGCAGGAGAATGCGCAGGTTACATCCGTAGTTGACGTTCCAAAGAGCGTTCATGTCGTAGAAGAAACTCAGGTCGCCGAGCACCACAAAGTTTAGCTTGTCCGAGCAGACAGAGTAGCCGATGGCAGTCGAAAGCGATCCTTCGATACCGCTTGTCCCGCGGTTGCAGCAGACTTCGATCTCCTCAGGAAGCGTGTACAGTTGTGCATAACGTACGGTCGAACTGTTCCCCAAATGCAGTGCAGCCGGTGTGGGGAGCGACTTGATCAGCGCTCCGATAGCCGCCATCTCCGAATAGGCGAACTCCGGTTCCGGCAGGTTTCGGGTATTGTTTTCCCAAACGCGCGGGAACTCCGTCGTCCGGTTCTCCAACAGATAGGCGATCTTTTCGAGGAACTCGAACGGGTCCATCTCGATCACCGTCGTCAGCGAGCCGTAGAGGTCCGCCACTTCGCCGTCGAGCGAGACGTGCCAGTGTTCGCGGGGCGGATGTTTGCGGAGGAATTGCTTGAGGCGCTTCGATACGATATGTCCGCCGTAGGTAATCACCAGATCGGGCATCATCTTCTCCTGCGTCTCCTCCGGCAAGGCGTAGAGAGCCGCGTCGAAGTTCTTTACCGGTATGCCCGGAACGGTCTTGTTTCCGGTATGTTCCGTCAGCCAGGCGAAATGCTTATAGAGCAGTTTGGAGATTTTCTTTTCGAAGAGATAGATCAGGCTCATCTGTCCGGCGATGATCATGCGGCGATTGTAGTTGTTCAGCCGTTCGATCAGTCCGCCGTACTCACGGTCGTAGACATTCAGCCCCTGGTAGCGGGTGATGACGCGCACCTTGGGCAGCTCCTCTGCCGTGAAACGGAACAGGGGTTCGGAAACCGGTACATTGATGTGTACCGGTCCTTTCCCGTGATGGTTGAGTTCGAGCAAGGCTTCGTTGATCAGGCGGTTGCAATACCACTCGTCTTCGTCGGTATGTATCTCCGGCAGGTTGACGGATTTCTTGACCAGCGAGCCGAAAACACCCGGTTGCGGAAGCGTCTGCCCGTCCATCTGTCCGATCCACGCGCCGGGACGGTCAGCCGAGATTACGACCAGCGGCACTTGCTGGTAGAAGGCTTCCGACACAGCCGGATGGATGTTCAGCAGCGCACTGCCCGATGTGCAACAGATGGCCGCCGGCTGTCCGCCATGCAACGCTAACCCGAGGGCAAAGAACGACGCGCTCCGTTCGTCCGTCACCGGATAACAGGAGAAAAACGGATGGTTGGCAAGCGTGTGCACGATAGGCGAGTTGCGGCTACCGGGACACAAAACTATTTTCTTAATGTTATGCTCGATGAGCAGCGCTACGAGCTGCTGGATGTTTTTCTTGTCTGAATACATAAACTTATCTTAGCGCTTCCACATCTTCTGCATGAATAGGAATCTTCTTACCTAACAGGCGGGCCCCATTCTCTGTGATCAGATAGTCCTCTTCGTTGCGGATGCCGCCGAAGTCTTTGTAAGTAAACAGCTTTTCGTAGTTGATAAACTCAGTAAACTTGTTCTGGCTTCTCCACAAGTCCATCAGTTCGGGGATGAAATAGACACCCGGTTCGATCGTCAGGACAAAGCCCGGTTCGAGCTTGCGGCCCAGGCGCAAAGACTTGCGGCCGAACTCCGTGCTCTTGGGCTGGCCGTCATAGCCGACATACATTTCACCTAAGTTTTCCATGTCGTGGACATCCAGCCCCATCATGTGGCCCAGTCCACAAGGCATGAACATCGCATGGGCACCGGCTTTCACCGCTTCCATCGGGTCACCCTTTACGAAGCCCAGGTCTTTGAGGCCTTCCATAATCACTTTGCAGGACAGTTCGTACACATCTACGAAAGGAACGCCCGGACGCAAAGCTGCAACGGCTGCTTCATGCGATGCCACCTGGATATCATAGATCTCGCGTTGGCGGGTAGTAAACTTGGAGTCCGCCGGAATCGTGGACGACATATCGCCGGCATATCCCATCTCCGTTTCGGCACCGGCGTCGAGCAGCAACATATCGCCGCTCTTGATCCTGTTGCTATGGTCATGGTTGTGCAACGTCTGTCCGTTGATCGTGGCAATGATCGGGAAGGAGAGCTCGTAGTTGTTGGCATAAGCCACTTCCGCAACAGCGGCGGCCACTTCACATTCGCGGATACCCGGACGAACGGTGCGCATGGCGGCCAGGTGCATATCGGCAGTCACGATACATGCCTTTTCAATCTCGGCAATCTCTTCTTCGCTCTTATAATTACGCTGGTTGACAACGCCCATGATGAACGGAACAGATGGCTTTTCGGCTCCCGGAACGACGCCTAACCATTGGAACAGCTTGATCTGATGCTCGGCACGGTAAGTCGGCAGGTAATGAACCGGCTGGCCTTTCTGCTGTGCATTCTTCAGGTAGGCCTCGATTTCGTTGAACGGACGCACTTCGGTGATACCGGCCGCTTCGCTCTTCTCTTTCAATGTCGGTTGCGTGCCCATCCAAACGATTGCATCGATGGTCAACTCGTCTCCGAAGATAATCTCGCGGTTGTTGTCTATATCGATAATGGCGGACAGTCCGGCGTAGGGGAGTCCGAAGAAATACAGAAAAGTGGAGTCCTGGCGGAAATGATATGTGTTATCGGCATAATTCATACCGGACTCGTCGTTACCCAGAAACAACAGCAGGCCGGAACCTATCGTTTGTTTCAATTTAGCCCTGCGGGCGATATAAGTTTCTTTTGCAAACATGATATTATAAATTTGGTTTAATGCTACCAAAGATAGGCATAAATTGTCATCCCTACCTAACAGGGTCCTATTATTTTTACAGGCGTCCCTGCTTCTATCTAAAAATTCCTTAAATAGTTTCAAGGTGTCCCTACCTTTGAAACTAAAGTTTCATGCCGGGGAAACTTTAGTTCCATCGGGAAGAAACTTTAGTTCCCTGCCGTGAAACTTTTCACAGATGCCGAGCCGTTTTTTTACTTGACCGGATAGATTGTCGATCGGTTGATATAGGTCAGGGCGGCGCCTATAGCCGTCCGGTATTCCGAATATTTGGGGATCAGGAAACGGACGCCGTACATTTTTTCCATCTTCGGAAAGACTTCCTTGCATTGGGGCAGTTGTGTCAGGTTGCCGATCAGTACGAAGTCTTTTATCGAACTGTTCAGAGACGCCAGGAAGGCTGCCTGACCGATGGATTGCAGGACCATGTGGATAATGCCGGAAGCAATGTCTTCGGGCGACGCATTGCCGTCCGCCTTTCCGAAGTTGGAAGCCGTGGCATCTAATGGCAGGTCCGGCAGCGGCCTGTTACAGATGTCTTGTATCTGGAGGTCGATGTTGGTCAACGTCCCCTTTTGCGCCATTTCGGCAATCAGATGAATGTCTTGTGTCTTCAGGAGCAGGCGCGACAAGCCCAGCAGGGTTCCGCCGCCGACACCGAGTCCGCCGATGTGCCGGATCTGCTGTCCTTCCACCTTAACGAAGGAAGTGCCGGTGCCCATGCTCACCACGATCAGGTTCTCCTGCGGGATGGCGTATCGGGCGCCGAGGCCGTTCGCCATAAACTCGTCGGCCTTGGCTGTCGGCAGACCGTATAGCGGTTGGTCTATATAGGCGCTTCCCACGCCGGTAAGCATCACCATTTCTATTTCGGACAGCGTGATCCCGTTGTCGTAGATGTATTTGCCGAATGCGCCGAACAGGGATGTGACCGGATCGGTCGCCTTGACGAACATCGGCGATTTCACGGTCTTGTTTTCTATCCCGACAATCTTGGTTGTGCTGCCTCCCACATCAATACCTATTACTACACCCATATTATTACGCTTTTAATGTAAACTTTCTGCTTCTTTTCGCTTGCAAAGTTATAACTATTTCTTACATTGTCCCGGCAAATATAACCTTTATATAGTATGAAGATACGGCAGATAAAAGCACTTACCGACGCAACAGTCGTCTGTGGAGGCGACCGGGAGGATTATGAGGTGCAATGCGCTTTCGCCAGCGATTTGATGAGTGACGTCCTGACGACGGACTGTAGCGACGTGCTTCTTGTCACCGGCTTGTGCAATACGCAGACGATACGGACGGCAGAGATGGCGGATATTCCCTGCATCCTGTTCGTGCGGGGGAAGAAGATCACATCGGACATGCTGCAACTGGCGGCGGAGAACGATATGATCCTGATGGAGACGGACCATTCCATGTACCACGCAGTGGGTGAACTGTATAGTCGCGGTCTTCTGCCGGTCTATTAAAATGAAGGAGGTGCGGATATGCAATTCAGATTTGAACTGGAAGGAGGAAACTTCTCGAAAGCCGGCTATGCTTCAAGCCAGATAAAGAAAGTGTTGAAGCAATTGTCCGTCGACCCGCGCGTGATCAAACGGGTGGTGGTCGCCTTGTACGAAGCAGAAGTCAACGTCGTGGCCCACGCCTGGCGCGGGACGGTGCAGGCGGATATCGATGCAGACAAGATCGGCCTTCTGTTGCAGGACGAAGGGCCCGGCATTCCCGATATCGACCAGGCCATGCAGGAGGGCTATTCCACGGCGTCGCCCGCCGTACGTGAAATGGGGTTCGGTGCCGGAATGGGACTGCCCAATATGAAGAAGAATGTAGACGAGTTAACGATAGAAAGCAAAGTAGGGAAAGGCACGACCGTTCGTATGCTGACCTATTTCGCCATGAAAAACAACTAAGCCATGGAAGAGACAAAGTTTTATCACGCATTAAAGATAGAGGAGGAGCGCTGTGTCGGCTGCACCCATTGCATGACAAAGTGTCCGACGGGAGCCGTCCGCATCCGCGACGGGAAAGCCTCCATCCGCAAGGATTGGTGTGTGGACTGCGGCGAATGCCTGAAAGCCTGTCCGACGGAAGCGATCTACGTGGAGCAGGACGACTTTCAGAAGATATTCGATTATAAAGCTCGTGTCGTACTGGTTCCGACGGTCTTTATCGGGCAGTTCTCCAAATATAAGACGGAGGAGGAAATCTTCAGTGCGCTCTACGAGTTGGGCTTTACGCACGTCTATCAGGTCGAGTTTACGGCGGATATGATCCACCGCGAGATGCTCCGGCAGATGGAGCAGGCGGAGGAAAAGCCCGTGATCAGTTCTTTCTGCCCGGCTATCGTCCGGCTGATACAGGTGCGCTTCCCGGCGCTGGTCGATAATATCCTGCTGGTCAAGTCGCCGGTCAACGCGACGGCCACTTACTATCATAAGGTATTGGAAGAAGACGGCTTCCTCTCCGACGAGATCGGTATCTTCTACGTGACGCCTTGTGCCGCGAAGATCGCTGCGCTGAAAGGGGCGGAAGGTTATTCGTCCACGATCAAAGGCGTGATCAATATGGACACCCTATATAATAAGGTATATCATATCCTCAAGAACCGCCCGAAAGACTATAAGCCCGAATGCGTCCTTCCGCCGGCATTGACCAAGAAGGAAATGCGCTGGAGCCAGACCGGGGGCGAAGCCAAACAATTCTCCGGCCGCTGCCTGGCGATCGACGAGATTCATAATGTCATCGAGTTTCTGGAGCGGATGGAGACGACGACCGAAGTGCGCAACGTGGACTTCCTCGAACTTCGCGCCTGCGACCGTAGCTGTGCCGGCGGCGTACTGGCCGTGGCCAACCGTTTCCTGACGGCCGAGCGGGTTATGAAGCGTTCGATGAAGCGCGACAAGGCGCCGCTGATCTATTCCGACCGGATAGAGGCGTTGGCTTATCTGAAGCAACACATCACGATCCGTCCGCTCGAACCTAACCCGAAGTTGAAGTTCGAAGGCAATATCGAGGAAGTGCTGAGCAAGATGGAGCAGGTGCGCAAGCTGATGTGTTACCTGCCGGGCATCGACTGCGGCGCCTGCGGTTCGCCTAACTGCCAGGCGTTGGCAGAGGACATTGTGCGCCACGAAGCCCAGTTCAGCAGTTGCGTCTTCATGCAGCGCAACATGGAAAAGCACGGTAAGTTAGATAAGGAACACGCCTTCCGCCTGATCGAAAAGACCTGGGGGAAGGATCGTCTGAATAAAGATTGTTATAAGAAAGGAGCTAAATATGAAGGTCAGTGATTTAGTACGTGAGTTGAGGTTGACGGTGTTTTGTGGCGAGGCCGGGTTAGCTGCGGAGATATCCGGCGGCTACACCAGCGATCTGCTGAGTGATGTAATGGGACACATGGAGGAAGGAATGCTCTGGATTACGATGCAGACCCACCAGAATATCCTGGCTGTCGCCACGCTGAAAGATGCCGCCGCCGTCCTGATTGTAAACGGGGCTGTGCCGGACGAAGAGACGTTGGCAAAAGGGAAAGAAGAGGATGTCCCGCTGTTGGGAACTACGCTTTCCGCATTCGAGGCAAACGGCAGAATCTATCAACTGTTGCACAAGGCATGAACGAATACCGGGTAGACTTGCATATCCATACCTGTCTTTCGCCCTGCGGAAGCTTAGAGATGAGTCCGGAGCGGATTGTGGACACCGCCCTTGCGCAGGGCCTGGATGCAATCGCCATCACGGACCATAACAGCACGCTGCAATGTCCCGCTATCCAGGCGTTGGGAAAGGAGAGGGGATTGACGGTCTTTGCCGGAGCGGAAGTCACCACCCGCGAGGAGGCGCATTGCGTCGCCCTCTTTGCCGACGATGAGGCCCGTGCCGCCTTCCAGGACTATCTCGATGCCCACCTGCCGCCCGTCCCGAACGATCCCGAACGCTTTGGTGATCAGGTCTGGGTGAACGGCCAGGGTGAGATACTTGGCGAAGCCCCGTATCTGCTCATTTCCGCTCTCGACCAGCGTGTGGAACAGATTGCGGCGGAGGTCCGGCGGCTGGGCGGGCTGTTTATTGCGGCACATGTGGAACGCCCTTCGTTCAGCCTGATCAGCCAGTTGGGGTTTATAGATCCCTATCTGCCGCTGGATGCAATCGAGTATAACGACCGGGGGCGATACGAGCAGCTTGCCACGCTCCACACATATCTAAGCCGCTATGTCCGCTACGCCGCCTCCGATGCGCATTACCCCGGGCAGATCGGAACAAAATACGCCTTACTGAAAGCCGATGCGCTCACATTCTCACATCTGGCCATGGCTTTCCGGCAGGAAAACGGCCACACGATTCAGACAGCATGAATAATCTATCTTTCCATATCACCGATATCACCGCGAACAGTATCCGGGCGAACGCTTCGGAAATAAAGCTATATATATATGTAGGAAACGGCGAGATCGTCATCCGCATCACCGACAATGGCTGCGGGATGGACCGCGAGACGCTGGCCCGTGTCACGAACCCGTTCTACACCACGCGGACGACGCGTAAAGTGGGCCTCGGCATCCCTTTCCTGATCCAGAACGCCGAGCAGACGGGCGGCTCTGTCACGATCACCTCAGAGCCGGGAAAGGGGACGGAGGTAACGGCCCGTTTCCGTTCGGACAATATCGACTGTCCGCCCTGGGGCGACCTGTCGGGGACGGTTGCGATGCTGATCACGGGCAATCCGGCGGTCAACGTCTCTTTCGAATATCAGTCGGACGATGCGGACTTCTCTGTCAGCACCGGTGAGATCATGGAAATCCTGGACGGCATTCCGCTTAGCCATCCGAAAGTAATGTTGCTTATAAAGGAGATGATAAAGGAGAATATCGGGGGCTGAACTAATCGGGTGCGATTACTTAGAAGCAATCGGGTGCGATTAGTGGTAAGTAATCGGATGCGATTAGTTAGGTGTAATCGGGTACGATTACTTGGGAGCAATACGGATATCTTATTTTCCCTTCGTTTTGCCCAAATAATAATGGTAACGTTCCATCACCTCGCGCACATAATTGAAGGTTTCCGAGCCACGCAGGTAACCGTGCTTGCAGACCGGATCATTGTAGTATTCCGGATCGTTCTTCAGGCGGATATATTCGGCCACATTGTCATCCCAGACATATGGATTCTTGCCGTACTTCTCTGCCAACCGCTGTGCGTCGTAGATATGCCCGATGCCGGCATTGTAGGAAGCCAACGTAAACTTGATCTTCTCGACCGGGTCTGTCACCTTCCCGAAACCCTGGCGGAAGCGGCGCAGGCAATCCACACCCGTACGGATGCCGGTATCCGGCTCTTTCAGTTCATGAGGCGTTACGCCCAATGCCTTGGCTGTGTTCGGCATGATTCCCATCAACCCTTCGGCGCCGGCCCATGAGACGACATCCGGATTGAAACGGGATTCCTGGTAACCGATGGAGGCTAACAACTGCCAGTCCCAACCGATGTTCTTGGCATGTTTGCGGAAGAGGTCGTCGTAAGGGGAGATATGGCCGTTCTTGACTTCCGGCAGTTCGGCGGTTATGGGTTGCTTGCTGAGTTCGAAGTAGCGTTTGATCAATGCCTTGTAGACATGTGTCCCCGCCTTGTCGGACGCCCAGTCGTCGATCGCCTTGGCCAGTTTGGGACTGCTTTTGCGAACTACCCACGAAGAGCGTTGCAGGAAACTGATCTTTAAGGAGACGTTCAGGTTCCAGAAATAGGTCTTGTTCAGGCGGGCAATATTCTCGTCGCTCACGGTGTAGGGTATTTCTCCCTGTGAAACCATACTGATGAGGTCTTCCGCTGTCACCGTGTCGGCATCTACTATGTGGATATGAATACCGCCGCCCAATTCCTCATCCAGATTCTTCAGGCGTTCGTAATAACGGGTCCCCGGTTTCACGTAGACCTCTTTTCCAAGCAATTCCGTTACGTCGGTAATCACCTTGTCGCCTTTGTTGGCACGCTGGATAAGCACCTGGCTGTCCTGTTCCTCCCGGCCGCAATAGATCACCTGGTCTTTCAGCTGGTTACTGATCTGGATCGGATAAGCCACGACGTCGGCTTCGCCTGCTTCCAGCATCTCGATCAGCCGCGCCGGGCTTTCGGCTACTTTCATATTCAGCTTCAAGCCTTCCGAGCGGGCGAAGTCCTTGATCAGTTCGTATTCGTAACCCATCGGCTGCATCTTGTACTGGAAATAGGAGGTCGAGCTGTAGAGCGTGACGGCGGTTATCTCGCCCTGCGCCTTGAGTTGCGGCAGGTCGATCGTGACATTATCCTCCTGCTTCTCTTGCTGCCTGGCACGATTACAGCCCGACAACAACAGCGTCGCAAAAAACAGAAGGACAACCTTATTCATTTCTTTCTTACTTATTAATTCTTACTTTTTAATTTCTCCAGCAGCACGACATTCTCCACATGATGCGTATGTGGGAACATATCCACCGGCTGAACCTTCTTGACAGCATATTTCACGCTGAGCAAGCTCAGGTCGCGGGCCTGTGTCGCCGGGTTGCAGCTTACGTAGACGATACGTTCCGGTTCGGCAAAGAGGATCGTGTTGATCACGTCGTCATGCATACCGGCACGGGGCGGGTCTGTGATAATAACATCCGGACGGCCGTGTTGGTTGATGAAGTCCTGTGTCAGGATATCCTTCATATCGCCGGCATAGAACAATGTGTTTTCGATCTTATTCAGTGCCGAATTGACCTTGGCGTCTTCAATCGCTTCGGGCACGTATTCGATGCCGATCACTTTCTTTGCCTGGCGGGAAACGAAGTTGGCGATTGTTCCGGTTCCGGTGTAGAGGTCGTAAACCATCTCATTACCGGTCAATCCGGCAAACTCGCGTGCTACCTTATACAGCTCGTAAGCCTGCTCACTGTTGGTCTGGTAGAATGATTTCGGGCCGACCTTGAACTGAAGTCCCTCCATCTCTTCAATGATATGATCCTTTCCGCGAAAGACAATTACTTCCTGGTCGGTAATCGTATCGTTGCATTTCTCATTGATCACATACATCAACGAAGTGATCTCCGGGAATTGCTCAGCCACGTAGGAGAGGAGCGCTTCACGGCGTTCCGTATCCTCGTAGAAGAATACCAGCACAACCATAAGATCACCCGTCGAAGCAGTGCGGATCATCAGCGTACGGACGAACCCTTCCTGGTTGCGGAGGTCGAAGAACGGATAGCCCTCGTGCGTCAGGCAGTAATCTTTGACAGCCAAACGGATGCGGTTGGAAATCTCATTCTGTAGCCAGCACTTGTGAATATCGAGCACCTTATCGAACATACCGGGAATGTGGAATCCGACGGCATTCATGCAATCGAACTTGGCTCCGGTTTTCACCTCTTCTTCCGTCAGCCATTTCTTGTTGGAGAAGGTAAATTCGAGTTTGTTGCGGTAGAAGGTCGTATGTTTGGAACCCTTGATCGGTAGGACTTCTTCCATCTCGATCTTGCCGATGCGCGTCAGGTTGTCAATTACCTGTTTGTGTTTATAACGTATCTGTTCCTCATACGGAAGGTGTTGCCATTTACAGCCGCCGCATACACCGAAATGTTCACAGAACGGCACTGCCCGTTGGGAGGAATATTCATGGAAATGCACCGCTTTTCCTTCTGCGTAACTATGTTTCTTGCGTGTCAATTGTATGTCAATGACGTCTCCGGGTGCGACGAAAGGTACAAATACCACCATGTCGTTAACCCTCGCGATAGCCTTTCCTTCTGCGGCTACATCTGTTATCGTTACCTTTTCTAATAAAGGCAACTGTTTCTTATTTCTTGCCAAGATGATTAATTATTAGTTTGGCGCAAAGATAAAGATAAAAAATGAAAGAAAACGGCTCTCGTGACTTATGCCGGTTGCTGCCGTTCTGTTTTTTTCCGGTTGTCGAATATATCCGTCATGTGTTCCAATGCCCATCCGACAAGATTTTCGATGTGAGGCATCAAGGTTTTGCCTGTTTCCGTCAGCTGGTATTCTACGCGGGGAGGTACTTCGGCATAGACTGTCCTCGAAACAAGTCCGTCGGTCTCCAATGTCCGCAGCGTTACGGTCAGCATACGCTGGGAGATGTCGGAGATTGTCTTTTGGATATCGCTGAAACGCATTGTTCCATTCGTGTTCAGCGTGATCATAACAAGCATCGACCACTTGTCGCCGAGCCTGCACAAGATGTCCCGGATGGGACAAGTTCCGGTAGGATGAAAATCTTTCATTTTTTTCTTGTATGTAGTGTCTTGTATATCAACAATGGTTACATCGATGTAAGTAGCTTATTCAGAGGTGCCTTCTTGTTTTACCGAATCAGACTGCTTATCTTTGCTGTACAAAAGTAATAAAGTTACGAAAAAGAACTATTGTCTCACTAAAATTATTATTATCATGGCAAAGAAAGTCGCCGTTTTGGCAGTGAATCCGGTAAACGGATTTGGTTTATTCCAGTATCTGGAAGCGTTTTTTGAAAATGGAATATCTTACAAAGTGTTTGCAGTCAGCAGCACAAAGGAGATCAAAACCAACTCGGGTATCACCTTGTTTGCAGACGATGTCATTGCAAACCTGAAGGGACATGAAGATGAGTTTGATGCGATGGTCTTTTCCTGTGGTGATGCCATCCCACAGTTTGCACAACATGCCGGCGAACTTTATAATCAGGATCTGATGGCTGTCATTGCTGCATTCGGTCAGAAAGGTAAAATCATGATTGGACATTGTGCGGCTGCCATGCTTTTTGATATGGCAGGTGCTGTTGATGGAAAGACCGTTGCTGTTCATCCGCTTGCAAAACCGGCTATCCAGAAAGGAAAGGCGACAGACAATAAATCGGAAATAGATGGAAACATTTATACAGCCCAAGACGAAAACAGTGTCTGGACGATGATGCCACAAGTGCTTGCAGCTCTGAAATAAGAATGGAATTACTGTGAAAAAAGGACGATACTATTCGAGTTATCTATGTTTAGTATCGTCCTTGTTCTATGTTTATTCAATATTCTTTTTCTTTCTTCTTGAAGGTACATCCGGAATGTTTTCCCGAACGAAGCGTTTGAAGCCGCTCAAAGATACTTTATAGTAGTCAGCCAGTTCGGCGTATGTTGCGTTTTCTTCTTTCAGTTCTCTTTCAATCCGGCTTTTCTGGGAGAGAAGAAATTCTGTTTTGGGGCTTCCCAATGGGCGTCCTAATTTTGTTCCGCTGTTTTTGCTGGCCGTCAATGCTTCTTTTGTCCGGGCGGAGATAAGTTTACTTTCTATTTCGGAGACAAGCCCGAATGTAAAGGCAAGCGTTTTGCTGTCTACGTTATCTTCAAACGAATATCCTTCCTTGATGCAGTAAAGCGTTACTTTTTTCTCTATACATAATAATATCAAATGCATTATCTCCATCAATTTCCGGCTAAGGCGAGTGACGTCGGAAACAATGAGGATATCTCCTTCCTGCAGATTTTTTATTACGTCTTCGAGCTTGTTTTTCCCCTTTGGAGAATTTTTAGCATCTTTCAACCACTTATCAATCTTAATTTTTTTTGCTTTAGCAAATTGTTCGATTGCATTTTTTTGACTCTCTGTTTGTTGTTTATTAGAATATGTACGTATATAAGCGATTGTCATACTTCTTAATTATTAAATTTTTGTTTTACCTTATGGTATATAACAGATTGGTTTGTAATATGTTCATTCTAAAATTAATAAAGGTGGTATACATGTTGCTGTAATCATCTCCTATTCTGTTGCGAATGTACGCAAATAAAAAAGACAATGAAATATTTGGTAGTTAAAAATAAATACGTACCTTTGCACCGCAATCGAAAATAAAGGGGTTGCAAAAAAAACGGGGTGTAGCGCAGTCCGGTTAGCGCACCTGCTTTGGGAGCAGGGGGTCCCAAGTTCGAATCTTGGTACCCCGACACAAAAAGCGAGCTGATATAATTTATATCAGCTCGCTTTTTGTATATAATCGCTTTCTTCTATTGTATGTCACAACCGTATTCTTTTCATGTCACGGCTGTCTACCTTCTATGTTACAGTTGGATTTCTTTTGTTTTACAGTTGTGACATGAATAGCGGAGAAGTGCATAGGTACAAGGCATTCCATATGAGACACTCCGTTCGCCGGGTTATCCGTTCCTCTACGGCACAACTAACCCGTGAGGATGCTGCCGGTAATCCGAATGGCTATTGGGGAACTCTCAGGCTACGCAGGTCGCTGCCTGATACATTCTGGAATACGCTTAGACCGAATTCCGGGATAACGGCCATCACATGGTCGAATACGTCGGCCTGGATGCCTTCGTACAAGACCCACTCTTTTATGGAAGAGAAGAAATACAGTTCGATGGGAATACCTGTTTCGGTCGGTTGCAACTGGCGGACCATGCAGGTCAGTTCTTTGCTTACTGCGGGCAGGCTTCTCAGGTAGTTTACCAGATAGGCCCGGAAGACGCCGATATTGGTCTGCCTCCGTCCGTTGACCAGGATGGAAGCATCGATATGGTGCTCTTCGTTGTATGCCTTTAGCTCTTTTTCCTTTTCATCGATATAGTCTGTCAGCAAAGATATCTTGCGGAATTTGGACAGCATCTCCGGGGTACAGAAACAAACACTGTTCATGTCGATATTGATGGAGCGCTTGATCCGTCGTCCGGGAGATTCGGACATGCCGCGCCAGTTCTGGAAGGCGTCGCTCACCAAGGCATAGGGCGGGATAGTCGTGATGGTATTATCGAAATTCTTTACTTTGACGGCATTCAGCGTCACTTCGATAACTGTTCCGTCCGCACCGTATTTGGCCATCGTGATCCAGTCGCCCGGACGGAGCATGTCGTTGGCCGACAGTTGTATGCCGGCAACGAATCCCAGGATCGTGTCTTTGAATACCAACATCAGGATGGCTGCCGAAGCACCTAATCCGGCAAATAGCGTCGTGGGTGATTTCCCGATCAGGATGCTGATAATCAGTATAAAGCCGATAAAGAAGACTGCCACCTGCAACAGTTGGATGAATCCTTTCAGCGGTTTGTTCTTAAGGGACTCTTTCCGGTTGTATATCTCGTGTACGACATTCAGGGACGCGTTGATGAAGCGCAGGGAAACGGCAATAATATAAATCTGGCATATCATTTGCAGGATTCCCAGAAGCTTGGGCGTTTCGTCAGGCGGGAAGGCCAACGGCAACAGCGCATATACCAGTATGGCCGGTATCATGTGCATCAGCTTGTTGATGATCTTGCGCTCAACGATCAGGTCGTCCCATTGGTTGCGTGTCCGCTTCGCCAGGCGTTTGAACATATTCAGGAAGATGTAACGGCAGATATAATCGATAGCTACTGTTGCCAGGATTATGAGCAGAAGGACGATCAGATTGTCTATCTCGGTTGCCGAACTGCTGATGATACCCCATTCAATCAAATGACTGTTAACCCATTCTTGTATTGCGTGCATAAATAAATTATTATTGTTTGGTCTACAAAGCTACAAAAATTCAGCATTATTCCGAATACTGGTAAACTTTCAACTCGAACTTAGGGACCATCGCGAAGAAGTGGTCGAATATGTCCGACTGGATGCGTTCGTATTCTTTCCATACTTTATTGCGGGAAAAGAAATAGATTTGGATCGGGACGCCGTACTCGGTCGACTGCAACTGGCTGATGATTAAATCCAGATCGGTATTGACAACCGGAAGGCTGGTCAGGTATTTTTCCACATAGACGCGGAACACTTGTGAGTTGGTGGGCACGACGCCTTCATCCGGCTTATAATCGGCAAGCAGCGGGATCTCTTTACGGAATGTGTCCAGCATTTCCGGCGTGCAGAACTTGATGGTGTTCAGGTCGAGATAGATGGATTTCATCACGCGGCGGCCTCCCGACTCAGTCATTCCCCGCCAGTTCTGGAAGGAACCGTTGACGAGCGTATAGGGGGGAATGGTGGAGATCGTATTGTCGAAGTTCTGGATCTTGACCGTGTTCAATGTGATCTCCTGTACGATGCCATTCGCATTGGAACCGGGCACCGTAATCCAGTCGCCCGGCCGGAGCATATCATTGGCGGAAAGCTGTATGCCCGCCACAAAACCCAGGATCGAGTCTTTGAATACCAACATCAGGATGGCTGCCGAAGCACCCAAGCCGGCAAGCAGGGTAGCCGGCGATTTGCCGATCAGGACACTGATCATAACGATTCCCCCGATGAAAAAGACCAGCACCTGCAAGACCTGCATGAAGCCTTTTATCGGGCGGTTCTTGCTGACGGGCCGCAGGTTGTACATGTCCAGGAAGACAAGGATGAAACCGTTGATCGCCAGCAACAGGGCGAACACGATATAGACCGCGCATATTTTCTGGGATAACAACAGGAGTCCTTTCCCCTTGATAAAGGCGAGCGGGAGCAGGGCATAGACCAAAATGCCCGGTATCGTATGGACCAGGTGGTGGACGACCTTCCGTTTGATAAGAAGCGTGTCCCATTGGTAATGCGTGTGTTGCGCCAGTTTCTTCATGCTGCCGACAAAGATGGCCTGGCATAGATAGTCCACTCCGACTGCCAGCATGACCAACAGTACGGCAATAATTATCTCGTCGAATGTATTTGCAACTTTGGGATCTATTCCCCAACCGGTCAGGATGCCATTCATCCAGCTGCCTAAGTTTATCATATCGTATCTGCTTTATAGGGATAACAATTAATTATCCTTTTGGTTTATCCTCAATTCCTACTATCGTTGGTTCTCATTAAAATTATTATCTTTGTCAATTATATTGCAAATATATAACATGACCGTGAAACTAAAAGTATTGATGATGGTATTCGCATGTTGTTCTTATCAATTGCGGGCAGAGGACCTGAACGCTCTCAAAGTAAAAGAATATAAACTGGAAAACGGATTGACCGTTTGGCTGAATGAAGACCACAGCCAACCGAAAGTCTTTGGTGCCGTTGTGGTAAAGGCAGGCGCGAAAGATTGTCCGGATACGGGCATCGCCCACTATTTCGAGCATATGATGTTTAAGGGGACAGACCGTATCGGGACGCTCGACTACGGAGCCGAGAAAGTCTTGCTGGATTCCATTGCTATGAAATATGACGAACTGGCGCTTACCGAAGACCCTTCGGCCCGCATCCGCCTCCAGAAGGAAATCAACGAGCTGAGCATCCGTTCATCCGAATATGTGATACCCAACGAGTTCAACCGGCTGATCAGCCGCTTTGGCGGTTCCGGCCTGAATGCCGCTACCTCATACGATGCCACCATTTATTTCAATACCTTTTCCCCGCAATATATGGCCCAGTGGGCGGAGATCAACAGCGAACGGCTGATTAATCCCGTCTTCCGTCTTTTCCAGAGCGAGTTGGAAACGGTGTATGAGGAGAAGAATATGTATGGCGACTTTATCGGCGGCCAGGTGATGGACACGCTCTTGTCACGCTATTTCAGTCCGCATCCGTACGCCTATCCGATTATCGGGAGCACGAAGAACCTGAAGAACCCGCGGTTGACGGAGATGCGCAAGTTCTTCGAAGACTATTATGTCGCCTCCAATATGGCCCTGATCCTTAGCGGAGACTTCGATACGGAGCAGGTCATGCCGGTGTTGGAGAAGACTTTTTCACGCATCCGTCGCGGACAGGTGCCGAAGCAGGATAAAGTGATGCTGCCCCCGTTTAACGGGCGGGAGAAGATGAAAGTGAAGTTCCCGATCCCGTTTATCAAAGCGATGGGACTGGGGTTCCGGGGAGTTTCGGCCAACCACGAAGACCAGGTCGCACTGAATATTGCGGTCAACTTGTTGAACAATGCCAACGGGACAGGCTATTTAGACAAACTGATGGTGGAGCACAAGCTGATGGGAGCTATCGCGATCAACGAGAGCATGAACGAGGCAGGGATTCTGGCGGTTGCCATCATGCCCAAATTGCTTGTCCAGTCTTATAGTTCTGCCGAGAAGATGGTCTGGCATGAGATCGACCGCGTGAAAGAAGGCGATTTCAGCGATGAAGTGTTCAACAGCCTGAAGCTCGAACAGAAACGGCAGTATGCTTCCGCCTTGGAGAATATCGATTCGCGTGCAACGGTCATGATGAATCTTTTCTCGCAAGGGAAGAGTTGGGATGATTATCTGAACGAAGTGGCGCGGATCGAGTCGATCACGAAAGAAGATGTTGTGCGTGTCGCTCAAAAATATTTCAGCGATAACTATTTGTGTGTGACCAAGAGCACCGGGAAATACCCGAAGGACAACCTGCCGAAGCCCTCCTTCGCTCCGGTCGTTCCCCGCCATGCGGATGCCTCGTCTTCCTATGCCAAGCAGTTGGAGCAGTTGCCGGCGCAATCCGTGACTCCGCGTTTTATCGATTTCAAGAAGGATGTGCAGACGTTGGAGCTTACCCCTTTAGTGACGCTCTATGCAACCCCCAATCCGCTGAACGATATCTTTACTTTTAATATCACCTATCGGATCGGCGCTTTGGAACAACCGGCCCTGATGCAGCTCGCCAATTACCTGCAATTCTTGGGGACGGAGTCGATGCCGTTTGAACAGTTCCGTACCCGTTTGCAGTCGATCGGGAGTACGCTTGCTTTCGATGCGACGGCGGATGCTTTTACGATGAAAGTGACCGGTTTCGACAACCATATAGACGAGACAATGGAGCTGGTGGGCGATTTTATCCGCCATGCCAAAGCCGACGATAAGAAGATGCGCCAGATCGTGGACGATGCGAAGGTGACGGAAAAAGCCTTTTTCAAATCGAGCGATAATGTCGCGGCGGCTTTGTTGGAGCAGGTCAAGTATGGCGACCAGTCGCGCTACCTGCGCAAACTGCCGCTTTCGCAGATCAAGAAGCTGAAAGGGAAAGACCTGCTGGCCGTCTATGACCAGGTCCGGAATGTACAGTGCGACTTGCATTATTGCGGGACGCTGCCCCCGGAAAAGGTTGTGGAGACAGTCCGGAGGCATATCCCGCTGGAACGGGCTACGGTAGCCTCCAATTCGCCTTACCGGCGCGAGCTGCGGGAATACGACAAGCCGATGGTCTTCTTTATCAATATGCCGGATATGACGCAGAGCATCGTCTATAGCTATGTAAAGGGCGATCCTGTCGATGACACGGCTTCCCGTCATGCCTCCCGTCTTTTCTCCGTCTATTTCGGTGGCGATATGTCGTCGTTGATGTTCCAGGAGATAAGGGAGTTCCGTTCGTTTGCCTACCGGACGAACGGGCGTTACCAATTGCCGAGCCATGCGCATAAAGGAGCGGCCGGAAGTTTTACGGCAATGCTTTCCACACAGGGCGACAAGACGCTGGATGCGCTGGGCGTACTGGATTCGCTGATCCGCGAGATGCCTTTGAAACCGGAACGGGTGGATGCAATCCGGCAGACGCTGGTCAACCAGACCAATAACGAATACCCTGCCTTCCGTAACCTATCCGAGAAAGTGGCCGCCTTCAGGATGGAAGGTTTCGAGCAGGACCCGGGAGAAGCCTTTTTGCAGGATGTCGCCAAAATGGACATGCAGGATATTTCCCGCTTCTATCGGGAGCAGGTCAGCGGCCGTCCGGTGGTCTACGTGATCGCCGGGAATGAGAAGCGTATCGACATGAAGAAACTGGCTGCATTCGGTACGATCGTTAAAGTAAAAAAGAAAGACATATATAGATAATGTATAGTAAAGACGAACTCAAAAACCTGAAACTTGAATTTTGGGAAAGTTTCGCCTCGTTCTGTGAAGTACAACCCTATTTGAGAGGACGCAAGAAGGTCTGGACCTTGTACGATACGAAAGTCAGGGGAGTCGAACTTAAATTTGACGCCAACCGTGAAGGCGCATTTGTCATTTTGGAAGTAAACCACCGGAGCGAGGAAGCCCGGTTGGAGATGTTCGAACGCCTGACGTGGTATAAGGAGACGCTGGAAACGGATTTCCCGGAAGGGTTGATATGGGATATATGTTTTGTGCGCGACACAGGCAAACAGGTCGCCCGTATCTACACGGCAAAGTTAGGAATCGACTTCCATCGCCGTCAGGACTGGGGCGAGTTCTTCGGGTTTATGGCAAGCCAGATGTACCTGTTGGAACGCAACTTCATGTCCATCGCTGAATATTTACGGGAATAAACACTATGAAGACAAAGAACATAAAACAGTTATTAGGTGTGGTTGCTATCGGTTTATTGACGGCTTGCGGAAGCCCCGCACCGGATGCCGTGCTGTTGCAACCGGGTGTCAGCCGTGAGTTGGCGCAGTACAGGAAAGAACATTTCGGGGATGTCCGCTATCATCTCTTCATTTCGATCCCCGAATCCCGTGGGGAAGCCGTTACCGGCAAAGCGGAGATCGCGCTTTCTCTCCGGGAAAAGCAACCGCTTATCATAGACTTTCGTGGGGAACCGGCGCAGGTGGCATCTGTCTTGCTGAACGGCAAGCAAACTCCTTATACGGTGAAAGACGAACATATCGTGATCGAAGCCGGAGAGGTGGCGGCAGGTGAGAACCGTGTCGCAATCGAATTTACGGCAAACGACCAGTCGCTCAACCGGCGGGACGAGTTTCTGTACACCTTGCTCGTGCCCGACCGTGCCCGCACGCTGTTCCCCTGTTTTGACCAGCCGGATATGAAGTCGCTCTTCACCCTGTCCTTGGAAGTTCCCGCCGCTTGGCAGGCTGTCGCCAATGGGGCGGTCGAACAGGTCGACTCGATGACCATAGCCGGACGCCGCCGGATTCTTTTCCGGGAGACGGAGCCGCTCAGCACCTATCTCTTCTCTTTTGTAGCCGGGAAGCTGACACGGGAAACCTTTTCGCGCGACGGACGGCATATCTCGATCTATCACCGTGAGACTGATCCGAAGAAAGCGGCACAGTGTCCGGAGATCGCCTCCGAAGTCTTCGACGCGCTTGAATGGCAGGAAAACTATACCGGCATCCCGTATCCCTTCGCCAAATACGACCTGATTATCCTTCCAGGCTTCCAGTTCGGCGGCATGGAACATACGGGAGCTACCCTCTATACGGATGGGCGCATGTTCCTGAATGAGAACCCGACGTTGAACGAACGCCTCTCGCGCAGTGCCCTGATCGCACACGAGACTTCACACATGTGGTTCGGAGACTTCGTCACGATGGAGTGGTTCAATGACGTCTGGACAAAGGAGGTGTTTGCCAACTACTATGCCTCACAGATGGTCGAGCCGTTGTTCCCCGACGTGAACCATTCCCTCAATTTCATGCTCGATTATATTCCGGGCGCTTACTCGGAAGACCGTACGGCAGGGGCGAACCCCGTCAAGCAGGATTTGGCGAATATGCGCGACGCCGGGCTGATGTACGGCAATATCATTTACGATAAATCCCCCGTCGTCATGGCAATGCTGATCCGCATGATGGGAAAGGATACCTTTCGGAAAGGCATACAGGAATATCTGAAGACCTACGCCTACGGCAATGCGACCTGGGACGGCCTGATCTCCATCCTGGACAACTATACGGACCGCGACCTGAAAGCCTGGAGCCATGTCTGGATAAACGAGAAAGGCATGCCGGAAATCCGTTCGGAGGTGAAAGGAGACAGCCTGATCGTCACCCAGTCCGATCCCTGGGGACGGGGATTGCGCTGGCCGCAGGTGGTGACGTACGCTGTTATTACCGATAGTCGTACGGACAGGGTATCCGTTTCATTAGGATCCGATGGGAATGTCTCAAAAAACCTTGTCCCCGCGCTTGACGCGGGGCCGCAAAAGAACAGCCCTGATCAATCAGTTGTTTATACTGCCGGTTCCGTTTGGGTTCCGAATGCCGACGGTACGGGCTACGGTTTCTTCCGTGTGGAAGAGGAGGAGCTCGACGGCCTGATGTCCGTCTTGAAGACTCACCCGGATGAAGTGCTGCGCGGTTCCCTGTTGATTACCTTATATGAGAACCTGTTGAACCGGACGATCCCCGCCGGCCGCTATATGGATGCCATGCTGGATTACCTGCCGGGAGAGAAGAACAGCTTGTTGTTCTCTGCCGCTTTGGGATATATCGGCAACTGCCAACGCCTGTATCCGTCCGCTCCGGAGAAACTGGAACAAGTACTTTGGCGGATCGTGACGACGGCGGAACAACCCCAGTACCGTTTGCAGGCATTCCGCCAGTATCGCTCCATCGCCCGTTCACCGGAAGCCGTCGACCGTTTGTATGCACTCTGGCAGGACCGGAAAGCACCGGCCGCCTGTCCGTTAAGCGAGAACGACTATATCGGCCTTTCCTACCAGTTGGCCCTGCTGATGCCGGAGAAGGCGGACGAGATTGTCGCTACCCAGCAATCGCGCATCACGAATCCGGACCGTCGGCGGCAGTATGCCTTTATCTCGCCCTCTGTCTCGCCGAGGAAGGAGGTGCGCGACAGCGTGTTTGCCTCCCTGCTTGTCGCCGAAAACCGCCGTGTCGAACCGTGGGCATCGGCTGCCTTAGCCAACCTGAACAGTCCGCTGCGCCAGCAGGAAGCGGTCGCGTATATCCGTCCCGCTCTCGAAGCGATGCAGGAGATACAGCGAACAGGCGATATTTTCTTCCCGCGCAACTGGGCGAGCGCGTTGCTTGGCGGACATACCTCGGCCGAAGCACGGAAGGAGGTGGACGACTTCTTTGCCGCCCATCCCGATTATCCGGTTCTGCTCGCGAATAAAATCAGGCAACAGGCGGACCATCTGTACCGTTTGCACGATTAAGTAGAAAAAACGGCCTGTTTGGGTAATCTTTTGTAAGTTTTATTTGCTATTTCAATTATTATTGTAACTTTGCAACGTAAAAATAATAACAAATGAAAAGAACAGTTCTGCATCACCATCATCATCATTACAACGGGCAATAGTTCGGTGGGCTGTTTGGTATGTAGAAACATATAAGATAAATAAGTAAGGCTTGCCGTTATGCGGTAAGCCTTATTTTGTTTTTGGAAACGGACAATAATATATAAACGAAATAAACATGTTACGAATTGCAGTACAATCGAAAGGTCGTCTTTACGATGAAACAATGCTTCTGTTGGAAGAAGCCGGTATTAAACTGAACAGGGGAAAACGCATTTTGCTGTTGTCGGCAAAAGGTTTTCCGGTGGAAGTGCTGTTCCTGCGCGACGACGACATTCCCCAGTCAGTGGCAAACGGCGTGTCCGACATCGGTATCGTCGGTGAAAACGAGTATGTGGAGAAAGGGCAGGAAGCCAAGTTGATCAAACGCCTCGGATTCAGTAAATGCCGCCTTTCGCTCGCGATCCCGAAGGATGAAGACTATCAGGGCGTGGAGTGGTTCGAGGGCAAGACCATTGCCACCTCGTATCCCGAAATACTGAAGGCTTACCTGACAGAAAAGGGGGTGAAGGCAGACTTGCACGTCATCAGCGGTTCGGTGGAGATCGCACCGGGTATCGGCCTGGCTGACGCTATTTTCGATATCGTCAGCTCCGGCAGTACGCTGGTAAGCAACCAGCTCAAAGAGGTGGAAGTGATCATGCAGAGCGAAGCCCTGTTGATCGCCAACAACAACCTGTCCGAAGAAAAGCAGGCGATTCTGGATGAATTGTTGTTCCGCTTCGAAGCCATCCAGGTGGCGGAAGGTAAGAAATACGTCTTACTGAACGCCCCGAAAGACAAGATGCAGGAGATCATCGAAGTATTGCCGGGGATGAAGAGCCCGACCATCACGCCGCTTGCCGACGAGAACTGGGTATCCGTCCAGTCCGTGATCGCCGAGAAACATTTCTGGGAAATCATCGGCAAGCTGAAGTCATTGGGAGCCGAAGGCATATTAGTCATACCGATTGAAAAGATGATCCTCTAAGCCATGGAAGTAATCAAATATCCGTCAAGAGAAGAATGGGCTTCGTTGGCCCAGCGGCCGGCTATGGATGTGACGGCTCTGTTCGACACCGTCCGTACGGTGTTGGATGAAGTGCGCCGGGAAGGGGATGCAGCCGTTATTCGGTATGAAGAGAAGTTCGACAAGATAGACCCTTTGACCTTCCGATCCCTCCGGGTGTCGGAGCAGGAATTGCTCGAAGCCGAAGACCTGGTGGCCGAAGACCTGAAACAGGCTATCCGCCGGGCAAAGGAAAACATAGAAACCTTCCATGCTTCACAGCGCTTCATCGGTAAGAAAGTGGAGACGGCGCCGGGTGTCACCTGCTGGCAGAAGGCGGTCGCCATCGAGAAGGTCGGGCTGTATATTCCGGGAGGGACGGCGCCGCTGTTCTCAACGGTCCTGATGTTAGCAGTTCCGGCACGTATCGCCGGTTGCAGGGAAATCGTACTTTGTACGCCTCCGGGCAAGGACGGGAAGGTACATCCCGCCATCCTGTTTGCCGCGAAGGTGGCCGGTGTCAGCAAAATATTCAAGGCAGGAGGCATCCAGGCGATAGCGGCGATGGCCTACGGTACGCAGTCAGTGCCGAAAGTGTATAAGATATTCGGTCCCGGAAACCAGTATGTGACGGCAGCCAAGCAGTTGGTCAGCCTGAAAGAGGTGGCGATCGATATGCCTGCCGGCCCTTCGGAAGTGGAGGTGATTGCCGACGAATCGGCCAACCCCGCCTTTATCGCAGCCGATTTCCTGTCACAGGCGGAACACGGCGTAGACAGCCAGGCCATGCTGGTAACAGCTTCCGAAGGTATTGTCGAAGGTGTCATGCAGGCCATCGAGGAGCAACTGGACCGCCTTCCCCGCAAGGAGATAACGGAAAAGTCCCTTAGCCACAGCCGTATCATCGTGCTGAAGGACCGGCAGGAAGTGATCGACTTCACGAACCTGTATGCACCGGAACACCTGATTATCCAGACCGTCGATTATGCCGCTATCGCCGGACAGATCGAGAACGCAGGCAGTGTCTTTATGGGCCCCTACACACCGGAAAGCGCAGGCGACTATGCTTCCGGAACCAACCACACGCTTCCGACCAACGGATATGCCAAGGCGTACAGCGGTGTCAACCTGGACAGCTTCATCAAGAAGATCACCTTCCAGGAAATCACGGCAGACGGCATCCGGCAGTTGGGAGGGACGATCCAAACAATGGCCGCCAACGAACAGTTGGAGGCGCACAGAAATGCAGTAACAATCAGATTGAACACATTATGAAAGACTTAAAAGACTTAGTCAGACCCAACGTCTGGAACATGAAACCCTATTCATCCGCACGTGATGAGTTTCAGGGCAATGCCTCTGTTTTCCTGGATGCGAACGAGAATCCGTTCAACAGGCCGTACAACCGCTATCCCGACCCGATGCAATGGGAGCTGAAGAAGAAGATTGCGGAGATCAAAGGCGTGAACCGCGAATCGATCTTTTTGGGGAATGGCAGCGACGAACCGATCGACCTGATCATCCGTGCTTTCTGCGAGCCGTCTATCGACAGCATTGTCAGCATAGACCCCTCTTACGGCATGTATGAAGTGGCGGCCAATGTCAATAACGTAGAGTTCCGGAAGGTTAAGCTGGATGATAAGTTCGATCTGGATACGGACAACCTTCTGAAAGCGGCGAACGATTGGGTGAAGGTGATCTTCCTCTGTTCCCCGAACAACCCGACGGGAAACAACCTGAGCCGCGACCGGCTTTATAAGGTATTGGAGACTTTCCAGGGGATTGTCGTAATAGACGAGGCGTATGTCGATTTCTCTATCGAACCCTCTTTTCTTGCCGAGTTGGAGAAGTTCCCGAACCTGATTGTCCTGCAAACCATGTCGAAAGCCTGGGGAGCAGCCGGAATCCGCCTGGGAATGGCGTTTGCCTCTCCCGAGATCATCGCGATTCTCAATAAGATCAAATATCCGTACAATGTGAACCTGCTGACACAGGAACGCGCCCTCTATGTGCTGGAAAACCGGGAACGCATGGAGAACCAGCTTCGTTCGATCCTTTCCGAACGTATCCGTCTGCTGGCTGCATTGCCGGAGCTGAACTGCGTCCTTAAAGTCTATCCTACGGATGCAAACTTCATCCTGGTCGAAGTGACCAATGCGGACACGATCTATAAGAATCTGGTGAAATATGGAATTATTGTGCGTAACAGGACGAACGTGACGATGTGCAACGGTTGCCTCCGCATCACGGTCGGTAAACCGGGCGAGAACGACGCCCTGCTGGACGCCCTTAAAAAGATGTAAGCATGAAAAGAGCTTTATTTATAGACCGTGACGGCACGTTAGTGATAGAGCCGCCTGTGGACTATCAGTTAGATAGCTTGGAGAAGTTGGAGTTTTATCCGAAGGTCTTTCGCAATCTCTATTTTATCCGGAAGCAGTTGGACTTCGAGTTTGTGATGGTGACGAACCAGGATGGGTTGGGAACGGCTTCCTTTCCGGAAGAAACGTTCTGGCCGGCGCACGACAAGATGCTGAAAACGCTTGAAGGCGAAGGCATCTGCTTCGACGATATCCTGATCGATCGTTCTTTTCCGGAAGACAATTCGCCGAATCGCAAGCCCCGTACGGGAATGATGGGCAAGTATCTGTCCGGCGAATATGATCTGGCAAACAGCTATGTGATCGGTGACCGCCTGACGGATATGCAGTTGGCCGTCAATCTGGGCGCTAAAGGTATCTGGCTGCGTGCCGATGACGACGAAGCCCGCCAACTATTGACCGCCAATCCCGCTATTTCCCCCGTTCTGGTTACGGATGACTGGGACCGGGTGACCGAATACCTTTTTGCCGGCGAACGGCGTGCCGTAGTCCAGCGTACGACGAGGGAGACGGATATCTATGTGGAAGTGAACCTGGACGGACGTGGTGCGACGGAGATTGCAACCGGTCTCGGCTTCTTCGACCACATGCTCGACCAGATCGGCAAGCATTCCGGCATAGACCTGACCGTTAAGGTGAAAGGAGACCTGGAGGTGGACGAACATCATACGATAGAAGACACGGCCATCGCGCTCGGAGAGGCTTTGCTGAAGGCCTTAGGTGACAAGCGGGGGATCGAACGGTATGGCTATTGCCTGCCGATGGACGACTGCCTGTGCAGTGTGGCGCTCGATTTCGGGGGACGTCCCTGGCTCATCTGGGATGCCGAGTTCCATCGTGAGAAGGTGGGGGATATGCCGACCGAAATGTTTCTCCACTTCTTCAAAAGCCTCAGTGATGCCGCCCGCATGAATCTGAACATCAAAGCGGAAGGCGCCAATGAGCACCACAAGATAGAAGGAATCTTCAAAGCCCTGGCACGCTCCATTAAAATGGCTATCCGTCGCGATATCTATAAATATGAGCTCCCGAGCACGAAGGGAATGTTATAGGTCCCGTTTTTTTTCGGACGGGAGCGGGCGTTTAATGTGCCCGTTCCCGGAACTCCGAGGGGGTGACGCCTTCTTTCTTTTTGAAGAAGGTGGAGAACTGTCCGGCATTCTCGAATTTGAGGCTGTAGGCTATTTCCGAGATGTTCAGGCTGCTGCCGGTCAGCAGCTCTTTCGCTTTCAGCAGCTTTTGCTGTAACTGGTACTGGGCGGGCGAGACACCCGTGTATTCTTTGAACATACGGCGGAACCAGGAGTAACCAAGCCCTAACTGGGAAGCGATTTCCTCCGGTGTCAGCGGGTTTTCCACCATTTCTTTCATCAGGATGCGGGCTTCGTTGATTTTATCTACCACATATGTATTGGTAAAGGAGTTGTTCCGCCTTTTATAATAAACCGTCCCCATTATGTGGAGCACGATACTCGAGATCATCTCCTGATAGCCGGTCTTTTCCTGCGAGGCGAACTTCAGGATATCTTCATACAACCCGACAATGGTCGCACTCAGCCCGATATGCTGCAACGGCTCTTCGCGGGTAAAGAAACGTTTTTCCACACGCCTGTCGATATGCATGCCCCGGAAACCGACCCAGTATTCGTCCCAGCCGGTTTCGCTGTCCGGATAGTAACTGTGCCATTCGCCGGGGAAAAGCAGGATCATGGTGCCGGCGCTGATCTTCTGCTCCTTGCAGGATTGGGACGAGAAGTAGCCGCTTCCCTTTGTGATATAAACCAGCTGGTACTCGTTCAGGATGCGCCCGGTCTGCGGTTTGAAATTGTAATTGTCCGGGTGTTTGGAAAGAGGATAGTTCCCTTTGGGAGGGATGAACTGGTAGCCGACGGTGGTGACGACAATTCCCCATTCTTCATCCATCGCACTTATCGCCAGATATCTTAATTGATCGCTAATTTGTTTCTCCATCGCATCTGTCAGATTTGAAAGGTTTAAAATCATTTTCAAAAGCAAAGGTAATCATTTACCCATTACTTTTGTCATTATAAAATAAAGAACTTTGTTGTACCATGAAGAAATATAACTTTTTAGCCTTCGATATTGGAGCAACCAGCGGACGTGCCGTTTTAGGCACTCTGGCAGGTGGCAAATTTGAAATGCAGGAACTCCACCGCTTCCCCAATGCAATCATGGAATTGCACGGAAAATATTACTGGAACATATATCAGCTATATGATGCTTTGAAAGAAAGCCTTATGGTTTGTGCGCGCCGGCAGATTGTTCCCGATTCGATCGGGATCGATACCTGGGGCGTAGACTTCGGTTATCTGGCAAAAGACGGTTCTTTGCTGGGCTTGCCGCGCGCTTACCGCGATCCCTATACGGACGGGGCGCCGGAAGCGTATTTCCAGCGCGTTCCCCGCTCGGAAGTGTACCGGTTGACTGGTATCCAGATCATGAACTTCAATAGCCTGTTCCAACTGTTCCGCGCGGGGCAGGAAGGATTCGGCCCGTTGGAGGCTGCCGAAGAGATTCTGTTCATGCCCGACCTGCTGTCCTATCTGTTGACGGGCAAAAAGGTATGTGAATATACGGATGCGTCCACTTCCCAGATATTGAATCCGGTGACGAAGAAGTTCGAGGCTTCCTTGTTGGAGGCAGCAGGTGTTTCGCCTTCCCTTATGCGGGAGGTGGTGATGCCGGGTACATTAGTGGGAGAGCTGACCGATGCGCTCGCTAAAGAAACCGGGATAGGCAAGGTGCCCGTTGTGGCGGTTGCCGGACATGATACGGCTTCGGCCGTTGCCGCCGTCCCCGCCGAGGATAAAGAGTTCGCCTACCTGAGTAGCGGAACCTGGAGCCTGATGGGGATCGAGACGGAAGAGCCGATTATCACGGAAGAATCTTTCCGCCATAATTTCACAAACGAAGGCGGCATAGACGGGACAACCCGTTTTCTGAAGAATATCACCGGAATGTGGCTGCTCGAACAATGCCGGAAAGAGTGGGAGAAGGCCGGACGCGATTATTCCTATCCGGCGATTGTCAAGATGGCGGAACGGGCGACCCCTTTCCGTAGTTTTGTGAATCCCGATGATCCGCGCTTTGCCAACCCGGCAAGCATGACGGAAGCGATTGCCGGATACTGCCGTGAAACGGGGCAGCCGGTGCCTGCCGAAGATGACGAGTTTATCCGCTGCATCTTCGAGAGCTTAGCGTTCCGTTACAAGGAAGTCCTGACATTGTTATCGGAAATAGCACCTTTCCCGATCCGCAAATTGCACGTGATCGGCGGAGGTTCGATGAATAATCTTCTCAACCAATTTACGGCGAATGTAATTAATATGCCGGTCGTGGCAGGGCCTTCGGAGGCGACGGCGATCGGCAACTGTATGGTGCAGGCGAGGGCGGCCGGACTGGTGGCCGACCGTTGGGAGATGCGCCGTATGATCAACTCTTTCCTCTCACCGTCCGTCTTCCAGCCGGAAGGCAGCGGCGAGTGGGAAGAGGCTTTCAGGAAATATAAATCTGTAACCTCATAAAAATAAGGCCATGACAAAAGAAAACATTATCAAACAAGCGTATGATGCGGCTGCCGAACGGTATGCAGCAGTTGGAGTAGATGTAAAAGACGCAATGGACAAATTGCAGAAGATTTCCCTTTCGATGCATTGCTGGCAGGCGGACGACGTGAGCGGTTTCGAGAACCAGGGCGGTTCGCTGACAGGCGGTATCCAGGTAACGGGTAATTATCCCGGCCGTGCCCGCACGATCGAGGAAGTACGTGCCGACGTATTGAAAGCGGCGTCGCTGATCGCCGGCCGGCACCGGTTGAACCTGCATGAAATATATGGCGACTTCCAGGGTAAGAAGGTCGATCGTGATGAAGTGGAGCCTGTCCATTTCGAAAGCTGGATGCAGTGGGCGAAGGAAAACGGGATGAAGTTGGATTTCAACAGTACCTCTTTCTCGCATCCGAAGAGTGGCGACCTGACGCTGGCAAGCCCGGACGACGATATCCGTAACTTCTGGATCGAGCATACGAAACGTTGCCGCTGGATCAGTGAAGAGATGGGTAAATACCAGGATGATCCCTGTATCATGAACCTCTGGATTCACGACGGAAGCAAGGAAGTCCCTGCCAACCGCTTGAAATACCGCCAGATATTGGAACAATCTTTAGATGAGATTTTTGCTACGAAGTATGCCAATATGAAAGACTGTATCGAAGCCAAGCTGTTCGGTATCGGTCTGGAAAGCTATACCGTCGGTTCATACGATTTCTATTTGGGCTACGGTGCGAAGAAGAATAAGATCGTGACGCTCGATACGGGGCATTTCCATTTGACGGAAAGCATCGCAGACAAGGTTTCCGCGCTTCTTCTCTTTACGCCGGAGATCATGCTGCACGTGAGCCGTCCGGTTCGTTGGGACAGTGACCACGTTGTGATCCTGAGCGACGACCTGCTCGACCTGGCACGCGAGATTATCCGCTGCGAGGCGCTGGACCGTGTGCATATCGGGTTGGACTACTTCGATGCGACGATCAATCGTATCGGTGCCTATGTGATCGGTTGCCGTGCTACACAGAAAGCCTTTATGCAGGCGCTTTTGGAGCCGTCCGCCACTCTGCAGCAGTACGAGGCCGAAGGCAAATACTTCCAGCGCTTAGCTTTGCAGGAAGAGCTGAAGAGCCTGCCCTGGACAGCCGTTTGGGATATGTTCTGCCTGCAAAACGATGTCCCTGTAGGCGAAGATTACATCGCTGAAATCGAGAAGTACGAGGCTGAAGTCACAAGCAAACGTTAATAATGTGCCAATATGCCAATGTGGCGCTTCGCTAAATGTGCCTCTATTGGCAAATTAGCACATTGAAAAATTATTATTTATGGAAATAATCATCGGTTTAATCATTATAGCGATCGGGAGTTTCGGGCAGAGCAGCTCGTACGTCCCGATCAATAAGGTTAAGGACTGGAGTTGGGAAAGCTTCTGGCTGGTGCAGGGTATCTTTGCCTGGCTCGTTTTCCCGTTCTTAGGTGCGCAGCTTGCCATTCCCGACGGGAGCAGCCTTGCCGAACTGTGGAATGCAGGCGGGGCTACGGGAGCTGTCATCTACGGTGTCCTGTGGGGGATAGGCGGTCTGACTTTCGGGCTTAGTATGCGCTATTTGGGTGTTGCGCTCGGTCAGAGTATCGCGCTTGGCACCTGTGCCGGCTTCGGTACCCTTTTCCCGGCGGTGTTCGGGGGAACGGACCTCTTTCATGGCGACGGGTTGATCCTGTTGATCGGCGTGTGTATCACGCTTGCCGGTATTGCCGTGATCGGATATGCCGGGAGTCTTCGTGCCCGTAATATGACGGAAGAGGAAAAGAAGGCGGCTGTGAAAGACTTTGCCCTGACAAAAGGGTTGCTGGTCGCTCTGTTGGCGGGTGTGATGAGCGCCTGTTTCAATTTGGGGCTGGAATCCGGCGCTCCGATTCTTGAAAAGGCTAAGCAGTCGGGCGCAAGCGAACTGTTCGCATTGAACCCGGTTATCCTGTTGGTGACGATCGGAGGCTTTCTGACGAATGCTTCTTACTGCATATTTCAGAATATACGGAATAAGACAGGGAAAGATTATTTCTCGGTATCGGGTGGTACTTTGCTGAATAATGTCTTATTTTGCGCGTTGGCAGGGGTTTTATGGTATTCACAATTCTTCGGGTTGGGGATGGGAAAGAGCTATTTCGCCGATTCTCCGGTGATGTTAGCTTTTTCATGGAGCATCCTGATGTCGTTGAATGTGATCTTCAGCAATGTCTGGGGGATTATCCTGAAAGAATGGAAGGGAGTGAGCCGGCAGACGATCATCGTTTTGATCTGCGGTATGTGTCTCCTGATATTCTCGCTCTTGCTGCCTAATTTGGTTTGATTAATGTACAAATAAGTAAAATGGAAAGAATCAGAAACAATGAACAATTAATGGCCGAAATCGGCCGTATCGCCGAAGTTGCCGGCTATCTCTGGACAAAAGGATGGGCGGAACGCAACGGTGGTAACATCTCTGTTAATTTGACCGACCTGATGAGCGATGTCGAAAAAGCGCTGCCAGCATTAGGCCCGGCTATTCCTTTGCAAGAGGCGATGACGGCTCTTGGAGGGGATATTTTCTATGTCACCGGAACCGGAAAGCGGATGCGCTATGTGGCGCAAGACCCGTTTGCCAACGGTTCCCTGATCCGTATCGCTAAAGATGGGAAAAGCTACGATATAATTGCCGAACAGTTGGTCTTGCCGACTTCCGAACTGCCTTCCCACCTGATGATGCACAATTATCTGCGTGGATTGAGACGTAACAATAAAGTCGTTTTGCATACGCACCCGACCGACCTGATCGGCATGACACATTGCAAGCCGTTCCTCGATTCGGAAAAGATCACCCGTACTTTATGGAGCATGATTCCGGAATGCCGTATCATCGTTCCGAAAGGCGTGGGTATCGTTCCGTACGAAATCCCGGGGACACTGGACCTGGCGCGTGCCACTATCAAGCAGTTGGAAAAACACGATGTCGTATTCTGGGAAAAACACGGAATCCTGGCGGTGGGCGAAGACCTGATCGAATGTTTCGACGCAATCGACACCCTGAGCAAATCCGCCCAGATTTATTTCAGCGCCCGCATGGCCGGATACGAACCCGCCGGCATGACCGACAAGCAGCTGGATGATTTGGTGCCGGCGTTCGGATTGTAATATACGATTGCAAATGATGATTTATGGGTGCGTTTGCTCGTATTTACCGGACGCAGACGGGCGCAGATTACGCAGAGGAACGCAGACTTATTTTCTTTTAAAACAATAAATGATCTGCGTTCGTCTGCGTCGTCTGCGAAATCTGCGTCCGGTAATACAAACATAGCGACGCACCGTTAAATCATCATTTATATATAAATACTATAATGTTACCATGAAAATACATTTAATTCTCATCTCCCTGTTCTTTGCCGTTTCGTTGTCCGCACAGCAGCGCGACAGCCGTGTGCGTGAATATCTTCCTCCTGTGCGTATTGTCTGGCAACAGGAAAGCGGATTGATCCGGGGGGCGGACCATCTGCTTCTTCCCGGTAACGGGCAGTCCGACCTCGCAAACCGTACTATTTGTAAGATGACCAGTACCGACAAGCAACACCCTGCCATCCTGCTCGATTTCGGAAAGGAACTGCAAGGCGGCTTGCAGATTGTGACCGGGATGCCGGCTTCACACGAGCCGGTTGCCATCCGTGTCCGTTTCGGCGAGTCGGTGAGCGAAGCCATGTGCGAGATTGACGGAGTAAACGGAGCTACTAACGATCATGCCATGCGCGATTTTACGATCCGCCTTCCCTGGTTGGGAGTCATGGAAGTGGGTAATTCCGGTTTCCGTTTTGTTCGCATCGACCTGTTGGATGATTCGGCCGAGCTGCACTTGAAGGAGGTCCGCGCCATATCGACTTTCCGCGATATTCCGTATAAAGGTTCTTTCCGTTGCAATGACGAGCGGCTGAATAAAATCTGGCAAACCGGCGCTTATACCGTGCATCTGAATATGCAGGAATACCTGTGGGACGGGATCAAACGCGACCGCCTGGTCTGGGTAGGCGACCTGCATCCGGAAGTGATGACGGTGAATACGGTCTTCGGTTACAATGAAGTGGTTCCGAAGAGCCTCGATCTGATACGTGATATCACCCCGCTGCCCGAATGGATGAACGGCATCAGTTCCTATTCGATCTGGTGGCTGCTGATTCACCGCGACTGGTATTACTACCATGGCGACTTGGTTTACCTGAAAGAACAAAAGCCCTATATGACCGCCCTTCTCCGCCACCTTATTTCCAAAGTGGATGCGGACGGGGTGGAGAAACTCGACGGAAACCGCTTCCTCGACTGGCCTTCCAATGCGAACCCGATGGCGATTAACGCCGGCTTGCAGGCTTTGATGGTGCAGGCGATGAAGGCGGGCAACGAACTTTGCACAGTCTTAGGGGAAAACGCTCTCGCCTCCGAATGCCAGGCTATGATGGACAAGATGGTCAAAGCCGCACCGAAAGTAACAAAACCGTTGTTGAAGTCTGGTGTTGCCCCGGATGCCCCCGGTTCCAAGCAGGCCGCTTCCTTGTTGGCGCTTGCCGGACTGATGAAGCCGGAAGAGGCAAACCGGAAATACCTGTCTGTGAACGGGGCGAAAGGCTTCTCCACTTTTTACGGTTACTATATGCTCCGTGCAATGGCAGCCGCCGGCGATTACCGGGGTGCTATCGATGTGATCCGCCAATATTGGGGTGCGATGATCGATCTGGGAGCGACTACTTTCTGGGAAGATTTCAATATGGAATGGTTGCCGGATGCCTCGCGCATAGACGAATTGGTTCCGGCGGGCAAGAAAGATATTCATGGTGATTACGGCGCTTATTGCTATAAGGGTTTCCGCCATAGCCTTTGTCATGGCTGGGCTTCCGGACCGACTTCCTGGCTGAGCGAATATGTGTTGGGTGTCCAGGTTGTGGAGCCGGGTTGCCGAACTGTCCGGATCGCGCCTCACCTGGGTGACCTGGAGTGGGTGGAAGGTACTTTCCCGACTCCGTACGGCGTCATTACGATCCGTCACGAGATAGGTGCCGACGGTCAGGTAAAGAGCCGGATCGACGCTCCGGCAGAAGTAAAGATCATACAATAATCAAATCAAATAAAGATATATGGGAAAGATAAACACATTAGTTATTTGCTCGCTTGCCTTCCTCTCGTTATTAGGTTGCAAGGGTAAGAACGAGTTGACGGTACCGGTTAACCTGCGTACGGAGTACCTGCGCGAACCGATCGGTTTGGACACGAAAAGCCCGCGCTTTACCTGGGAATATAAAGGAAATGAAGACAACTTCCTCGCCTCCCGTTCGGAAATAAGGATCGGTACTTCCCCCGACAACCTGCAACCCTATACGGACGGCATGAAGTTAGCACCGCATACCCGTTATTATTGGAATGTCACGGTATGGGATAAAGGTGGAAATGTCTGCCAGACATCCGAAACGGCTACTTTCGAGACTGCCAAGTTTGAACCGTCCGACTGGTCGGGCCAGTGGATTACCGATAATAATGACAAGGAATTTGAACCGGCCCCGATGTTCCGGAAATCGTTTACACTCGATAAGGAGGTAAAGGATGCCCGCGTTTACATCGCCGCCGCCGGATATTACGATCTCTTTGTGAACGGAAAGCGGGTAGGGGAAAACTACCTCGATCCGGGTTATACGCATTTCGACAAACGTATCCTGTATGTGACGCACGATGTCACCCCGTTGCTGAAGACGGGTGAAAACGCTGTGGCAACGGTGTTGGGTAACGGTTGGTTCAACGAGCAGTCCGTTGCCGTCTGGAATTTCGAGACGGCACGCTGGCGTCATCGTCCGGAGATGCTTTGCGAATTACGCGTCCAATATACGGATGGAACGACAGACGTGATCGCTACCGACGGAACCTGGCGTACGGCAACAGGCCCATACACGTATAACAGTATATACAGCGGTGACAAGTATGATGCCACCTTAGAAGAGACGGGTTGGAATGCCGCCGGTTTCGATGACGCAAAATGGGCGCAGGCCGTTGTGACTGAGGCTCCGGCTCCTCTGTTGGTCGCCCAGCAAATGCCCGGCATCCGGATTACGGAAGAACTGTCTCCTGTCTCGATGAAGGCATTCAGCGACAAACTCTATGTATTCTCTTTCGAGAAGAACTTTGCCGGCCTGTCCCGCTTGAAGGTGAAAGGCGCTCCCGGCACACGCATCACGCTGAAGCACGGCGAGCTGTTAAAGGCTGACGGCCGCCTGGAACAGGGCAATATCAATGTCTACTATCATCCCGTGAAACCGGGTGAAGTGTTCCAGATGGATGTCTTCACGCTGAAGGGAACCGGTGAGGAAGAAGTCTTCATGCCTTCGTTCGCCTACCACGGATTCCAGTATGTGGAAGTGGAAAGTTCCGCTCCCATCAAGCTGACGAAAGAAAGCCTGACCGGTTTGTTTATGCATACGGCGGTGGATCCGGTCGGCTCGTTCTCCTGCTCCGACCCGTTGCTGAATAAGATATGGAACGCCACGATGGAGGCCTATCGCAGTAATCTGCACAGCATTCCGACCGATTGCCCGCAGCGCGAAAAGAACGGATGGACGGCCGATGCACATGTGGCAGTCGACCTCGGTTTGTGGGGCTTCGACGGGATCACGTTGTATGAGAAATGGATGAACGACTTTATCGATAACCAGCGTGAAGCCGGCGATATCTCCGGCATTATCCCGTCCAGCGGTTGGGGATACGGCGAATGGCCCGGTCCGGTTTGGGATGCAGCCATGTTCATCATTCCGAATGCCCTGTATGATTATTATGGGGAGACACGCAGTATCGAGAATCTCTATCCGACCATGCTCCGCTACCTGGATTATCTGAAGACAAAGGAGAAAGACGGTTACCTGACTTTCGGATTGGGCGACTGGGTGTACTGGAAGTCTACCACCAATAATACCTACACTTCCACAGCCTACTACTATCTGGATTATACGCTGATGGCCCGTTTTGCCCGCTTATTGGGTAAGGATGCCACTCCTTTCCAGCAGAAAGCGGATGAGTTGAAGGCTTTGGTCAACAATAAATTCTTTAATCCGGAGACAGGCATCTATGCGGAAGGGACACAGACGGCACAGGCCATCGCCCTCTATTTAGGTAT
The DNA here is from genome assembly GCF_003479205.1 of Parabacteroides sp. AF17-28. Lineage (NCBI taxonomy): Bacteria > Pseudomonadati > Bacteroidota > Bacteroidia > Bacteroidales > Tannerellaceae > Parabacteroides > Parabacteroides sp. AF17-28. Next base: position 189,716 of record NZ_QUGV01000004.1, on the reverse strand, counting down.
CGTTCCCGAAGGCAAGGAACAGTTGGTTGCAGATAAACTTTGCGAGGTTGTACGTGGCAACAATCATTTCCTCGATTTCGGCCTGTTAGGCAGTAAATCCGTCCCAGCCATGCTGACCCGCTACGGCTATGTGGAAGATGCCATGAAGATGGTCACCAAGACAGAAGCGCCTTCATGGGGTTATTGGGTGGAAACAATGGGTTATTCGACATTGGCCGAGACCTGGACGCTGAGTCCGCAATTCCGGGATGCTTCCCTTAACCATGTCTTTATGGGCGATGTTTCTGCCTGGATGATGAACCAGCTTGCCGGTATCAATCATGACGCCGCAGGGCCGGGATTCAGCCATATCCTGATCACCCCTCATTTTGTGGAAGGGCTGGACTGGGCGAAAGGTGAATACCATTCCGTACGCGGGCTGATTACCAGCGAATGGAAGCGGGAAGGAGGAAAAGTGACGCTTACGGTTACGGTGCCCTCCGGCTGTACAGCCGATATCCGGGTAGGCGACCAGACAAAGAAGGTCGGTTCCGGTACGCACGTCAACATATACTGATTAACCTGATAAATAAGAATACGATGAAAAAATACTTTCTGATACTGCTATTGATCGGATGCTTCGCCTCCGCTCAGGCCAAGTCCGACTGGAAAGCCCGTTGGATCAATACGGAGCGTTGCCAGAGTGCCGCAAACACCTGGTTAGCGTACCGTAAGACTGTCGATATAGAGAAGGTGCCGCAGACGCTTACCGCCCATATTGCCGCCGATAGCAAATACTGGCTGTGGATCAATGGCAAGCTGGTTGTGTTCGAAGGTGGATTGAAGCGCGGTCCGTCTCTGTACGATACTTATTATGATTCGGTGGAGATCGCTCCCTACTTGACGGCCGGCGAGAATACGATAGCCGTTCTGGTCTGGCATTTCGGTAAGAGCGGGTTCAGCCATGTAAACAGCGGACTGGCCGCCCTGCTGTTTGAAGCTGTTGCGCCGGGTGTGGAGATCGTGTCCGATGCAAGTTGGTTCTGTTCCCTCTATGATGCGTATCAGAATACGGAAGCTCCTTTCCCGAACTACCGTTTGCCGGAAAGTAATATCCGTTTTGATGCACGGATGGAATTGACCGGTTGGAACCAGCCGGGTTATAAGGGTAGGATGGGAGTTGCCGTCGTGATTTCCGAGGTAGGAGTGGCGCCGTTAGGTAAGCTGGTGGAACGTCCGATCCCGTTGTTTAAAGACTATGGCCTGAAGCCGTATGTCGATGTCCGTAAATCGGCTGCCGGCGATACGCTTTATTGCCGCCTGCCTTATAACTGCCAGGTGACGCCTTATCTGAAAGTGGAAGCTCCGGCGGGTAAGACGGTCCATATCCTGACCGATAATTATGAAGGAGGCAGCGCGAACAATGTCCGTGCCGAATATATCACCCGCGACGGTGTCCAGGAATACGAGAGCTATGGTTGGATGAATGGGCACGAGATGCGGTATATCCTGCCGGAAGGGGTGAAGGTGCTCGATGTGAAGTTCCGGGAGACGGGCTACAATACGGAGTTCACCGGCTCTTTCCAGTGTAACGATCCGTTTATGAATGAGCTGTGGAAGCGTTCGGCACGTACCTTGTACATAACGATGCGCGACAGCTATATGGACTGTCCGGACCGCGAGCGTGCACAATGGTGGGGCGATGAAGTGAATGAGTTAGGCGAAGCCTTCTATGCTCTTTCCCCGTCCAGCCATAAAATGGCGCTGAAGGGTATCCATGAGCTGATGAACTGGCAACGGGAGGATGGCGTGATTTTCGCTCCTTCGCCTGCCGGAAACTGGCGGAAGGAATTGCCTTTGCAGATGTTGGCATCTGTCGGCTGGTATGGTTTCTATACGCAGTATTATTATAGTGGCGACAGTAGTTTCGTTGCCGGTATCTACGACCGCCTGCACCGTTATCTGCACCAGGTTTGGCAGGTCGACAAGAGCGGCCTGGCTATTGAGCGCGACGGCGACTGGAGCTGGGGCGACTGGGGCGAAGAGATCGATATGGGCGTCCTCACGAACTGCTGGTATTACTTGGCGCTGAAAGCCGAAAAGGCTTTTGCCCTTCAATTGGGTAAAACGGCCGATGCTGAAGACATAAGCCGTATGATGTACAGCATAGAGAAATGTTTCGATACGAAGTTCTGGACAGGAACCGCCTACCGCTCTCCCGGCTATAAGGGTGAGACGGACGACCGTGCACAGGCGATGGCTGTTGTTTCCGGCCTGGCTTCCGCCGATAAATACCCGGCTTTGGTGAAGGTGCTGAAAAAGGAATACCATGCCAGCCCTTATATGGAGAAGTATGTGCTCGAAGCGCTTTTCCAGATGAATGAACCGGCATTTGCCCTTGAACGCACCCGGCAGCGTTATGCCAAGATGATCGACCAGTATCCTGATTGCACCACCTTGTTCGAAGGTTGGGGGATCGGTCCGGATGGTTTCGGAGGCGGAACGACTAATCATGCCTGGAGTGGAGGGCCGCTTACCCTCTTGAGCCAGAAAGTATGCGGCATAGAACCGACCTCTCCCGGTTTCCGTTCATTCAAGGTCTGTCCGCAGATGGGTACCTTGACCGATGCGTCTGCAACGGTTGACACCCATTACGGTAAAATACAGGTTTCCTTGAACCGGAAAGGCAGCAAGATTCGGATAACACTGTCCGTCCCGGCAGGAACAACCGCCGAAGTCCCTGTCTCAAAGGGGAAAGTGAAGCGGTTGGAGGCGGGAGAACATACATTGACAATTTCATCCCGGACGTTATAAATGAAGGTGCCCCTTTTAATCGGGGCACTTTTTATAACAATACAGACCAATACAATTATTCTCTTGATATTGTGTAGAATATTGATATTGCCTACTTTTGCGCCCAATAGGAATCGGTTTATCAAGAGAAATGGCAAAAAGAAAGAGTGTAAGAAAACCGCGAAAAAAGACTCAAAAGACTTCGGCTTTCCTTTCAACGGTGAAGCGGGTGTTTATCGGTGCCTTTATCGTGGTTGCTTGTTTGATAGGGGTACTGTTTATTTATGACTACTTTGCTGTCGCAAATCAAAAGCCGGCAGTGGAGGAAAAGAAGGAACGGACGGCTGCCCCAGCCAGGAAACCTGTAACTACTCCCAAGAAGGATGCGCCGAAACAGCAGCAAACGCCGAAACAGCAAACGCCCAAAAAGACACCGGCCGGTAAAGCTCCGGTTGCTACTTCCACAAAGACATTTAAAATCCCTGCCAATACAGAGATTCCCCGCCTGAAGGCAAAACGTCAGGAGCAGGTAATCAAGCATGAAGGATACACAGTGTCTTATAATTCCGAATATCGTATCGCAAACTGGGTGGCCTACGAGCTGACCGCTACGGAAGCCAAAAGCCGGAAGACGGAACGTTCGAACAAGTTCGTTCCCGACCCCTTAGTGAAAGGGGCGACTGCGACGAATGAAGACTATTCCCGTACGGGTTACGACCGGGGGCATCTGGCTCCGGCAGGCGATATGAAATGGTCGGAAAAGGCCATGCGTGAATCTTTCTACCTGAGTAATATCTGTCCTCAAAAGCCGAAACTGAACCGGGGAATCTGGAAAGACTTGGAAGAACAGTGCCGTTTATGGGCAATGGACAACGGTTCGTTGCTGATCGTTACAGGCCCGGTCATGACAGACGATATGAAACGGTTGGGTAAAAACAGGGTAGCCATACCTAAATCATTTTATAAAGTATTATGTTATCATACGGGAAGCGGTTATAAAGGTATCGCTTTCCTTTTCGAAAATAGGGACTATAAAGAAAACTCGTTGAAATCGATGGCAATTCCTATCGATAGTGTCGAGAGGGTAGCAGGTATTGACTTTTTCCCATCCATCCCCGATGGAGAGGAAAAAGAAATGGAACGGACTGTCGATTGGGACAGTTGGTCTTTTTGAAATCCGATGTGAATCGGAACAATAGAATTTAAAAGGATGTTGTATAACTATGGCATAATAAACCAGAGTTATGCAATTACAAATCAGATTATAAATAGTAATAACAAATAACTAAATGCAAGTTATCATGAATGGTAAATTAATCCCCGTTTTTGTATTGGCAGCATTGATGTCATGTAGTCAGCCGCCGGTGAAGGAGCAAGGTCCCCGTCCGGTGAAACTGGCGGAAGTGACCTCTTTGAATGTTGTGGAAAAGTCGTTTAGCGGCGTGGTTTCGCCGGACCAGTTCAGTGACCTGGCCTTTAAGATGTCCGGACCGCTGATCTCGCTGAATGTAGACGAAGGGCAGAAAGTCCGTACGGGACAGATCGTAGCTGAAATCGACCCACAAGACTTCAAATGGGAATATGAAGCAAAGAAAGCTTCTTTTCAAACGGCCGAAGCGCAATTGCAGCGTGCCAAGAAGTTACTTTCCAAACAGGCTATTTCCAAGCAGGAATATGAAACGACCGAAGCCTCTTATTCAAACGCCAAAGCAGCCTTCGAGTATGCCCAGAACCAATTGGAACAAACGAAACTGCGTGCACCTTTCGATGGTTTCATCCAGAAGAAATATGTGGAAAACTATCAAAAGGTACAGGCCGGGCAGGGTATTGTCTGCCTGATCAACCCGAACAAGCTGCAAGTGCAGTTTACGATGCCGGAGACAAACATCACTTATTTCTCTACGCCTTATAATATATACGTAGAGTTTGACAACTACAAAGGCGTCCGTTTCAAAGCGAAGGTAAAAGAATACGTGGAAGCTTCTCCCGACGGTTCCGGTGTACCGGTATTTCTGTACATAGATGATCCGGAGTTTAATCTGAAGAAATATAAAGTGGCTGTCGGCTTTTCCTGCCGTGTGGTTCTGCATATCGAAAGCGAAAGCTTTAACGAAGGAGCCGTATTGGTGCCGCTTTCCGCAATTGTTGCCAACGAAGAGAACCAAGATAAGTATGTCTTCGTCTACAACAGCCAGACGCAGAAAGTGGAACGTTGCCAGATTAAGGAAGTCGAACTGGTCGGGAAAGACAATGTTGTCATTACCGAAGGGCTGAAAGCCGGCGACCAGGTTGTCTCGGCCGGAGCTACCCGCCTGGTAGACGGACAACAGGTAAAAGTATTAACAGATTAAGCTGAGAAACAATGAATCTTCCAAAATATTCCTTAGAGAATAAGAAGATTATATATTTCTTTCTGGCAGTGATGCTGATAGGAGGTATATATTCTTTCTTCAAATTACCGAAGAAGGAGGACTCGCCCTTTGTAATCAAACAGGCTGTTTTGGTTACACAATATCCGGGCGCCACTCCTTTAGAGGTAGAGAAATTGATAACGGAACCTATCGAACGGGAAATTCAGTCTATGTCTGATGTTTTTCAGATCAAGTCTGAATCTTATTTCGGCATGTCGAAAATCTCGATCGAACTGCAACCGACCCTGTCGCCGGATTATATGCCCGTCAAGTGGGACGAGTTGCGCCGTAAAGTAGCCAACATACAACCCCGCCTCCCGAGTGGAGCTTCCGCTATTAATGTGAGTGACGATTTCGGGGATGTGTTCGGTATCTATTATGCCCTGACGGCCGACGATGGTTTTACCTACGACGATATGCGCGACTGGGCGCAGAAGATCAAGACGGAGCTGACTCCTATCCCCGGTGTACAGAAAGTTTATCTGTTTGCCGAACAGACACAGGTTGTAAATGTCCGTATCTCTGTTCCTAAGCTGGCAAACCTGGGAATCGATCCCAATTCGATCCAGCAGGTTCTCCAGACACAAAACCTCTTGGTCAATACCGGTGAGATCCTGACGGGAACTTACCAGCTTCGTGTACGTGCCGAAGGTACTTATAAAAGCATACAGGATATCCGCGACCAGCTGATCGTGACTAAAGGAGGCGGTGAAGTTCGTTTGGGCGATATCGCCACTATCGAACGCGGCTATATGGATCCACCTTCCAACCTGATGCGGGTGGACGGTAAACGGGCTATCGGTATCGGTGTGGCTACAGGTGCAAAGGATGACGTAGTGGCTGTCGGTAATGCTGTTGCCGACCATCTGAAAGAGATGGAGCAGCTTTTCCCGATCGGCATGGAGATGAAAACGATCTATCCGGAAAACCAGATTGCCGACGAGGCGAACAACGGTTTTATCCTGAATCTGATCGAATCGTTGCTGATCGTAATCGTGATTATTTTCCTTGTGATGGGCTCCCGGGCCGGTATGTTGGTGGGAAGCTCGTTGCTTTTCTCGGTAGGCGGTACGTTGCTGATCATGTTGATCTGGGGCGTCGGGCTGAACCGAACCTCGCTTGCAGCCTTTATTATCGCGATGGGTATGTTGGTGGATAATGCGATTGTGGTGACGGATAATGCACAGGTCGGCATCAAACGCGGTCTTTCCCGTTACCAGGCTTTGGTCGACGGTGCGACAAAACCGCAGTGGGCGCTGCTTGGCGCAACCTTTATCGCCGTTTGCTCTTTCCTGCCGATGTATCTGGCTCCGGCTTCGGTTGCCGAGATCGTGAAACCGTTGTTTATCGTCTTGGCCGTATCGTTGGGGTTAAGCTGGGTGCTGGCTTTGACACAGACGACTACTTTCGGTAATTTCATCCTGAAAGAGGCAAAGCCGGGCGAATCCAAAGATCCGTACGATACCAAACTGTACCATAAGTTCGAGAAGGTATTGGGCCGTTTGATCAAACGCCGTTATGTCACGCTTACTTCGGTTGTCGCAACCTTGTTCCTGTCTCTGTTTATCATGAGCATCATGCCGCAGAGCTTCTTCCCGATCATGAGCAAGCCCTATTTCCGTGCCGACCTGATTTTCCCGGAAGGATATGGCATCGATGATGTGGAGAAGAACGTGATCAAGATTGAAGACTATCTGAAGAATAATGATAAGATCAAGTCTTATTCGTTCACTTTGGGAGGCTCTCCGGTCCGTTATTATCTGGCAAGTTCTTCTATCGGTCCGAAGCCGAACTTTGCCAATGTCTTGATCGAAACGAAGGATGCCAAGGATGCGCAAAGCGAGGAAAGCAAGTTCTATGAATATATGGTTGCCAACTATCCGGACATCCTGACCCGTTCAGCCTTGTTCGCTTTGTCTCCCGTACCGGATGCCGCTATTGAAATCGGTTTTGTGGGTGACAATATCGACACGTTGGTAGCTTTGACGCAACGGGCGCAGGAGATAGCACGCAAGAACGAGATGGTGATGGAAGTGCGTAATAGCTGGGGAAATAAAGTCCCGGTATGGAAACCCTTATACTCGCAGGAGAAGGGGCTTCGCTTGGGTATTACGCGCCAGCAGATGGCCTATTCGCTCCGTTCGGCCACGAACGGTGTGCCGCTGGGCGAATACCGCGAAGGAGACGTCTTTATGCCGATCCTGATGAAAGATGCCGATCGCGACTCCATGAACCTGAACGATCTTAAAACGCTTCCGGTTTACAGCGCCAAAGGACGTTCCGTAAAAGTGGAACAGGTGATTGACGATTTTTCACTCGATTACGAGTTCAGTGTTGTCAAGCGTTATAACCGCCAACGTTATATGATGATGCAGTGTGAACCGAAACGCGGAGCCAATACGATGGCTGCCTTCAGCCAGTTGTGGCAACAGATACAGCAGGAAGTACAGGTGCCCGAAGGTTATAAACTGCAATACTTCGGTGAACAGTCCGAACAGGATAAAGGAAACAAGGCGATCGCCGCCAACATCCCGTTGATGTTCGGTTTGATCTACATTACCCTGTTGTTCCTCTTCCCGAAATTCTACCGGAAACCGGTGCTGATCATGTGTATGTTGCCGTTGATCTTTATCGGTGTGGTATTGGGATTGCTGGTGTTCGGCAAATCGCTCGACTTCTTTGCCATGTTGGGCTTGCTGGGCTTGATCGGTATGAACATCAAGAATGCGATCGTGCTGGTGGACGAAATCGGCTTGCAGCTCAACAGTGGCTTGGCGCCGGTGAATGCTGTTATCGAGGCTACCAAGACGCGTATCGTTCCGGTGACGATGGCTTCGGGTACGACGATTTTAGGTATGTTGCCGTTGTTGGGCGACGCCATGTTTGCCGGTATGGCTGCTACGATTATGGGAGGTTTGTTTATCTCGACAGTCCTGACCATCTTCGTCCTTCCGGTGACCTATTGTATATTCTTTAAGATTAAATCGGAATAATATGAGAAATAAAATAATTATCGGTTGTATGCTGTTGGGGGCTTTGTCTGTGGGAGCACAGGAAAAGCCCATCACAGTAGCAGACTACAAGCAGAAAGTGCTTGAATATAGCCGCCAGATAAAACAAAGTGCCGAAGAACGCATTGCGATGCAACAGGCTGTAAAAGCTGCCAAAACGGGTTTCTTCCCGGCTGTGGACTTCTCCGGCAGTTATCAGTATCGTATCAATAAGTACGACTTAGCAATGGGCGATGGTATTCCCGGTATTGAAATGGACCATAACACCTATAGCCTGGGAGCTACGGTAAGCCAGCCGATCTATGCCGGCGGACAGATTTACAATAACTACAAAGCCGCCCAGGTCCAGGGGCAGATCGCTTCCGAGGCCGAAGAACTGACGACGGATAATGTTATTTATGCCGCCGACTTGAACTATTGGTCTGCCGCTGCCCGTAAAGGCATGTACGATGTGATGTGCCAGTATGTTGATATTGTGCAAACGCTTGCGAATGTCTTGACTACCCGTTTTGAGGACGGGCAGATCAGTAAGACAGACCTGCTGCAAGTTCAATCTCGCCTGAAAGAAGCCGAGTTGAATAAAAGTTCTGCATATAAGGATTACCAGATTGCTCTGCAAAACTTGAATATTCTGATGGGGCTTCCTCCTATGACTCCGGTGGATATAGCCGATTCCATCACAAAGGTTCAGCCTTTACCGTTGCATATAGGAGAGGAGGCTGCTTTGGAAAACCGTCCGGATTTTATGATCTCCAAACTGAATATCGAGTACCAGAAGCGGCAGATCAATTTATCAAAGGCTAAATACAACCCGACACTGGCAATCGGTTTCCAGGGAACCTGGGGTACTCCGATGCTGAATGTAAAAGGTTCCGACCAGCTTTGGACACCCGCCGTATTTGCCTCGTTGAAGATACCTTTGTTCCGTTGGGGCGCCCGTTTCAAGGAAGTCAATTCGCAGAAAGCGATCCTGCGCAGTAAGGAATATGCAATGGACAACACCCGCGACCAGATTTCGCAGGAAGTGGCCAACTCCTGGACCAGCCTGACGGAGAATACCAAGCAGATCAATATGGCCGAAGAAGCCTGTCAGATTGCCGAAGAAAACCTCGACCTGAATACATTCAGTTACAACGAAGGTAAACTTCCGATCCTCGACGTGCTTTCCGCCCAACTCTCCTGGATTCAGTCCTACAGCAGCCTGATCCAAACTTGGTACCAGCAGAAAGCCTCCCTTGCCCAATATAACAAGGCTGTGGGGCTTCGTCGGTTGCAATAATATATAAAAAAGAGGATGTGTCAAAAGTCCTATTTATAGCGTCTGTGTCCTGGCGGGCTTGACCCGCCATCTCATCCTAATTGCTGTCAATCAGTTTAGTATGAGGTTGCGGGTCAAGCCCGCAATGACACGCTAAAGCGTTAGAACTTACTTTTGACACATCCCCTTTTTTTGTCAGCTATTTGATTCGGTTTGAAAGGGAATCGGGTTCCCGACGGGTATCCCAAACATCGACAACGTAGACCGTCTTATTCATTAGTCCATGCTATTCGGTAAGCCATGGCATCTCTTTTAATTCAATTTCATCCAGTTCATCTTCTGTGTATATACGTCCTTCTGCAATATCTGCTTCGGAACGTGCAATACGTGCCTGAAGTTCACTGATTGTGTATGGTGCAAATTCTTTTGATGCAATAGCTGTTTTTGTCTTACCATTGCCCGTAATCCTTTTGAGGGCATTGACTGCTTTCTTCATCAGTCCTTCGTCCTCTGCAATAATGCTTAGCTGGCGGAACAGTTCCGCGTTTAAATCCATGGATGTCATATTTAGATAGTGAATTAATTTTGATTCAATCACTTTCGCCGCAGTGTGAATCCTTTCTCTGCTACATATACACCCGAAAGGATGAAAGCGGAACCGATTAGCGCAATCACCGTAATGGTTTCGTTGATGACGATGGCCGAAGTCAGAAGGGTGACTAAGGGAACGACATAAATATAATTTGTCGTGCGGACAACCCCTAATTCTTTCACGGCGGTGTTCCACATGATATAGCAGAGCAGGGAAGCGATAACGCCAAGGAACAGTAAGTTTCCGATAACGGCAGGCGCTGTCAGTACTTCCATTTGCGGATGAACAGGAGAGATTATCAAGACGGGAATCAGGGTGATGATTCCGTAAAAGAATACTTTCCGGGTGACAAAAAGAGTCGGATACCGGTTTCCCAGCCGTTTCAGTATTAACCCGTAGAACGCCCACATCAGGGCAGCCAATAAGGTCAACATATCGCCCAGCGGGTTAATTTGCAGGATAAAGCTACCGTTGAAAACGACGAGCGCCACTCCGAGCAATGCCATCAGGGAGCCATATATCAAATGCCTTTTCAGCCGTTCCCCTTTATTGAACAGGCGTGAAAGGAGAGCGGTCAGGATAGGGGTTGTACAAATAATCAGCGACACATTCGATGCAAGGGTAATCCCTAACGCCGTGTTCTCGGCAATGAAATAAAGGGAACCACCACAAAGCCCTAACCCGAGAAAGAGCAGTTCGTCCCGCCAGGATTTGGCCAGTAGCTTACGCGGGCAGAAGAACCAGATACCGGCGTACGCCAGTGCAAAGCGGTAGAGGAGAATCTCGACCGGCGTCAGTCCGTTGCCTATTAGTATTTTAGTCGAGACAAAAGTAGTACCCCATATTATAACGGTAAGGATTGCCAGAAAGTGAAAGCGATACATTTGCTTGTTATTTGCGGTCATATTTGTATATTTTGTTGCAAATATACACTTTTTGTTTCGATGCGCCATTATATCTCTCGAGCAGTGAAATATGGGCCAAATTAGCCGAAAAACACGTCTGTTTATCACTAATCTGAACGTAAATAACCTGGGCAAGATGCTAAAAAGGGGCGATTTTGAACAGTTAAAGCGGAACGTCAGACGCCTTTTTGCGGTCATAGAGATGACTTTTGACCAGGTTTAGGCCCGTCAGATGGGAATTACAGACGAAACACTACCGAAAGACGAGATTAGTCAAACTGTTGAAAAAGAGCATGCTGACTCAAATTCATCTATTCCATTTTAGTAAAAAGGGGCACGAGGGGCACGTTAAAAGGCCTTTTTCTAAACATTTATCATAACGCGAGACGAGATATGCTACAGAAGAGTATATCTCGTCTTGTATATTTATAAAAGTTACGGAAAAAGCCTTTTAACGTGCCCCTCGTGCCCCTTTTTTCATTCCTGTCCGAAAAAAAACCGCCCCTGTCCGGGAAAATATGGGACAGGAGCGGAGAAATACGGAATAAATTTCCAGGCGCGGATGCTGGAAAAATCGTATGCGTCAATCAATAGTCCCTGACACAGCGGACCGGAAATGCACATGAACGGTTTATATCGTAAAACTCAATCTCATCATGCTTGAAATGAAGGCAACTGACGGTCTCATTATTAATGCCGGGTGTTGAAGACCAGTAAACACCTATCTCTCCAATATATTGAACATCGCCGTCTAAATACCGGCCACCGGAAGCAGGAAGCATAATAGATCCGGCGGGCGGATAATTTGTATCATTAACATGGTCTTTTGCTGTGATTCCTAATTGTAATCCGCTCAAATAAGTAAAAGTACCTGTCATGACCATATTGAAAAACACACTGTCGACCGCATTGTTGAGGCTATTCGTTATATTTCCGAATTCACCAAAACGATATATATGAGGGTCTTTTGTCGTTTCTGCAAGCAGTGACCTTAGCTCTTCATTAGTCGGCAAACGCCATTTGCCTCCGCCCCAGGTCTTTTGGCTTGAAATATAGCGGCATATATCGCCAATATCGGCTTCCTTTTTGAAACCCAGGTTATTGTTATATGTTTTGAATGCATCGGCATCTTTGTTATTTGTCGGAGTTGTCGTGAAATTGAAACTCCAGTGGGCATAGGGTATATCCTCCCACCTCTCGTATTCGTGCGATTCGTAAGGATTGCCGGCCGGTCTGATCGGATAAAGCGATCCCCATTTGAAGAGTACTCCTTGCGCAGTCGGCCTAAGTCTCTCTCTATCTATATCCGAAGTGGCGAATGTCAAACTCTTGTCGATAATCATAATATTACTGTGCGCAAACATTTCTGCCAATGTGACTCTTCGGATAGTAAGGGTATCGCGGAGTCTTCCGGTAGAGAATACGACTTGGCCGGTTGCATAATAATCTTCAAGAGGAGGGGTAGACTCTGCTACAAGAAGGTCCAAGCCGGAGAGATTCTCGCCTCTGTCGGAAGTCGTGCCGTTTGCAAACTTTAGCCAGTATGCTTTTTCCGGGTCGAGGATTTCAGCTTCCCAGCTACCTTGATAATCAGAAACAATCTTGACCTTTAATTCTTTGCTTGTCTTCCAGGGCACGTCGATTACCTTTTTTTCGGTTCCCATGAAGTATTGCCCGTCGTAAACAATGTTATTTATTCCTGCCATATCCACAATCAGGATGGAGGTCTTCAGGTTCGACAGTACGGATGAGGCCTTAATTGCCTCATCAAAACTCGGGTAACCGATTCCTTCGGCAGCGGTAATCGCTACGACATATTTATGGTTGCGATATAGCGGGACATCGTCTCCGCGAAAGACTTCATAATCTTCATGCGCCTCCCGGTCTGAAGTGAAATCGACACGGTAATAGGTGCGCACTCCCTTATAAAGACCTTCCAACACAAGGCATACTTTTTCATTTGGAGTAGCTTTTGGAGCTTCGTATGTATATATTAGTCCTTCCATTAGCGGTCCCGGGAGATTATCGTACTGCGAATAGCTGTATTCGATAGGGGGATTTACTGTAAAGCCCGACGGAACCATCGGGTCCATATTTCTCGAATAAGGATATGTATGCTCCCATTCTCCGATTATCAGTCCGGTATGATGGCTCCAGGCGGGGGCGATAAATCCGCTTGTACGGTAGTTTGCCAAGTGGATTTTTTCCAATTTGAAAATACTTCCGTTTACCTTGTTTTCTACATCGATTCGCGCCAGCATACGTTTCATTTCGATATTGGGTACCGGTACTCCTTTATAGATGCCATATACATATGTTTCTCCATACATAGGCATCAGGGCGGAAGTGTCCCATTGACTGGAACTCTGGAATATCAGATTATCCAATAAATCTGTTTTGGATATGGTATTGGGAGGGAATTTTCCCAATACATCCATTACTTTGTCATGAGCGTTGGCAACTGTGACAACGGTGCGGGCATGGCTGAGATCTTCATTTTCTCCTAATGCCAAATGGAATAAGACGAAGCGATCATCACCCCACGTCTCCTCTGAAAATTGATTGATATGAACGTGTTTGATTAATTCGCTTGGAGATGAATCGTCGAAGAACATCAGGTCTACCTCCTCAATTTTTCTTTCCCAAATTCTATCTTCACCTGAACGGGTCAACATAGGGATTTCCAAGCCGGGAATAGTCATTTTTACCGTTATTTTATTTTCTGCCGGTATAACGCCACTGATTATGGACTCGTCGGTACATCCCATTATGCACAGCAAAAGGATGATTGCGCTTATTATTCTTGTCAGGATATTATATTGTTTCATACTGTTATATGTATTTAATTGTAAATCATTTTAGCGGTTGATCCTGATCAGCTTTGTCAGGTTGCCGGCTTTGACTTCTGCTATTGCATAGCAACCGTTATGCTCTGGAATTTTTATCTCTTGCATATTCGAGTATTCTATTTCCCGGCGGAGATAGCCCTCCTTCTCGTCAAGAGCTACCTGCAGCCAACCATATAAAAGGCTGTTGGTGTCGGTGACCGGTTCGCCTGTTTTAGTATAATATCGTGTTTCTCCAATACAGATGCCATCCGGATAATCCCGGTCGGAATGGTCATAATTGGTTGTCGCAATCACTTCGGCTCTATCTTGGTAATTCGGCAAGTAAAGGTTATCTATATCTACGGTCAGGAAATATTGAGGATCGAGAATAACGTCTTGCTTGACATTTGTCCATGGACTGATAGCGGTGTAAAACTCTATCTTTTCTCTATGTATATTTGCGGTTGTTTTATAGACATAGTTACGCCTTACCTCTCGCATGGTCAGGGGTTCTAAGTTGGTCATATCGGTAAAGTCCAACAAGGTCGTAACGGCTCTTCTTTGTCCTTCTTCGGTGTCTATGCCCTCAATGGTCAAGATTAGTTTATCGTTATGGTTTGCCGCGTCGCAGGTTCTTTCCGGTGTATAGAAAGAACAATATCGTTTTGCTTCATACCCGATATTCAAAGGAACTCCCGTATGCTGCCAGACAACCTCCTTATTGGGTATGACAGTCTGCATATCGGAACCGAAAAATATGTCGGGACCAACCAGATAGCCTTCGTCGTATGATCTCGACAAGGTGATTTTAGTATTCTCTGTAACAGCTGCTTCAAACCACGGATAGGTTTTGAACCAAATATCGACCCGAGCGACTGCACGTTCGACCCTTAATTCTTGTGCAAGGGCGCTGTTTTCGTCTGCATGACTTTCTGTTATGGAGATGTTATGGACGATGCCCGTCATCGGTATTCCTTTTGTCCCGATAGCTGTATGGTTTTGATTGAAAATATCTGCCATTTGGAATTTTATCGTATGCAGATCGTAAGGAGAGCTTACCGACTCTAATGTCCTGGTTAATGCATCCGGTTCGTTCAGGATGACGATGAGCGCTTTGTCCTGGTTATGGCGAACTTTCAAATAGGTATTGAATGACCAGACGTTGTTTTTGTCCAGTATTACCATTTGGTTGATATCGACAGTGGGATAAGTCGATACATTATCGAATACAATAAAGCGGGCGGAATATACATACTCATCGACCTGCACATCGCCTGTAATGATATTTATAGCCATCATCCCCTTTGTATCTTGCAGGACAGGTTCGCCTATTGCGTGCTCTGCTGTGCAAGCATAAAGGGTTATGGTCGCAATAACTATGTATATCAGGTTCAATATCGTTTTCATAAAATTCCTTTTTCAAATATTCAAATTCCTATATCGTTGAGCCATATGATCCAGTCGTTGACAATCACTTTGACAGCGACAAAGTTCTCAGGACCACCCGGCTCATCTCCTTTATATATAACTACAATATGCCATTCGCTTTGTCTGTCCAGATATTCCTGCATGGGCAACGGGCTGCCGTCAGGGCGCGAAGCGGGCTTGGTATGTTCCAATAAATTCATCAGGTCGTAATCCCATACGACCTTTCCGGTTTCCGTACTGCAGACGGTGAGTCGGTAATCATATTCTTCTTCATGAAGTAGCCGCCCGGTATTGATATGGGCTTCCGCTATTGCTCCGGATGCGGCATCGCCGGCTGTCAGGGAATAGGGGGTGTACTTCACTGTTTCTTTATTTTTCGGGCTGTTGTCATGTCCGTAGACTGCGCCTTCGGGAGTAATGATCTCGAATGTATAAGCGGCAGCATTCGTATCGGCTTTTGTCTCTTGCCCGTAGTCCGAACTTGCCAACACCAGATTGAAAAGATTGGTTGCTTTTATGAGGTGTATGGGATGAACGGTCTCATTTGCCTGGTAATCGATTTCCTTTGTTGTCCCGATCCATAACGGAGGAAATTCATGGGAAACGGTATTCGAGTTACGCGCCAGTGCTATTTGTGTTTCGTATGGCGTTGTTTCTCCGGGAATAAGCCGGCTTCCGTTTTTTCCTGTGACACGGAAGTTGTCGGAAAGTCCGCCGACTGTCAATATCTTATATTTCCCGAAAGGGAGGTTGTAGCCAAAAGGCATTCTTTTGTTTCCAATAAGTTCTTCCTGCGAAGATTTCATAGTGAACAGGTATTTATCCTGCGCATCGAAGATAAACAGGTCGACGGAGCCGACATGCGGATCAAAAGAGTCTGTGTACTCCATATTATGGTCGTAGATAAACTCGAGGTATGTCCTGCATTCATCTATATACTCTCTGATGCAAGACAACAGGAAGACAGACACGAAGACTGTCAAGGCCAATGCACTAAAATTCCGATATGTTCTGTTCGTGTTCATACTCCTGTGTTATTATTAAAAAGTATTTTCGGAAGAAACCTTTGTTTCATGAGGGTGGAACTAAAGTTTCTTCCGAATGAAACTATTATTACATCAAGGACTTGACAGTCTTAAATATCAATCTCATTTTCCCATACAATCCATGGAGCAACCGATACGGTGATGCCCAGATAACCTGCTGCTTCATCGATAGGATCTTTCGGGTCCGGATCACCCGGGCCCGGGTTGTTTGCTTCCGGATACCAGGGGCTTCCAGGTCCGCCGACGGAATTCAATGTCAGCGAATACCAGTTGTTGCGCACAACACCGTATTTTCCAAAAACCATTTCGTCGTTTAATGTATTGTCATGACGGATCATGTAGTAGTAGTAACAGAGGCCTTCCTGATACCAGCGGATCACGTCGTCCTTACCATCTTTGATCACTTGTCCGCCGTTAGGTATCCCATTTAAATCACCTTCTGTAAGATCACTGAATTTACTCACAGAGATATTGCTTCCTGGATACGCTTTGATTTTATCAAACATTTTGTCACAAGCCTTCTTTAAGTTTGAGTCATCTCCGGCTTCGTTATAAGCCTCTTTCAACTCCTCGAGACCGTTATAATTCTTACCGGCATAGTTGAACCAGTCACCATCGGTATTGAAACCCTGTGGAAAATAGGTTGCTTTTATCACCAGACGGGTTGCGTTTCCAAACAGCTGATCTTGTGCATCCATTGTATTTTCGATGCAATAAGCGGTTGTGTTTTTCTCCTGCCAGTTATAAGTTTCAGCCAGCAACGGGCTATAATCGTTGTTTGTATCGATTGTTGCAAATACAAGTCCGGAAGCTCCGTTGAAGTTTGGATCGTATGTGTAGAAATTCTTTTTATAGGTACCCTGGGTATGCGTACTTCCAAGTATGTATTTTTCGGCGCATGGGAAGTAGGTCGAGTTCACTGCGTCGAGTGTTCATCGACCGAACGTAAAAGACGCTCCTTCTTGTTTTGTTGTGGCTCCACCCGGCTTTTCCTGCAAGTCGAGTTTGGCTGCCAGACGCTCAAGGCTGACAGGCACTCTGTTGGCTTCAGCTTCATCCTCATTATCTTTAAGACTGTTTGAGATGTCGATGAGCAGGTTGGTTACTTTACCCTCTGCCTCTTCATCGGGGCCACTGTTGATCATCGTGAAACCTTTGCTGATACTGTTGGGGTTGTCTATAACCTCGTTTTTTGTCGTACCGGTGATTGCAGCATTGATAGAGCTGAAGCTCGATGTCACGCTGATACTGTTGATTGCGTTTTTAAGCATTCCGTCAGGATTGGCAATCACCAATAGTTGTTTTGCGTTTTTCGACACTTTGATCGCTTCTGGTGTTGTCGAGGATGTAGAGAGCATCGTGACATAATTGGTCGTTCCGGGGATTCCCACAACCATACCATGTTCATCAAAAGTAATCAGGTAAAGAGCTTTCAGATCGCTTTCGTTTGTCCCGGGTCTTTCGGTGGAACCGGAAGCGCGGGTCGTCGGCTGCGTTTCAATTTTGATGGAAAGATACGCCACGTCTACGTCTGCCATCTGCGGACCGCCGTGATGATCTACGTCATCGTTGTTACAACTGGTCAAGGCGGCTATCACCAACATTGACATAAAAATAGTTCTCAGTTTCATTGTCTTGTTTTTTTAATTGTGATTAAGTAAATGATAATATAACTTTTTGCATACGCATAAAATTCTTTTTGTTTTCAAGGGCAAAGTTCAGCTATTGTGAAGTGCGAAAAAAGACAACTTTATCAGGTGAAAATGAAGGGTTAGAACCTTTTTTGAGGAGGAAGATGTTTGAACATAGATTATTCTGCAAAACGATGGGAATAAAGATGTTGTTTATGGACTTTTTGGAGGAAGCCTGTCCGGATATTGACAGAAAAGGAGAAAAACTCAGGGCGATGGGGCTAAGTTTGAAACTCTGTCTTTTTTTAGCAGTTTGGACCTTGTGCCTTTTGATAATTTTTCTTATATTTCGATACCCGTAATTTTGTGTTTTCTATTCATATATAATAATGTAACAAATATGAAAAAGAAAGATCTACATGATATATTTATCGAAGAATTGCAGAATAGGGGAATAAAGAAAGCTGATCTTGTCTACCTCATATCTGACATTCTCAAACTGGAGAAGGAGTCTGCCTATAGAAGGCTGGCAGGCAAAGTAAACTTCTCTGTCAGGGAAATGGGGATCCTGGCTAAAGCTTTGAACATTTCCTTGGACAGTCTTTTGTACCAGGATTTAGGACTTCAATGGGTGCCTGTCATCTTGGGGCTGCCGTCAGCATATCAATCTATGGATCCGTTGTATGACTTGCTGGATTCCAATATCGAGAAAGTGAGGGAAATCGGTCAGGATGAAGAAAGTGAAACCGGCAATGTGTACCATGCCTTGCCGTTGGAATGTTATGTGCATTCTCCGATTCTTATGAAGTTTGTGTTTTTCAAATGGGGCAGTTATTTTGTACAATCGGAAGAATTCAGTGATTTTGCCTGCAGGGAACCACCAGGCCGGTTGCTTAAGATCGTGGAGAAATTCTATGATATATATAATTTCCAGAAAGGTTTTTACGTCTGGGATAATGCCTTGATATGGAATATAAGTACGGAAATATATAATTTCCATAGGATGCGTATTATCAGTACGCAAGAGAAAGACGAAATCAAAAATGAACTCAAAGAGTTTTTGGTCAAGTTAGAAATGTTTTTGAACGGGACTTATACTCCGGAATTTGCCTTGCCGCCGGATTATAAGTTTTATGTTTCAGCTATGAACCTGGGGTTTACAACCGGTTATTTTACTTCCGAAAAGCAGTCACTGGCCTTGTTTAAAACGAATTTCAGCTTTTCCATGTCTACAGATACCAGTGGTAACTTTAAGAAGATGCAGGAGTGGGTCCGGTCATTCTGTAAGCTTTCCACCTTGCTCTCCGAAGGCGGACGTATCGAAAGGCGCCTGTTTTTCAATAAACAGCATAAGATCATAGATGAGGTGTTGAAATAATTCTTGTTTTACAGTAAATGTATGTGGAGGTTATTTTGTTCACCTCTTTTTGAGAATAATCCCAAATGACGCAATTAGTCTATCTAACAGAGATTATTTCGGCTCACCCGATAATCATTGGGGATAAATAAATTCATTATTTGGCAAAAGAGAGCCTGCGGCAGAGGGAGCTTATTGTAAAAAACGTATTTTTCAGGTTCGAAAGACATCCGAAATAAAACAAATGTTAATCCGCTTTTTTGACCTCAAAAAGGGACTTTTTCCCCTTTTTTGAGTGTTTTTAGTCATTACGACCGTCCTCTTTGCCATCAT
>NZ_QUGV01000004.1:0-170134 GCF_003479205.1 Parabacteroides sp. AF17-28 | reverse complement strand
GATGAGGTGTTGAAATAATTCTTGTTTTACAGTAAATGTATGTGGAGGTTATTTTGTTCACCTCTTTTTGAGAATAATCCCAAATGACGCAATTAGTCTATCTAACAGAGATTATTTCGGCTCACCCGATAATCATTGGGGATAAATAAATTCATTATTTGGCAAAAGAGAGCCTGCGGCAGAGGGAGCTTATTGTAAAAAACGTATTTTTCAGGTTCGAAAGACATCCGAAATAAAACAAATGTTAATCCGCTTTTTTGACCTCAAAAAGGGACTTTTTCCCCTTTTTTGAGTGTTTTTAGTCATTACGACCGTCCTCTTTGCCATCATGACCGTTCTAATGTGTAGTGCACTCGGCACCTCGCGAAGATTAGGACGGTCGTAATGGAGATTAGAACGGTCGTAATTGAAAAGAGGGCCGTCTTTAGGGCAAAAAAGCCCCTAAATTTCCTTGGGATATTTGGAACGCCGTCCGTTTTATTTTCAAATATTCGATTCTCCGGGAGTTAAGCTTTATCACTTTGCCGATATTTTCTGTTTTCGGTAATCAAATTGTACGCTTTTTCAGACAACCTGCGCACCTCACTCCATCTGTTGTCAGTAAAGAAGATTAAAACCGTGAAAAGAGTCAATCCAAAATGGATCAACTTTTCAGACGAAATAGAAAAACGCCAAAAAAGAGGGTTATTGTATAATTTGCCTCATCCTTGTGGTTATCCGGGTGAGCCATTATTTCAAGCTAATTATACTTGATGCCTAAAATTCTTATACATAACTAACTTATGTATTTAATTTATTTCTATATTTGCGGAGTAAACTTGGTGTTGAACTTAAAATTGTATGTCATGTTCTCGAATGAAATCTTAAAAGGAACGATTAAGCCGTTAATTATTAAACTTATAAACGATAATGGCAGAATGTATGGTTATCAGATTACGCAAAAGGTTAAAGAACTGTCTTCTGATAATATCATTCTCACGGAAGGTGCGTTGTACCCGGCTTTGCATAAATTGGTGAACGAGGGTATTTTAATTGTGGAAACTGAACAGATAGGAAACCGGGAAAGGAAATATTATTCTCTTTCTTGCTCACAGATGCAAGCGGCAACTTCTAAATTGGACGAAATAAAGCAGTCCATTCAAATACTTGTACAATTATTTGATATTCCTCAATCTGCTTATGACACTAAATGAAAACCAAACTCGGGAAGTAGAAACTTATCTGGTTAAAACCGGAATTGAAAGTCCGTTAGTGTTCAGTGATTTGCTCGATCATATCTGTTGTCTGATTGAGGAAAGAATGAACAATGGTGATACATTTGAAAATTCACTGAGCCATACGCTGGAACAGCAAACGGGGCTAAGACTAAAAAATATAGAGTTATTCACCTTAAAGTTGCTCAATATGGAAACTTCGTTCTCAACCCGTACCTCTTTACTTGCGGTCATTCCTTTTGGTGTGTTCGGCTTGGCGTGGACATTGGATATGGGAATAAATGCTCCCTATTCCATACTATCCATGACGTTCCTGGCATCGGTAATTCTGATGTATGCCCTTTTGTGTATTGGATGGATAAAAGAATTTCCCCGTTGGAGTTTTCCCGCGATTGGTTTCTGTCTGCTTTTCAGTGCGCTTTTTTCTTATGTGAGAATACCTTCATTCAGCGATGAAAAGTTGGGATTATGGTCGTGGTTCCCGTTATTTCTTACTATACTTATCGGTTTAATGTTCAATAGTTCGATTAAGCCATTAGAAGCGTTGGCAAAGAAAACAAAGGATGATCCGGTTTTGGTGGTGTTTGCCCTTTACGGTTTTGCCCCTGTATTTGTATCGTTCTTTACGGATGAAATACATTCAATGTGGATGCTGCCCTCTACGGTGCTCTCTGTTGTTGTCCTTTGTATCGGTCTGTACTTGTTCCTGAAAAGTAAAAGGAAGAAAACCCGTTTTATCTCCCTTATGTTATCAGGTATTCTATCCCTTTTAGTTACATCGATTTCAAGTTTTTTGTTCTGGACGTGATGCAATTTTAGACATACAATGATAAATAATATGGATATGCGCACGAATATTGCACTATTAATCGAACAGGCTGTAAATGTGGTTGACACAGATACGTTAAATACGAGTATTCGCCTGACTGATGAAGAGCAGTTATTTTTATGCAAGCACTTTGAACGGGTTGAACTTGATAAAAATGATTATCTGATAAGGAAGGGAGAAGTTGAGAATTATATTTATTTTATTGAATCGGGGATTTTCCGCTACTGGGTGTCCGGTATGGATAGCGATAAAGAGGTAACTTGTGGATTTTCCTTTTCCTGTGAATTTGCAAATGCTTATTCTTCCCTGAATAATAAGGAGCTTTCTGTCTTTAACGTACAGGCGTTGTGTAAATCTGTTATTTGGCGTTTGAGCAAGCGTAACTTATCTTATTTATATAAGACATCGCTTAATATAAATAAGATAATGAGGGTTACATTAGAATATGCTTTTGCAAGAAAAACAGTCCGTGAATTAAGTTTGTTAAGATATACGCCGGAAGAACGATATGTAAAACTGCTTGAAGGAGATAAAATGTTGTTACAAAATATTCCATTGAAATATATTGCTTCGTATATAGGAATAACGCCGCAAGCTCTTAGTTGCATTCGGAAACGAATTACTTAATCCGGATTAATTTCAAACTGCTTGAAGTTAATTCTAATTCATTGAATATTAAATAATTAGGCTGTATTTTTGCTCTGTATACAAACTCGGTCTCCGAGTGGGGTATATGGGGCTTTTTTATGCTTGGAATCGAGCTGAAGAATGAGAAGTTTAATTCAAATATTAATATTCATGAGAACAAAAATTATCTATCTGTTACTGGCATGGCTAATGTTAACTAATTTGTTTGCGCAAAGCGGAAATACGAGTAATGCCGGTTATAAAATCAGCGGTTGCGTATTGGATTCAGTGTCAAATGAATCTGTGCCATATGCAACCTTGAGGATTACATATGCGGATTCTCTGAAAAAAGCGATCCATTCATTTGTCTGTGACGAGAACGGAAATTTTACCGCAAAAGTAGCCAAGCCGGGCAACTACTTGCTGCTGGTAGAATCGGTAGGGAAAATAAAGCTAATCAGGTATTTCACTTTGGAGGGACAAAGGAATGAAATAGATCTGGGGGA
The DNA here is from genome assembly GCF_003479205.1 of Parabacteroides sp. AF17-28. Taxonomy (NCBI): domain Bacteria; kingdom Pseudomonadati; phylum Bacteroidota; class Bacteroidia; order Bacteroidales; family Tannerellaceae; genus Parabacteroides; species Parabacteroides sp. AF17-28. The sequence continues at coordinate 166,958 of NZ_QUGV01000004.1, read as the reverse complement.
GTTGTTGATGAAGGAGAATGTTCAGAAAATAAAAGAAGTAACCGTAAGTGCCCAAAGACCATTAGTGAAAGTCGATATAGATAAATTGACATATCGTATGGAGGATGATCCCGAATCTAAAACGAATAATACGCTGGAGATGCTTCGTAAGGTCCCGTTGGTAACAGTGGACGGGGACGATAAAATCCGACTGAAAGGTTCTTCCAATTATCAAATATTCTTGAATGGTAAACCTTCTAATCTATTAAGCGGTAACAATGCTTCGGAAGCTTTAAAAAGTATGCCTGCCAGCTCTATCAAAAACATAGAAGTGATTACTGATCCGGGCGCAAAATATGACGCCGAAGGTATCGGAGGAATTATAAATATTGTTACGGCAAAGAGCAAATTGCAAGGATACGCCGGAACTGTCCGTGCCAATACAAGCAGCTTCGGAACGTTCGGGGCTGGCGGTTATCTGGTTTTGAAGGGCGACAAACTCGGACTGACTGCAAATTACGGATATAATAATCGCAATATACCATGGTATGATTCACATACTGTCCGTGAAACAGAAAAAGATGTGATAGCAGGGGATATGCCGTCGAGATTGATTGAAAAGGGGCGTAGTAAAAATAGGGCACCGTTCCATTTTGGCTTTTTGGAAGCCAATTACGAAATAGATTCTCTGAACTTGTTAAGTATAGGGTTTAATCTGTTTAGGGGAAATTCAAATATACAATCTGAATTGGATGCGAGCTTGAATATGATTGGGGGTAAAGAATCGTCACAAGTATATAAATATAATCGTGAAAGCCTCTTTAAAAATAATTTCGGTTCAACAGATGTAAATATGGATTTCCAACATATGGGTAACAGAAAAAATGAATTTCTGACTTTATCTTATCGCTTCAGTCATTCGCCCGATGATAACGATAATCATACCAAATTGTCGGATGTCGCAAATTATTACCTTGTAAACGAATTTCCACAATGGAATATTAATGATGCCGCCACTTCGGAACATACTGCACAAGTTGATTATACAACTCCAACATGGAAAAATCAAACGATTGAGGGAGGTGTGAAATATATAAACCGTCAGAGTAAAAGTAAAACGTTGGAACAAGTTTACCGGCCTGATTCGGAGAGTTGGGAAGATGTTTCTGCCGAAAATAGTAAATTCAAACATATTCAACATATTTATGCTGCATATATAGGTTATCAGATGAAGATTAAGAAGCTGGGTGTCAAGATGGGATTACGCGGTGAAGGAACAAGTTTATCCGTTAAATATGTGAAAGCTCCCGATATGAATTTCAATGTCGACTATTTTGATATAATCCCTAATGTGGCACTTGCTTATCAGCTTGACAGGACATCACAAGTGCGCATCGGATATAATATGCGAATCCAGCGTCCGGGAATATCGTATCTGAATCCTTATATTGATAACACGAATCCGCAAGCCATCATGCAAGGAAATCCGAATCTGGAATCGGAAAAGAGTAACAACTACGATCTGAATTTTAGTAAATTCGGAAGAAAGTTCAGTATAAATGCAAGCCTTTATTATACTTATATTGATAATGCGATAGAAAGATATAGCGAGATTGCCGATTTTGAGATTTCAGATCCACGTTCCTTATATAACGGGGTGTTATGGAACAGTTACGGTAATATCGGGAAGAAAAGTCAGGTAGGGCTGTTTGTTTACGGAAATTTAAGTCCCGCCGGATTTGTGCGGGTATTCCTGAATGGAGGAGTGGACTATACGGACTTGGACAATAAAGCGAGGAATCTAAAAAACAGTGGTTTTGCCGGTCGGGTGATTGCCGGAGCACAATTTACCCTGCCAAAAGAGTTTTCTATCAATCTGCAAGGTGGTTATTTTACTCCCGCAATTATGCTACAGGGAAAGCAATCTTCATTCTATTTTGCAGGGATTAATGTTGGTAAAAGTTTCTTCAAAAAGAGATTGTCCGTATCGGTAAGCATGCAGAATCCATTCTGGAAAACAATGAGAATGGAAATGATAACAACCGGAGATGGATTCTCTTATGTTTCGACTAACTGGCGCAATTCACGAGAGTTTCGTTTAAGTGTTTCTTATCGTTTTGGAGCATTGAAGGAAAAAATAAAGAAAGTACAGCGTACTATAAAGAATGATGACCTCAAGGGAAGAAACAATAGCTCTAACACTGAAAGTTCTAAGGAAATGTAGTTTCGGAAAATAGAGTTCTAATCTATATACATAATTGTTTAATTTAAATTTTAAGGAAATGAAAAAGGTTAATTTAAAATTGTTCTTTACTGTCCTTGCAGTAGTTTTTGTGGGTTCTTATCTTCTTGGGGTGTTGAGATGGCAATGGGAATTTGCATCGGTGGTATATGGAATATTAAATGTTCCGTTCGGTGCATTGTTTATTTTGCTGGAAAAATATTTTTGGATAGAACTGGGACCGTCGCATTGGGTGAATGATGAAATAACGAATACTTTATTTTGGGGAATATCAGTTGTTTTTCAAGCTGTACTCTATTATTATATTATATTTCGATATTTCAGATTTAAGCAGAAGTAAAATAGACTTTAGTCGTTGTTTATATTAAACATGAAAAAGGATGCACGACAATGGGCATCCTTTTCTACTTCTGCTTTATTTTCTTTTTATTTGAATACCAGCACTCTTTTGTCCAACGGTTTGATTTCTTTCGGTCCCGGTTCTTCTGTCGGCGTTCCGAAAGGCATTTGGGCGATGAGTTCCCATTTAGGGTCGAGTTTCCATTCTGCGCATACGGTGTCGTCGATTAGCGGATTGTAATGTTGCAGGGATGCGCCCAGGCCGGCATCTTCCAACATGGTCCAGATGGCTAATTGGTGCATGGCGGAAGTCTGTTGCGCCCAGATGGGGAATTTATCGTGGTAGGTCGGGAATGAATCCTGCAATTGTTCGATTACGGCTTTATCTTCGAAAAACAGAATCGTTCCGTATCCGGCAGCCAGACTACCGTCGATTTTGGCTTCTGTCCCTTTGAATACTTCGGCTGAAACCAGCCGTTGCAGTGTCTCCTTTGTGATCTCCCAAAGCCGTTTATGGTTCTTGCCTAATAACAACACAATGCGGGTTGATTGTGAGTTAAAGGCGGAAGGGACGTTCATAACAGCGAAGTCTATTATTTCTTTGATCTGTTCGTCTGATATCGGAGAACTGTTCGTGATATGGTAATACGTTCTGCGATGTCTCAATGCTTCTTTAAAATCTCGTGCCATAATTAATTTGTTTTATTTTATGTTCCTTTTAAATAAGAACCTTCGGATGATTGGATTTGTTGCGAAAAAGACCGGCCGTTTTTGATATGATGCCATAGAAATAATCTATGATGGAAAGATTTCCGGTGAAAAGGGCTATCTTTGTCTGGCAAAAATGGAAAGATAATGATTGGGAGGAAGTTACCTGCTGTTTTTGGGATTGTGTTTGTGGTGTGGGTGATCATACAGGTTTGCCTGGTGGTGAAGTATTGGGATATGCCGAACCATGATGATGCCTATTTTTATGCCAAATATGCGACGGAATGTATAGAGGCGGGGACTTGGTATCCGGCACCGCATAACCTGTATAACCCGTTTGTTTTTGGCCCCGGATATGTCAATCTGCTTATCGGTATTCATTCTCTTCTCGGATCATTCTCTTTTGTCCGCCTGCTGAATCTGTTATTGAACATTGCGATGGTGTTCGAGGTGTTGATCTTGGCCCGGAAACTTTTTAATGAGCGAATCGGGTATATCTCTTCCATTATTTATATGTTGATCTATTCGAATCTTTATACTCCGATTGCCATGTTGACCGATCTGCCGTTTACGTTCCTGTTGCTGACAGCGTTGCTGCTGTGTACCAGCCGTAAGCTGTTGCCGATAGCGGTGGCGGGTGTGATGATCAGTCTGGCGAACTGGTTCCGGCCGTTGGCGATTGTCTTTTTATTGGTGATAATTGTCCATTTCATCGTGGAAAAGAGGGGATGGCGCCAGTATGCGGCATTGGCATTACCGCTCGTGCTGACTGTTTTTCTGATCGGGCAGAGTGCAAAGGCAAGAACCGGCCATTTCGTTTATCAGGCGGTTTCCGGCGGATTTAATCTGGCGATGAGCTCATTTGACGATGCAAACGGGCTGGTTAACTTTAAGGGTTTCGCTGATCCTGATAATTACATTTATCTGCCTCCCGGCGATTATACCTACATGGAGCGCGACAGTTTGCTGAAGCGTGCGTCGGTTCGCTGGATACTGGATAATCCGTTGAAATATCTTTCGCAGGTGCCGTTCAAGTTGGCGGCTTTGTATTGCGAAGATACTTGGACGGAACGGGTAAAGCCCGATATGGGATTTAGAGTGGTACTTTCGAATGTAGAGGGCAATGGGTTAAAAATGATGGAGTTAATAGTAGCGCTGTTTTTGAAGAGTCTGGTCTATTATCTGGTCCTTTTCTTCTTCCTTTACTACGTTTGGGTGAACCGGCGCGACCTGTTGCGGCAGCGGAATGTCTATTTGCTGATCCCTGTTTTGGGAACGGCTGTGACGTTGCTTTTTGTGATCACGTCCCGCTATCATTATCCCTATCTTTTTGCGATAACGGTTTATGCGGCAGCAGGGTTTGATACTCTTATACAGAATAAATTAAGGAAAAATAGCAGAAAGAGCTGATTTATTTATTGATTTCTTGTGTTTAAATCAAAATAATTAGTACCTTTGTGCCCCGTAAAAGAAGAGAAACTCTATTAGAATCTTTGTTTTTGTTCAAGATGCAGTGCAAAAAGGGAAGACAGATAGCAGGAGTTGACTTAAATTTCGTAATATTAAAAAGAAAGATTAGCGATGTCTAAAATTTGTCAAATTACCGGAAAGAAAGCAATGGTTGGCAACAACGTTTCTCACTCTAAGAGAAGAACGAAACGTAAGTTTGATGTGAACCTGTTTACTAAAAAGTTCTACTGGGTAGAACAGGACTGTTGGGTTAGCCTGAATATTTCAGCCGCTGGCTTGCGTACTATCAATAAACTTGGTTTGGATGCAGCAATTAAGAAAGCTGCTGAAAAAGGTTATTTAAACGCTTAATTTGAGGAGGAAATAAGAAATGGCAAAGAAAGCAAAAGGTAACAGAGTTCAGGTGATTCTTGAATGCACTGAGCACAAAGAAAGTGGTATGCCGGGTACTTCTCGTTATATCACAACTAAGAACAGAAAGAATACAACTCAGAGATTGGAGCTGATGAAGTACAATCCTATCCTGAAGAAGATGACGTTACACAAAGAAATTAAGTAAGAGGAGATTAAACAATGGCAAAAAAAGCGGTTGCAACATTTAAGAAAGGTGACGGTCGTACCTATTCTAAAGTAATCAAGATGGTTAAGTCCCCGAAGACCGGTGCTTACATCTTCCAGGAAGAAATGATTCCTAACGAAGCTGTTAAAGATTATTTCGCGAAATAATAGAGCGTAATAGATAATAGAAAGAGAGGTTTTTCCCGATGATGGGAGAAACCTCTTTTTTTGTTCCCGTACGGATGGTTATATGGAATATTTTCCTAATTTTGTGTGGCCGAATATAATAAAAACAATATAATAATTAAGAACCATGAGATTTGATGTATCCAGCACTGCGCTGTTATCACGCTTGCAGTCTATTAGCAAAGTTATTGCTTCTAAGAATTCATTGCCTATCCTGGACAGTTTCCTTTTTAACCTGGAAGGTAATAAACTGACTATAACAGCTTCGGATGCTGAAACACGTCTGGTAACATCTGTCGACGTGATGAATGCACAGGGAAGCGGGCTTTTTGCCGTTTCTGCAAAAATCTTACTTGACCCGTTGAAAGAGTTGCCTGAGCAACCGTTGACTTTCGATATCAACGACGGAAACCTGGAGATCTTTATCCATTTCCAGAATGGTAAATATAATTTTATCGGGCAGAAAGGGGATACTTATCCGCAGCAGAAACCCTTGAACGAGAATGCTATTTCCGTTACGATGGATGCGCAGATGTTGTTGAACGGTATTAGTCGTTCTCTCTTTGCCACTGCTGACGACGAGCTTCGTCCGGTCATGAACGGTGTTTACTTCGATATCCATACGGACGATCTGACTTTTGTCGCTTCCGACGGGCATAAACTGGTGCGCCTGCGCAATCTTTCGGTGAAATCGCCGGAAAGAGCATCTTTCATTTTACCGAAGAAGCCGGCTAACATCCTGAAAGGGTTGCTTTCGAAAGAGGAAGAAGCGGTTGTCATCAAGTTCGACGATAATAACGCCTATGTACGCTGTTCGAACTTCGAAATGGTTTGCCGCCTGATCGAAGGACGTTATCCGAACTATAACAGTGTGATCCCGCAGGAAAACCCGTTCAAGGTGACGATCGACCGCGTGTCTTTCCTGAACGCCCTGAAGCGTGTATCCGTCTTTTCTAATCCGGCAAGCAGCCTTGTGAAGTTGCAGTTGAAAGAAAGCGAGATGGTGGTTTCCGCCCAGGACATCGATTTCTCTACTTCCGCTGAAGAAAAGATCGTTTGCAACTTCGACGGAACGGAATTGAGCATTGGCTTTAAAGCTACTTACCTGATTGAAATATTGAGCAACATCAACTCGGAAGAGGTGATACTCGAACTGGCTGATCCTTCACGCGCCGGCCTGATCGTTCCTTCTGAAAACGAAGAGAATGAAGACCTGCTGATGCTGCTGATGCCTATGATGTTGAATGATTAATACATAAGAAATGCAGTTAAACCTGAAAAACCCGTTAGTCTTCTTTGATTTGGAGACTACGGGTATTAATATTGTAAAAGACCGTATCGTCGAAATCTCTTTTGTGAAGGTTCACCCGAACGGAAAAGAAGAGTCTAAAACGAGACGGATCAATCCGGAAATGCCCATTCCACCGGAATCTACGGCTATCCATGGCATTACGGATGAAGATGTAAAAGACTGTCCTACTTTTAAAGAAATAGCCAAATCGCTGGCAGCCCAGATTGAAGGGTGCGACCTGGCCGGATACAACTCCAACCGTTTTGATATTCCATTGTTGGCAGAAGAGTTTCTTCGTGCCGGTGTTGATATCGATCTCAATAAACGCAAGTTTGTGGATGTGCAGACCATTTTCCATAAGATGGAACAGCGTACGCTTGCCGCAGCCTATAAGTTCTATTGCGACAAAAGCCTTGAAAATGCCCATACGGCGGAGGCCGATACAATGGCAACTTATGAAGTGCTGAAGGCGCAACTGGACCGCTATCCGGAGTTGCAGAACGACATCAATTTCCTTTCCCAATATTCGAGCTATGGCAATAATGTGGACTTCGCAGGCCGTATGGTTTACAACGACAAGGGAGAAGAGGTGATTAACTTCGGTAAATATAAAGGCCGTTTGGTGGAAGAGGTGCTGAAGAACGATCCGGGCTATTATTCCTGGATCATGAATGGCGATTTCCCATTGAACACCAAGAAGATGTTGACAGAAATTAAATTGAGAGGTTTTAATTCAAAATAAGAACAATGAATAATTTTGAGTTCTGTAACCCTGTAAAGGTTGTTTTTGGCAAAGGTTCCATTGCCCGTTTGTCTGCTTTGATTCCCGAAGGGAGCAAGGTTTTGATGGTGTATGGAGGCGGAAGCATTAAGAAAAACGGCATCTATGAGCAAGTGACGGATGCCTTGAAAGGTTTTGATGTAACGGAGTTTCCCGGCATAGAGGCGAATCCGCATTACGAGACCTGCATGAAGGCAGTGGAGATCGTCAGGGAAAAGAAGATTGATTTTCTGTTGGCTGTAGGCGGTGGTTCGGTGATCGACGCTACGAAGTTTATTGCCGTTTCCGTCGGCTTTGAAGGTGATCCCTGGGATATTCTTTCAAAAGGCGGCCAGATAAAGAGTGCGTTGCCTTTGGGTACGGTGCTTACGTTGGCGGCTACCGGCTCGGAGATGAACGAACGTTCGGTTATTTCGCGTGTGTCGACCCGTGAGAAACTGAATTTCGCCAGTCCGCTGATCTTTCCGAAATTCTCTGTCCTGGACCCGGAAGTAACCTATTCATTGCCTGCCCGTCAAGTGGCGAACGGGGTTGTCGACTCCTTTATTCATGTCGTAGAACAATATCTGACCTATCCGGTCAATGCGAAAGTGCAGGATGCTTTTTCAGAAGGTCTGATGCGTGTTATCCACGAAGAAGGATTAAAAGTACTGGATCAGCCGAACGATTACGATATCCGTGCCAATCTGATGTGGGCGGCAACCAATGCGCTGAATGTCTGGATAGGCCAGGGAGTTCCGCAAGACTGGTCGTCGCATCGTATGGGCTATTCGCTGACGGCGCAGTTCGGGTTGGATCATGCACAGACACTTGCCATCCTTTTGCCGGGCGTCATGACTTATATGTTTAAAGAGAAACAGGTGAAACTGGCTCGTATGGGTGAGGTCGTATTCGGTATTACCGAAGGTTCGGAAGAGGAACGTGCGCATAAAACCATTGCAGCCTGTGAAGACTTCTTCCGCCGGATGGGATTGAAAACACGCCTCGACGAGTGCGGCATCACGGAAAAAGATCTGGATGCACTGGCTGCCCCTGTCGACAAGCAGGGATGGAAGTTAGGCGAACATCATAACATCGACAGTAAGGTGGCTCGCGAGATTATGGCGCTGCGCTTGTAATCACTCTCCCGTTCTTATGGGAAAAAAGTTCCATGCCTATGAAACAAAAGTTCCATGCCTATGGAAATAAAGTTTCATGCCCATGGAACAAAAGTTTCATGCTTATGAAATTCCGGTTTTGTCCGGAGAGATACAGAAATGGGTTATGGAGAATAATTTAAAAGGTAAACATATCATATTAGGTATAACCGGGAGTATTGCGGCTTATAAAGCAGCTTATATCATCCGTTCGCTGGTCAAGAAAGGGGCGGAGGTCCAGGTTGTCATTACGCCTGCCGGGAAAGAATTTATTACGCCGCTTACTTTATCGACTTTGAGCAGCCATCCGGTGATCAGCGAGTTTTTCTCGAACCGCGACGGGACATGGAACAGCCATGTCGATCTTGGCCTTTGGGCGGATGTCATGCTGATCGCTCCGGCTACGGCTTCGACGATCGGGAAGATGGCAAACGGCATTGCCGACAATATGCTGATTACCACTTACCTGTCTTGTAAAGCGCCTGTATTCGTTGCTCCGGCAATGGATCTGGATATGTTTGCACATCCTTCCACACAGCAGAACCTGGATCGTCTCCGTTCATTCGGAAACCGTATCATCGAGCCTGCCGAAGGAGAGCTTGCCAGTCACCTGGTTGGCAAGGGACGTATGGAAGAACCGGATAAGATCGTGGCTGCATTGGAGGATTTCTTTGCTTCCCAAACACAACTCGAAAAAAAAAAGATTGTAATAACTGCCGGTCCGACATATGAAAAGATCGATCCTGTACGTTTTATAGGTAACTATTCTTCCGGAAAGATGGGATTTGCGCTGGCGGAAGCCTGTGCGCAGCAGGGAGCGGAGGTAACGCTGATAGCGGGTCCGGTTTCCCTGAAAACGGTTCATCCGAACATTAAAAGGGTCGATGTCGAGTCTGCCGAAGAGATGTATCAGGCTGCTATGGCGGCTTTTCCGGAGGCGGATGCAGGTATCCTTTGTGCCGCTGTCGCGGATTATCGTCCGGATGTGCAGGCTGCCGAAAAGATCAAGCGGGAGACGAAAGGAGAGATGACGCTTCGCCTGGTCCCGAACAAGGACATTGCCGCCTCGCTGGGAGCTATCAAGCGGGAAGGGCAGGTGCTGGTCGGGTTCGCGCTCGAAACGAATGATGAAGCTGCTCATGCCGAAGGTAAGCTGAAGCGGAAAAATCTCGATTTCATCGTGCTCAACTCGTTGAGAGATGCAGGTGCCGGTTTCCGTTGCGATACGAACAAGATCACCATCATCGACAAGGAAGGAGAGTCGGTCGCTTATCCGCTGAAGAGCAAACAGGGAGTGGCTACCGATATCGTAAACAAATTGGCAACGTTATTAAAATGAAAATGATTAGGAGATTGTTATGTATATGCTTGCTGGGCGCAGCTCCCTTTTGGGGCGAGGCGCAGGAGTTGAATGCCCGTATCACGATCAACAGTGATAAGATACAGAGTACCAACAAACAGGTATTCACCACCCTGCAAACTGCGTTGAACGAGTTTGTCAATAACAAGAAGTGGACGGACGCTACTTTCGCAGTGAACGAACGCATCGACTGTACCATGACTCTTATCATCAATGAAGTCGTGTCGGACAATAGTTTTAAGGGCGAAATTCAGGTACAGGCCCGCCGCCCGGTCTATAATTCCAGTTATACGACTACGATACTGAACTACCGCGATACGGATCTTTCTTTCGATTATACCGAATTCGAGCCGTTGGAATATACGGAAAATACGTTGAGCAGCAACCTGATTGCTACCGTTGTCTATTATATTTACACGATCCTCGGACTCGATTTCGACAGCTTTTCACCGAAAGGTGGCGGTGCTTTCCTGCAGCAGGCGCAACAGATCGTCAGCCTGGCACAGTCACAGCCTTCGTGGACCGGCTGGAAAGCCTTCGAGAACGACCGGAACCGTCACGCATTGGCAACTGCATTGAGCGATAATACTTCCGATCTTTTCCGTGATATGTGGTACAATTATCATCGTAAAGGTCTCGATGAAATGGCGGCAAATCCGGATCGCGGACGTACGACCATCATCGGTCTGCTTCCTGTCCTGGAACAGATCAAAAGTGCCCGTCCGACTTCTCCATTGCTCCAGATGTTTGCCGATGCGAAACTGGATGAAGTTGTCCTGATCTATTCGAAGGCAACGACACAGGAGAAGCAGGATGGCTATAAAATGCTGTCCAACCTTTATCCGGCTCTTACGACACGTATGGAATCGCTTAAAAAGTAATCTGAAACAACTATGCTGAAATCTTTATTTATACGGAACTTTGTTCTGATAGATAGCCTGGATATTAAGTTTGACAAAGGCTTTTCGGTGATAACCGGTGAGACGGGAGCCGGAAAGTCCATCATATTGGGCGCCCTGTCGCTGGTGCTCGGACAGCGTGCGGACGGAAAGAGTATTAAGAACGGTTCGGAAAAATGCGTGATAGAGGCTGTCTTTGATGTGTCCCGGTATAAGTTAGAAGAATTCTTCCAGTCCAACGACTTGGAATATGACGCAGAGGTCTGTATCCTCCGCCGGGAACTGTTTGCTTCGGGTAAATCCCGCGCTTTTGTCAATGATTCTCCCGTTTCGCTCACGGTGATAAAGGAACTGGGAAGCCGCCTGATCGATATCCATTCGCAACACCAGAATCTTCTGTTGGGGGATAACCGCTTTCAGTTGAAAGTGATCGATGTAATGGCCGAAAATGATATATTGCTGATCCTTTACCGCAAGGAATACACCCGTTACCTGTCTTTGAAAAGGGAGTTGAAGGAACTGACAGAGAAAGCAGCCCAAACCAAGCAGGAAGAAGATTATGTCCGTTTCCAGTTGGAACAGTTGACAGAAGCCAATCTTGTTGTCGGCGAACAGGAAGAACTCGAACAGGAACTGGAAACCCTTTCCCATGCGGAAGAGATAAAAGGTTCTCTCTATAAGATCACACAATTGCTGAACGGAGAAGAGCAGGGAGCTGTCCAACTGATCAAAGAAGCCCTTTCCACCGCAGACAGCCTGGAACGCTACTATCCGAAAGCAAAGGAAATCGCGGAACGACTGCGCTCTGCTTATATCGACATGAACGACCTGGCATCCGAAACGGAGGTGCAAAAGGAAGACATCGAGTTTAACCCGGAACGTCTGGATTGGGTGAACGACCGCCTCAATACGCTTTATACCTTGGAACAGAAACACCGTGTTTCGACCGTCGAGGAGCTGATCGAGCAACAGGATAAATATACGGAACAGTTGAAAGAGATCGATTCGTTTGACGATCAGATCGAATCGTTGAAGAAGCAGTTGGAAGTCTCTCATCAGGAGCTGCTTCAGCAAGCCGCCGTGTTGAGCGAACAGCGCAAGATCGCATCGAGGGCAATCGCTTCGCAACTGGTGGAGATGATCGTTCCGTTAGGGATGCCGAATACGCGTTTTGCCATCGACTTTGTTGCCCGACCGGAGCCGGAAAGCGATGGAATGGACGAAATCCGGTTTATGTTCTCTGCCAATAAGAGTGCGGAACTGCAACCGGTGGCGCAGACGGCTTCCGGTGGTGAAATATCGCGCCTGATGTTATGCATCAAGGCTATGATTGCCGGATTTACGGCTTTGCCTGCTATTATCTTTGATGAAGTCGACACGGGAGTTTCCGGCGATATTGCCGATAAAATGGGCGATATCATGCAGGAATTAGGAACAAAGATGCAGGTATTCGCCATTACCCATCTTCCCCAGATCGCAGCAAAAGGAAAAGAGCATTATTTTGTTTATAAGGAAGATACGGAGGACCGGACAGTAACCCGTATCAAGAAATTGAATAAGGAAGAACGTGTGAAGGAGATCGCGCGCATGCTGAGTGGCGCTTCGTTGACCGGTGCTTCCATTGCCAATGCGAAAGAATTATTGAAAGCGAAGAATTAAACCTTTCCATCGATGGATGGTCATAATAGCAAGATGATATAATTGCTAACTTAAAAAGTAGAGTGACATGAAGAGATTGAGTATTATATTAATGGTAGTCCTTTTCTGCAGCTTGCAGGGACACGCACAATTCTGGATCAGCTTCGGATGGAACGAACCGCATTGCCAGAATTGCCTTTGGATGGAACAGGCAATCCGTATGACAAGCCGCCAGGCAGCCGAGTATCACAAGATCATCCATAAATACGGAGAGAAGATAGAACGTGAGGCACGCCGGAATTACCGCTATTGGGACCAGTCAGCCCAGAAGATTTACAAGTTAAGGATGGAACGCGACCGGAAATTGCAGCGTATCCTTTCGCCTTCGCAGTTCCGGTTGTATGTCCGTTTCGTCCGCGAAACACCGACACGTATCCATGACTGGCGCGGTTGGTATGATAATCCGCATTATCCGAATTACCGCCCGTCGAATATCTGTCATCGTTACGAAGATCATTACTGGCATGGCCAGTGGGAATATGCGAACAACCGGTGGACTAATCACTTTGACGATGGAAAATGGTATCCCGGCAAGTATGACCGCCCGGGGCATAACCATTCAAAACCGGCACCTAATAATGTCCGTCCGCCCCACAATAACAATCGCCCCAATCATGACGGAGGTCGTCCCCATTTCGATGACCATAAAAATAAACAGAACAAGGATAAGCGCGATAACGGCAAATACGACAAGAAGCGCCCGGACCGTGATAAAGACAAACATTACGACAAGAGTAAAAAGGATAATAAAGATAATAAACGCTCGGACAAGGATCGTACAAACAGTCGTCAACGTACGAACACTCGAAAGAGCATGGAGAAAAGTGTTTGATAAATGGGTTTTAGAGTGAACAGACGCACCCTGCTTTTTATAGCCGGGTGCATTTGGATAATAGCAGGCGTCAATATCTTACGGATCGGCATCGTCACTTGGCTGAATGATGCCCATTATTGGTTGTTTAAGATGGGAGAGGCGACTGTTGTTTTTCTACTCTTCTTCCAATTCGTATTCCGCCGCCTGTTTGTCAAGCATTCGGAACGTATTTCACAAAAAGGAGAAAAGAATTGTCCTTTCTCCTTCTTTGATGTCAAAGGCTGGATCGTGATGATCTTTATGATTACTTTCGGAATCACCATCCGTCACTTCCATCTGCTTCCCAACTCGTTTATTTCCGTTTTCTATACCGGTCTTTCGTCTGCATTGATTATTACCGGTCTGCTGTTTCTGCGGCGGGCTTATTTATTTCCCCACCAAAAGCTGGAGGGCAATAGCTAAGATAAAGTAGCTGATATAGCTAAATCTTTGTATCTTTGCCCGACGAAAAGAAAAGACATAGAATAATGAAGGAAAACGAAATGGTGTTTGGCATCCGTGCCGTGATCGAGGCTGTCCAGGCCGATAAAGAGATTGATAAAATATTGGTGAAACGCGAATTGCAGGGTGACTTGTCCCGTGAACTTTTCGACGTGTTGAAAGGGCGCGACATACCCGTGCAGCGTGTGCCGGCTGAACGTCTGGATCGTCTGACACGCAAGAACCACCAGGGAGTGATCGCGTTCATCCCGGCTGTTACCTATCAGCGTCTGGAAGATATCATACCGTTTGTGTATGAACAAGGGAAGAATCCTTTTATCGTGTTGCTGGACGGCATTACCGATGTCCGCAATTTCGGAGCGATAGCCCGTACCTGCGAGTGTGCCGGTGTGGACGCCATTGTGATTCCCCAGAAAGGAAGCGTTACGGTGAATGCCGATGCGATCAAGACGTCGGCCGGTGCGCTTCACGTTTTGCCCGTCTGCAAGGAAAAGAGTATTTCGCAGGCAATCCGTTTCCTGCAGGAATCCGGAGTGAAAGTCTATGCCGCCAGCGAAAAGGCTTACGAGAATTATACCGCTATTAAATATGAAGGTCCTGTTGCCATCGTGATGGGAGCTGAAGATACGGGCGTTTCCATGGATAACCTCCGCATCTGCGACAGCATGGTGAAGATACCGCAGTTTGGCACGATCGGCTCGTTGAACGTCTCGGTGGCCTCTTCCATCCTGATTTATGAAGTAGTCCGCCAGCGGATGAACGAACAAGCACAATAAACATCACTAAAATAAAGAGACAATGAAGAAAGTAATCGCAACAAAAAACGCGCCTGCCGCTATCGGCCCGTACAGCCAAGCTGTACAAGTAGGGAATATGCTTTTTGCTTCCGGCCAGTTAGGCATGGATCCGGCAACAGGCAACTTCGTTGAAGGCGGAGTAAAAGAACAGACTGTGCAAGCATTCAAGAATGTCCATGCAATCCTGGCAGAAGCCGGGCTCAGCATCAACGATGTTGTGAAGACGACTGTTTTCCTGGCCGACATGGGTGACTTTGCCGCCATGAATGAAGTTTATGCTTCCCAGTTCGAAGGAACATTTCCTGCCCGTTCGGCTGTAGCTGTCAAGACGCTGCCGAAGAATGGCCTGGTCGAGATCGAAGTCATTGCCGTAAAATCATAAAAATAGGACACTAAAGTTTCACCTGTTTCCTTAGGGTGAAACTTTAGTTTCTCCGGCATGAAACAAAAGTTTCTTCCAGAGGGAACAAAAGTTTCTTCGGCGTGAAACTTTTCTTTCACTTAAGCATATCTGGTGAATTTATACTGCTTACGCAGTTCTGCCTGCTCTTCCTTGCTCAAGGAAGTAAAATACTTTCTCCATCCCGGACAATAGTCGATGTGCCAACGCCAGAATCTTCCGATTAATGATTTTGGGGCTTTGTCATACTTGGCCCGTAACGGGCACTTAGTGCATACATGTTTCATGAGAATTAAAATTTAAAAGTGTTACGCTTTTCTTATCATGGCCGAAAGCTCCTCGAAGCGTCGTTGCATCGGTGTTCCGGTTACTAATTCTTTATGCGGGAAATTCTTGTCGAACGCAGCGGCTGCGGTTTCATCAATCTCATAGATCGTATCTTCAAAATAACGCCCTTTGGCATCGGCCAGTGCATTATCATATAATTCGCAAACGTGGAGTGCGGTCATATACATATTATCGGCAGTCCGTATGCCCAAGGTTTCGGCCGGTATAAATCCTTGCCGCAGGTAATAGTCCGGGTCTCCGCACAATAAGATGGCACGAAATCCCATTTTACGGGCGATGTCTTTAGTCTGTTCTATCAGCTTGCCGCCAATACCTTTGCGTTGGTATTCGGGAAGGACGGAGATCGGGCCTAAGCTCAGCACTTCATAGTCGTTGCCATTATCCGCTTTGATAACTGCTTTGAGGCAGACGGCGTTTCCGACGATTTTGCCGTCACACTCTGCAACGATGTCAAGTTCCGGCACGAAGCTCGGGCAGTTGCGCATGATGTGCAGTAAGTAATGTTCATAACAGCCCGGGGAATAGTGGTTCCAAAAGGCTTCCCGTGTTACATATTCCGTTTCGGAATAATCCGAAGGTTGCTCAAGTCTAAGTGTTATATTCATATTGGTTATATAAGATTTCATTTACCAAATAATTTTCCGACCAAGTCTTTCTTCCCGATCTTTTGCAACGCCTGCGTGATCTGGCGGCGGAACTCCGGCTTATACCAGAAGAAGAACTGCCGTTGTGCCAGCTTTTGTTCTTTGGTATGGGCGGTGTACACTTTTTCGAGCGTATAGGGATGATAGCCTGTGTAATACATCTCGGTTGCCAGCGTCATAGGCGTAGGCGTGAAGTCCTGTACCTGTTCCAGTTGGAAATGCAGTTTCTTGGTCTGGATAGCTAAGTTTGCCATGTCCGCCTCCGTACAACCGGGATGGCTGGAGATGAAATAGGGAATCAGCTGCTGGTTCAAGCCGTGTTGCTTGTTTACACGGTCGAATATCTTTTTGAATTGTCCGAAAAGCTCGAAAGAGGGCTTACGCATCATCTTCAATACATTATCCTCGGTGTGTTCGGGCGCCACTTTGAGGCGGCCGGATACATGGCGGGCGATTAGCTCTTCCGTATAGCTCTGGGCTGTCTTATTCAGATTCTCATCTGCATAGCGGTGCAAGAGCAGGTCGTAACGGATACCGCTTCCGATAAAAGAACGCTTGATTCCCGGCAGACTGTCCACCTCTTTATAGATATCTAATAACGGTGAATGGTCTGCATTCAAGTTTTTGCAGACGACGGGAGAGATGCAGGATGGTTTCTTGCACTGGGCACAGATGTCCGGATTCTTCCCTTTCATCCGGTACATATTGGCGGAAGGGCCTCCGAGATCGCTCAGGTAGCCTTTGAAATCGGGCATTTGGGTAATCTCTTTCACCTCTTTCAAAATAGATTCCTTGCTGCGGGATGCAATAAACTTTCCCTGATGCGCCGAGATCGTGCAGAATGCGCAGCCGCCGAAGCATCCCCGGTGGATATTTACCGAGAATTTGATCATCTCGAAAGCCGGTATCGTCTTCCCTTTATACTTGGGATGGGGCAGGCGCGTGTAGGGCAGATCGAATGAAGCGTCGATCTCTTCTTCCGTCATCGGCGGGAAGGGAGGATTCACGACTATGGTCTGTTTCCCTGTTTTTTGCAGGATGCGCGAGGCATGCTGCTTGTTGGATTCTTCTTCTATATGCTTGAAGTTCTTTGCCTGTTTCAGCTTGTCGCGCAGACATTCTTCGTGCGAAAAGAGATTGATGTCGTCCGGTAGCGGTTCTATCGTATCAGTCAGATAAGCTGTCTGGCGAATGTCTTTGAGCTCATGGAAAGGAGTTCCTGCCTGCAGCCGGGTGACCAGTTCTTTGAGGGGAAGCTCTCCCATACCATAAATCAACAAGTCGGCCGGGCTGTCCTTCAGAATACCCGGAAGCAATTTGTCCTGCCAGTAATCATAATGCGTCACACGGCGCAAGGAGGCTTCGATACCTCCTAATACGACAGGAACATCCGGGTAAATCTCTTTCAATATCTTTGTATAAACAATACTGGGATAATCCGGGCGCATACCTGCCCGGCGATCCGGTGTGTAAGCATCGTCGCTGCGCAGTCGTTTGTTAGCCGTATAGTGATTGATCATCGAATCCATCGCTCCGGCAGAGACGCCGAAGAAGAGGCGGGGAGCTCCTAACTTCTTAAAATCACGATAATCTCCGCGCCAGTCCGGTTGTGGCACAATGGCAACGCGCAGTCCCATCGACTCGAGCGTCCGTCCGACAACAGCCGCCCCGAACGAAGGATGGTCCACATACGCATCCCCGCTGAAAAGCACCACATCTATATAATCCCATCCGCGAGCTTCAACTTCTTTCTTGGTAGTCGGCAACCAAGCCTCCGGTCTGAATGTCTTCATATCTGCAAAGATACGAATTTCCTGCCGAAATAGAGTTACAAGATTAAGATTGTAGAGAAGAGAGAGTTTGCTTAAAAGTAAAGTTTACTTTACTTTTTGTCTGTTTTATTTGTTTTAATGTAAAATACACTTTACATTTGTGGCATTACAAATACTTGAATATTATGAAAGCAAATTATCTTTTTCCTGCCGTCTTCAGGAAGATAGGCTGGAGCTTATTAATCCCGTTCGGGTTGTTAAGCATTTACTGTTTGTATGTATTTAATTACGGATCGGATGGATTTCAATTGTTTCAGTTTCCGCCGTTTAACCATTCTCCCGAGCAAAGGGGTTTTATCGATGTTTTGCTGGATGTGGGTGAAAATGGGGCTTTGGATGAAATTGCTTCGATCGGTTTGGCCGTTTCTCTCTTGTTTGTAGGTTTTTCAAGAGAGAAAGATGAAGATGAGTGCATAGCCAGGATTCGTATGAACTCTTTGGTTTGGGCTATATTGGTTAATTATTTATTGCTGATCCTGGCTACCATATTTATATATGGCGCTGCCTATCTGAGTGTCGCATTTGTCGGGTTGTTCACTGTTCTGATATTTTTTATTGTAAAATACAGATGGGATTTGTATCAATTTAAAAAGAATGGAGTAGAAGATGAATAATACGATACGGGTGGAAAGAGCAATCAAGAAGATGACGCAACAGCAGTTGGCGGAAGCGACAAGTGTGAGCCGCCAAACGATCAATGCGATAGAGTCGGGCAAGTATATTCCCTCTACTGTCCTGGCATTGAAGATTGCCGGTATTTTCGGGAAGCATGTGGATGATATCTTCCAACTGGAAGATACGGACTGAGCCGATATAACTTTTGCTTATGGGAGATAGGAATTAATGATTGGCAAGGGATTTTTAAACTGTTTATCTTTGCAAAGGAAATAAGAATTAAGGTTTCCGGGCGAACTTTATGGAGCCCGAAGTGTTACATAAGAAGATATATATTTAAAAACAATACAATATGAAAACATTAACAGACGAAAAGCTCACGATCGTAGGTGCAGCAGGTATGATTGGTTCAAACATGGCACAGACTGCCATCATGATGGGACTTACTTCTAATATTTGCTTGTATGACCCGTATGCTCCGGGTTTGGAAGGAGTGGCGGAAGAATTATTCCATTGTGGTTTTGAAGGCGTGAATATTACGTTCACTTCCGATATCAAAGAAGCGCTGACCGGTGCCAAGTATATCGTAAATTCAGGTGGTGCTGCCCGTAAAGCCGGCATGACCCGTGAAGATTTGCTGAAAGGCAATGCTGCTATCGCGGAAGAGTTCGGAAAGAACGTAAAGGCTTACTGTCCGGATGTTAAACATATTGTCGTGATATTCAACCCGGCTGATATTACCGGTCTGATCACTTTATTGTATGCCGGTTTGAAACCGTCGCAGGTAACGACATTGGCCGCTTTGGATTCTACCCGCCTGCGTAGCGAACTGGCAAAACATTTCGGCGTATCTATGGATGTAGTCGAAAACTGCCGCACATACGGAGGTCATGGCGAACAGATGGCTGTCTACGCTTCTACCGCTAAAGTCAGCGGCAAACCGTTGACAGATATGATCGGAACTGATAAGTTGACCAAAGAACAGTGGGCTGAAATCCAGACGAAGGTGACAAAAGGCGGTGCCAACATCATTGCTTTGCGTGGCCGTTCTTCTTTCCAGAGCCCCTCTTATGTTTCTATCGAAATGATTGCCGCCGCTATGGGAGGTAAACCGTTCCGTTGGCCGGCAGGCGCTTACGTATCGAATGGCAAGTTCGACCATATCATGATGGCATGGGAAACTTCCATTACAAAAGACGGTGTAGCCCTGAAGGATGTGAAAGGAACTCCGGAAGAAGAGGCTGCTTTGGAAAAGAGCTACGAACACCTTTGCGCTTTGCGTGACGAGGTGATCGCAATGGGCGTGTTGCCTCCGATCTCCGAATGGCATGCATTGAATCCGAATATTAAATAAGAAGGTTGTAATTAGGTAAAAAGATTTAGGTTATTAAAAAAAGGTACATCCGGAGGGGCTTTCCCTTTAGATGTACCTTTTTGGTTTATAGATGTCTTTCCGGATAAAGAGCGTCCCACCATTGCGGTTCGTCTTTCAGGTATTTGGCAAACCAGGCGAAGATCGTGTTCTGCCATTCCAGCCGTTTCTTATAGTCGGCCACTCCGTGATTTTCACCGTCTACCTGGACAAACTCAACTGTCTTTCCAAGTATCTTCAACGCCAGGAACATCTGGATGCTTTCGCCGATAGGTACGTTTGTATCTGCATTGCCGTGGAGCAGCAGGAGCGGAGTTTTGATCTTGTCGGCATTGAACAGCGGACTGTGTCGGGTGAAGAACTCCGGATTGTTCCAGGGATAAGTGCCCGTATTGGCAACCGAGCAATATCCGTATCCCCAATATCCTTCGCCCCAGTAACTGCTCAGGGCACTGATGCCTGCATGGCTGACGGCGGCGGCAAACAGATCGGTCTTTGTTTGCAGATACTGGGTCATGAAACCACCGTAGCTGGCGCCTGCACAACCGATCTTTTTCGGATTGACGAAGGAATGTTCCTTGCAGAACTGTTCCGTGCCTTGGATGATCTCGTCGGCAGTCTTGGTTCCCCACGCATTGACATGGCGGGCTGCAAATTCCTGTCCGAAGCCGGTCGTACCGCTTGGATTCAGCGTATAGACCACATAACCGAGAGCTGCGTACATATGCATGGAATAGCTAAATTCCAGCGCGCGGTTCGTCGGGGATGTACCTCCGTAATAGTAGACGATCATCGGATATTTCTTTGCCGCATCGAAATTGGGCGGGAGGTAGTAGCGTCCCTGGATCACGGTTCCGTCGGCAGAGGTAAAGTTCCAGTCATGGACTTCGCCGAACTTGATGTCTTTCAGCTTGTCGGCAGACAGGTCGTAGATCAGCTGGTTCTTATTGCTCTTCGTATTATAGCAGTACAGGCGGTTGGCATTGGATACGCTCTGGCCGTAATAGTACATTACCGGGGCGGCTTCGGCCAACGAATAGTTGTAAATCACATCTTCCGGCAGGTTTATCCGGCGAATCTTCCCGTTTGCCGGATTGCAGGTATAGACGCGCTGGTAATCCTGGTCTTCCGTCAGCATATAGATTTGTCCGTCATATTTGCTCCACTGTGCGGTCGTGACGTTCGGATTGAAGTCTTTGGTGAGCGCTTTCGCTTTCCGGGTTGCCGGATCATACAGGAAAATCTGTCCGTCGTATGTGTTGGAGATTTGTCCTTCCTTGATGTTCAGACCGATATTGTCGAATGCGTTACCGGAGCCGAACACCAGCAGTTGTTTGCCGTCCGGCGAGAAAGTGGCTGCGTTGATGTATTTGGCGCCTTCCCACAGAGTGTCGACAGCCATTGTCTGCAAGTCCAGTTTATACATCGAGTTGCTTGAGCTGGGCAGCGCAGTGTAATCCTGTTCACTGGTGCTGAACAGCAGGTAACGGCTGTCTGCACTTACATCGTTGATGAACGTGTTGTTATGCCCGTATGTCAACTGTTCGTACAGGCCGGTCTGAAGGTCGTAACGCCAGATAAAATAGCGGTTACGGAAACCGGGCAGGCGGTCGTTCGGCTCCAATATGCGGAGCATGTCCGGCCCGTCTTTCGGTCCTTCCTCCTGGATCGTGTAGAGCAGAGTCTTTTCGTCCGGCGTAAAGCTGAAACTTCCTTCCGGCAGGTTTTCAGCCAGGACTTCTTCCTGCATGGTGGCAGGATCTACGGTGACCAGCTCGCTTCCGTTCAATCCCGTACGGGTGAAATACATCTTATTGCTGGTCGGCATCCAGTCGGCACTCAGGATAAAACCTTTGTCCTGCAGCAATACACGTCCGGTTGCCGCGTCCCGCAGTTGGGCATACTGTTCGCTTTTGCCGCCTTCCATGCGGGTATAGTATTTTACCAATACATATTTACCGTTCGGGGAGACGCTTGTCCCGCGAAACTGTGTTCCTTCGAGGATGTCGCGCGAGGTATATCGTTTCTCCGGATTGAGGGACGCTGTAACCTGAGCCTCTTCTTCACTTTTAAAAAGCGCTTTCAGCGTGGAGGGGCAAGTGTCGGTCTCTGCAGTCAGATATTTCACTACCACTTCATAGCGATGCGGTTCCAGCGTCAGCTCGGAAGTCGCGCCGACCGGTTTGTTGTTGACGAATACCTCGAATGTGCCCGGGCCGGATACCTCCAATGAACCTTTGGTGTAGCGGTCACTGTTCAGGTAGAAAGAGTAAAGATGCAGGGCATATCCTTTTTCGGGGGCAGGGACGGTGATCAGTCCTGCCGTGTCTGCATCGATAACGGTTGCATTACTCAATGCCCGGTTGAACGGGACAGTCGACTTGACCAGGTTTTTTGCTTCGAAAGGTTTGCCGTTGACGTTCAGGCTGTCTGTTAGGATGGGCTTGTTCACCGCGACGGGGCCGGCATGCAGGTACTGCATCACTTTTACGTCGTCCGCAGCTTGTGCCGCGAAAGCCGAGAAGAGGAGTACCGGGATAAGTTTAATCTTTTGATTCATATTTGTGTATGTTTATAATGTTTGTTTACGTGTAGCGCTAATCATATAGAGTCGCTCGTTGTCTTCAGCCTTATTCACGGTGAAGAAAGGGGACAACATGCCGGTCAATTCTTCCACCGGAGGCAATCCTTCGGATAGTTTTCCGGCGTGTTTATCATGATGACCGTTGATCTTATCACGGCTTTCACTGTGGCAAATCACCAGTTCACCCCCTGCCGTAAGCAGTCCGGCGAGATGGGAGATAAGCTTTTCCGGTTCCGGAAAATGGGGAAAGACACTGTAGGCAATGATATAGTCGAACGATTCCCCCTGCAGATCCAGCACGTCCAGACAACGGAAATCGACAACCGGTGTCGCATACTTGCTCCGTGCCTTTTCAATCATGCCCGGCGATATGTCGACTCCGACAATCCGTTGCGGAGAATAAGGCAGGAGATAACTTTCCAATACTCCCGTGCCGCATCCCACATCCAGAATACGAAGCCCCTTCCGGAGTCCGGTGTTTTGCAGGATATGGTTCAGCTTCTCCGGATCATGCGTGCACAATTCGTCCCAGCGGTCTGCCAGGGTATCAAAGAATTCCGCTATTTTATTCATGGCAATTGTCCCTCCCAGACAAAACAATCCGGGAACAGTCCTTTCAATCCGGTTGCTTCCCTGAACAGCCCGAAGACGGATGAACCGGAACCGGACATCGAGGCATACAGCGCACCTTCCCTGTAGAGCGTCTCTTTTATTTCGCTGATCACCGGATATTTCGGGAAAACGCTCTTTTCAAAATCGTTTATCATCAGCTCTTTCCAGTCCGTCACCGGTTTTCCGGCAATCTCTTTTAGCGAGACATGGGGCGCTTGCGGCGTCACGTTTGCATAGGCTTCGGGTGTGGAGACTGCTACATCCGGTTTCACCAGGCAAAGGTGGTAACCTTTTAACGACAGCTTCACCGGCTCGAATATGTTCCCCGTGCCGGAAGCAAATACCGGTGTATTGCGGATAAAGAACGGGCAGTCCGCCCCAATAGAGGATGCTAACTTTTCCAGCTCCTCCTGCGAAATATCCAATTTACAATAATCATTGAGCAGCTTCAGCATAAAAGCGGCATCGGCCGATCCTCCGCCCAGTCCGGCCCCGAAAGGGATTGCTTTCAACAGATGGACATTCAATTCAGGAATTTTGTACCGGCTTTTCAGCAGATTCATCGCTTTTATTACCAGGTTTTTTTCTGCCGGGGCATCGACGGGAATCCCGGTCTGCGTGAAGGAAAAACTGTCGGCTCCGACTATTTCCAGTGCATCTTTCACCGGAACCGGATAGAAAATAGTTTCGATATTGTGGTAGCCGTCCGGGCGCTTGCTTACGACATTCAGTCCCAGATTTATTTTGGCATTAGGAAAACAGATCATAACTGATTCATTTTAATATAATCGACAAATGTAAGTAATTCTGAAAACTTTTTCACACAAACCGCTTTTTTATTGGGATTACCTGGGGGGCTTATTGTATAAAACGCATTTTTCAGGCTTAAAAAGCATCCGAAACAAAACAAATGTTAATCCGCTTTTTTGACCTCAAAAAAGGACTTTGTACTCTTTTCCGGGAGTCTTTAGGCAGGGAAGTCAACCTTTATTTCATTTTCGAGGTACTTTATCGCCATGAAGACGGTCACCTTACCCTATGAAGACGGTCGCCATTCCAATGAAGACGGTCGCGAGGGCGATGAAGACGGTCGTCGTGGCGACAAGCTCCCGGAACTTCCTTTGCATATTTGAGACGCAGTCCGTCTTTGTTTTGCTACAGGCGATTCTCCGGGAGTTAAGGTTTATCACTTTGTCTGCGTTCCCGTCTTTCGGCAATCAAATTGCACGCTTTTCGAAATGGGCTGCGCACCTCGTTTTTCTTGTTGTCAGAAAGGGGAGCTTAAACCGCAAAAAGAGTCAATCCAAAATCGATCAAGATTTCGGACGAAATAGAAAAATAGCATCAAAAGGGGGTTATTGTATTAAACGACATGAACTGTCCTGTCGCTTATTACTATAATTCCATTACGACCAGAACCGGATTATCATCTTCCTCTACTCCCGGGACTTTTCCTTCAGCAGCTGTTGCTGCATCGATATAGGAGATAACCGTATTGCCATTAATATAGATATTTCTTGTATCTATCCGTACCTTTTTTCCGGAAGGAAGGCATAAAGGCAAGCCCCATTCTCCTTTTTCATTTGAAAAACGTGATATTATTTCATTATTAGTCTGGTCCCATACTTCATAAAAGAAATGGTTTTCCCGCAAATAGGCAATCAGATAATAGCCCGGTATGGAGGATAACCACATGCTCCGGATATAGGGTGAACCATTGGTAGTCATCTCCATCGGTTTCTTCGCTTCTTCTTCAGGAAGTTTGTATTCTCCTTTTTTAAAGATACAGAGAGGTTGTAAACCGGTTCCGTTGACGGTAAATACCGTGTCTTCGTTTACATAATGGACAATTGCTTGGTCTCGGTTTCGGCAGAAATTAAGTTGCCAGGTCATACACATACGTTCCATTTCTGTTAGAGATGTATCTGCAGGAAACATACCTTCCCGGATATTCAATTCTTTATCGGTGATATACAGTCTATAAGGCGCATCGTTTTGACCTTTGGCTACGGTGTAATTGTCGGAGATGAAAAGAGGGGTGGTGATCTCTTTATCTTTCAGGAAAATCTCCTGTTTCATGTTTCCATCCAGGTCATAAACAATATATTTATTAGCTCTTTGGTCGAAAACCCGGATGGTTGATTCTTGCGGGTTGACATGTACGTATGTGATCATGGTGTATTCACCGGGACCTTGTCCCTTCTTTGAAAAAGAATGGATCACTTTCCCGTTTTTATCAGTACAGAAGATTGTACTGGTTCTATGATCGACCACGCAGTAGAAATCTTTGCCGCTATATACTGGCTGGGCCGATGCGAAGAGAAGGTCGGATGTACTCGATATGGGAATATAGGTGATATGTTTAGTGATGTTGTTCCAGGTAAATGTGTCCGGAACATGCTTTGTGATAGCTTCACCTAAATCGAAGACGGGAAGAGGTCTTTCTTTTTTTTCAGGATTCATCTTGCATCCGGTACTTATTGACAGGAAGACTAAGACAATGGCGAATGGGATCGTTTTCATAATGTTTGTGTATTATTTGTAGTACAGGCAAAATTAGGAAAAGAAATTGGATTGCGAAGTCTGGACAACAAAATAGTTTATTTCTCAATTCTCGATTTTCAATTTATTACTATACCTTTGTGCCGCTTTAGGCAAGAAAAATCGGAATATGTTTAATCTGTATTGGTAAAAAGAGGTATAGTCTATGCAAAAGTCTGACTGCATCATTGGTGTAGAGCATGTCTCGAAGTTTTTCGGGGACAAGGCCGTATTGAATGATGTCAATTTGTCTGTCCGTAAGGGCGAGTTCGTAACTATTCTGGGGCCGTCCGGTTGTGGAAAGACGACGTTGTTGCGTCTGATTGCCGGATTTCAGACCGCTTCGGAGGGTGTGATCACCATTGCGGGAAAGGAAATCACGCAAACGCCTCCTCATAAACGCCCGGTCAATACCGTATTCCAGAAGTATGCCCTTTTTCCTCACTTGAATGTCTTCAATAATATTGCTTTCGGGCTGAAGTTGAAGAAGCTGCCGGCTGCCGTTATTGAAAAGAAAGTGAAGCAAGCGTTGAAAATGGTGGGGATGACCGATTACGAGGACCGCGATGTCGATTCCCTTTCCGGCGGGCAACAGCAGCGTGTAGCCATTGCCCGTGCCATCGTGAATGAACCGGAGGTGCTTTTGCTGGACGAACCGTTGGCGGCTCTCGACCTCAAGATGCGTAAGGATATGCAGATGGAGCTGAAAGAGATGCATAAATCCTTAGGGATAACCTTTATTTATGTTACCCATGACCAGGAAGAGGCGCTTACCTTGAGCGATACCATCGTGGTGATGAGTGAAGGAAAGATACAGCAGATCGGGACACCGATCGACATCTATAACGAACCGATCAATTCGTTTGTCGCCGACTTTATCGGCGAGAGCAATATCCTGAACGGGTTGATGATTAAAGATAAATCGGTTTCTTTTGCCGGACACGAGTTTGAGTGTGTGGACGAAGGTTTCGGCGAGCAGACACCGGTGGATGTCGTGATCCGTCCGGAAGACATTTATATATTCGAACCTTCGGAAGCGGCTATGCTTACCGGAGCGGTCACTTCCTCCATCTTTAAAGGTGTTCATTATGAAATGATGGTACAGACGCCCGAAGGCTTTGAGTTCATGGTACAGGATTACCATTGCTTCGATGCCGGACAGGAAGTCGGTTTATTAGTAAAGCCGTTCGACATCCATGTGATGAAGAAGGAACGTGTCTGCAACACGTTCGAAGGAAAAATGATCGACGCTACACATGTGGAGTTCTTAGGATGTACGTTCGAATGCAGAGAAGTGTCCGGTATCGAACCCGAGACTCCGGTCCGGGTGGAGATCGACTTCGGAGATGTTATCCTGGAAGATAATGAGGAAGACGGACGTCTGACCGGTGAAGTTAAGTTTATCTTGTATAAAGGCAACCATTATCACCTGACGGTGTTTACCGACTGGGACGAGGATATCTTTGTCGATACGAACGATGTCTGGGACGACGGCGACCGGGTCGGCATTACCATCGCACCCGAAAATATACGGATTGTTCAATCTAATAATAAGGAAGGAAGTGATAATAAGTAAAATTTCGTCTTTTTTCATGCGGCGCAGGAACTGGACGATTCCCTATGCCCTGTTTCTGGCTGTCTTTGTGGTGATGCCTTTGTTGCTGATCGTGCTCTATGCTTTCACAGATGCCGACGGCGCTTTCACCTTTGCCAATTTCCGTAAGTTTATGATTCATCCCGAGGCTATCAATACGTTTGTGTATTCGATCGGGATTGCTATTATCACGACATTGGCCTGTCTGGTTCTGGGGTATCCGGCGGCTTATATCCTGAGCCATGAGCGTTTCAATACTTCCCGTACGATGGTCGTTCTTTTTATCCTGCCGATGTGGGTGAATATCCTGATCCGTACGCTGGCAACCGTGGCGTTGTTCGACTTCCTGAACCTGCCGTTGGGAGAGGGGGCGTTGGTGTTCGGTATGGTCTATAACTTCCTTCCGTTTATGATTTATCCGATTTATAATACGTTGCAGAAGATGGATCGCAGCCTGATCGAGGCGGCGCAGGATTTGGGGGCAAACCCTTTCCAGGTCTTTATGAAAACGATATTGCCGCTTTCCATGCCTGGTGTGATGAGCGGGATCGTGATGGTCTTTATGCCGACTGTTTCTACTTTTGCCATTGCCGAGTTGCTGACGATGAATAATATCAAACTGTTCGGTACGACCGTGCAGGAGAATATCTATAACGGTATGTGGAACTATGGGGCGGCGCTTTCCCTGATTATGTTGTTGCTCATCGGCGTTACCATTCTCTTTACCAATGAAGAGGACAACGCTTCTAACGAAGGAGGAGGTGTGATATGATGACGAAGTTAATGGCGAAAGGATACCTTTGGCTCCTGTTGGTGCTGCTCTATTCCCCGATTCTGATTATCATGATTTTCTCGTTCACCGAAGCCAAGGTGTTGGGAAATTGGACGGGATTTTCAACCAAACTGTATAGTTCGTTGTTTACAGGCGGTGTACAACGTTCGTTAGTGAGCGCTCTTTGGAATACGTTTGCGATTGCAATGATTGCAGCAACCGTTTCCACACTGTTAGGCAGTATTGCGGCAATCGGGATTTTTAACCTGCGGTCACGGACGCGTCAGGTGATGAATTTCGCAAATGCCATCCCGATGATGAACGCCGATATCATTACGGGTGTTTCCCTCTTCCTGCTGTTTGTGAGCTTTGGCGTTTCGCAGGGCTTTACGACAGTCGTATTGGCGCATATCACGTTCTGTACTCCCTATGTAGTGCTGAGTGTGATGCCGCGCTTGAAGAAGATGAACCAGAATGTCTATGAGGCGGCGCTCGATTTGGGAGCAACGCCTTTCCAGGCATTGCGCAAGGTGATATTACCGGAGATACGCCCGGGAATGATCAGCGGGTTTATACTTGCTTTTACGCTTTCGATCGACGATTTTGCCGTAACAATCTTTACGATCGGCAATGAAGGATTGGAAACTCTCTCGACCTTTATTTATGCGGATGCACGTAAAGGCGGATTGACTCCGGAACTGCGTCCGTTGTCGACGATTATCTTTGTGACGGTACTCGTCCTTCTGATTGTGATTAATAAACGGGCGGAGAAATCCGAAAGCTAATAAAGGGAAAACAGGAAATGAACAGATTATTAAAAATAGCAACAGGGCTGATTCTCTTTTTAGGCATCATGTCTTCATGCGGACGTTCGGAGGAAGAACGCAGCCATATCCTGAAAGTCTATAACTGGGCGGACTATATCGACGAAGATGTCCTGGCCGAGTTCCCCGCCTGGTATAAGGAACAAACCGGCGAGGATATCCGCATCATCTATCAAGTATTCGATATCAATGAAATCATGCTGACCAAGATTGAGCGCGGGCATGAGGATTTCGACTTGATCTGTCCCTCCGAATATATCATCGAGCGGATGTTAAAGAAGAACCTGCTCGTCCCGATAGACCGGAACTTTGGTAAAACGCCGGACTATCTGGATAACGTCTCTCCTTATATTCAGGAACAGTTGAACAAACTGAGCCAACCGGGAAGGAAAACGACTGATTATGTCGTGCCCTATATGTGGGGAACGGCGGGCCTGCTGTATAACAAGAAGTTTGTTACCGAAGATATTGTCGAGAGCTGGGAATGCCTTTGGGACCCCAAATACAAGAATAAGATCCTGATGAAGGACAGTTACCGTGACGCCTATGGCACGGCCATTATCTATGCCCACGCGAAAGAGTTAGCAGACGGAACGGTGACAGTCGAGCAGCTAATGAACGATAACTCTCCCGAAGCGATTGCCATTGCAGAGGACTACCTTAAAAAGATGAAACCGAATATCGCCGGTTGGGAAGCCGACTTCGGTAAGGAGATGATGACGAAAAACAAGGCCTGGCTCAACTTTACCTGGAGTGGCGATGCAGTCTGGGCAATGGAGGAAGCGGAGGCGGTCGGTGTGGAGCTGGACTACGAGGTCCCCCGCGAAGGCAGTAATATCTGGTACGACGGCTGGGCAATCCCAAAATATGCCCGCAATGTGAAGGCAGCCAGTTATTTTATTGATTATCTTTGTCGTCCGGATGTGGCTTTGCGTAACATGGATGCAATCGGTTATGTCAGTGCCATTGCCACTCCCGAGATATTGGAAGCCAAGATCGATTCGACTGTGGAGAAGGTTTCCGACCTGAGCTATTTCTTTGGTCCGGGGGCCGACAGCATCCGGATCAATCCGGTGCAATATCCCGACCGGCAGGTGGTGGAACGTTGTGCCATGATCCGGGATTTCGGAGACAGGACGGAACTGGTGCTCGAGATGTGGAGTCGTGTAAAGGGCGATAATCTGAATACAGGAATCGTATTATTAATATTTGCCGTATTCGGTGTTTTGTTCGTATGGTTGGTATATCGCAGGATACGTGAATATAAACAGCGGAAACGCCACCACAGGCGCCGTCGCCGCTGGTAAACAGGGAAGGGGATAAGTTTCCGCATAAGGAGGATAATATGGAAGGCATTAAGAATTTGATTATTGATTTTGGCGGTGTGATTATCAATCTCACCCGTAACCGCTGCATTGAAGCGTTCGAGAGTCTGGGTGTCAAAGATATCCGGGAACAGATCGTAAACAACTATCAGCATAAGGATCTCTTTATGCAGGTGGAGATCGGTTCCATTACAACTGCCGGATTCCGTGACGGTATCCGTCGCTTGTCCGGACAGGCGCTGACGGACGAACAGATCGATAACGCCTGGATTGCGATGCTCGACGATGTACCCGATTATAAGCTGAATCTGCTGCTCGACCTCCGTAAGCATTATAACACGATGCTGCTCAGTAACACGAATGAAATTCATTGGGAATGGTCCGAGCGGACTTGCTTCTCTTATAAAGGCCACCATGTTTCCGATTTTTTCAACCGCATCTATCTCTCCTATAAGCTCCACATGCTGAAGCCGAATGCCGATATCTTCGAATATGTCTTGCAGGATGCCGGGATAAAGCCCGAAGAAACCTTATTCATCGACGACGCTACGCCCAACTGCCGCACCGCAGAATCATTAGGGCTTCATACCTACACGCCGGAACCTCGCGAAGACTGGTCTTTCCTGTTTAAGTAACGCCGGGCATTGTTAATTCGCCTTATTCTAAAAACCAAATAGCAGGTTAGCTGTTTAATAAGCACAAATCTAAACAAACATTTGGTGATTATGAATAAGATGGTTTTTTATGTGCTGTTGCTGGCCCTGTTTCTGGGTAGTTGTTCAAAAGATGATGACTGCCGATGTGTGAATAATGACGATCTGATCAGTCCGGAATTAGCAGAAATGACGGTCACATCCGGTGGTCAGACTACTTCATTTACCGGCGTTTTGATGGTCTATCCTTGTTCGGAAGACACCAGCCTTTATTATGGGAATTATGCAAGTAATGGAACTTTAATGCCGGTCAACGCGACATATAGCATAAAAGATGGTTCTATCTATAAAGCGACTGCTCCCGTCAGGCTTCCTTTAGGGAATTATAATTTCCTGTACTGGGGTTTATCCAAGAATAGCCAGACTGACTCTGTATATGCTGCCGCTGCCATCAGGGAACCGGGGTTACGTTTGGGGGCTAATTTATCCGGGTTATATATGACTTTATATCTGGATAATTATTCTGATACGACTTATATGCCGGTTTATGATTTTCTGCATGCCGTAAGTCCTATCAAGGTGGGTACCGACAAGATGCGGGCAACTCTGAAGCATGCCTCGGCCGGTTTGAGAATAAAGTTGACTAATAAAAACGGTACGAAGATGGATTCCAGTATCGCATCCGCCCGTATTTTGGTCGGTAATATCGCATCCCAACTGGATTATTACACAGCCGAACCCAGCGACTTCACCAAGACGATCGCTTTCCCGCTGAGTATGTCTGTCGACAGCCTTTCGATGTCAGCCAATTCAACTGTGATGGTTTTTCCATCTTCGGCCAATCCTCCGCTCACAATCTTGCTGACGTTGAAAAACGGGCAGGTAAAGCATTTCCGGAAGCCGTTAACAGATGCTTTGACTGCCGGAAACCGCTTAAATCTTAGTATTACCTTGGGTGATCTGTATTCCGAAGAGACCTCTGCCGACGGTTTTGAGGTAGAGAACTGGACGGAAAGTACCGAGATAATCGATTTTCCTCCTGCGATATAATCCCCGGGTTTAAATATCCTTTACCCTCAATATATTGTATGATGTCCCCACATCGTACACATCATTCCCGTCTACCTTCTTGATGTATTTCACTACACGGATGGTGACGGGAAGGATTATTACTTCATAGAGCGATTTCAGGACCGCCTGCGTCCCGATCATAATAAACAGTTCGCCTGCTGGGATCAGCCCGGCGAAAGCAATCGGGAAAAAGATCAATGAGTCGGCACTCTCACCGACAAGCGTAGAGGCGATGGCACGCAACGAGAAATTCTTTCCGGCGGAAGCAATTTTCATTTTACTCATCACATAAGCATTCAGGAACGAACCGACCAAAAAGGCTATCAGGCTGGCAATAGCGATACGCGGTGCCATGCCGAATACAAAGTTAAACCCTTCTTCGCCTTCCCAAAACGGGGCTGCCGGCAACATGACGGCCAGTTGTGCAAACCCGATTACCAGGAAGTTGGAGGCGAATCCGCTCCATATAATCAGACGTGCTTTTTTGAATCCCCACACTTCGGCAATACAGTCGTTGATGATATAGGAAATCGGGAATACGATCAGTCCGGCGGTAGCGGTGATCCCGAATACTTGGACTACTTTGGTTTCTAACAGGTTGGAAGCTACCAGGCAGATGTTGAACAGGATGCCCAACAGCATGAACGGTACGGTTACAGTAGATGTCTTCTGCATAATTCTTGTTTTTAACGAGGTTTATCAAGCACTCGGTGAATAAATAATAAGAAAAAGGATTGCTTTTTCAGGCGGCAAAGATAGTAATTTATTTCCTGATTGATCGCAATATTAGAACCTGTGTGAATA
The DNA here is from genome assembly GCF_003479205.1 of Parabacteroides sp. AF17-28. Lineage (NCBI taxonomy): Bacteria > Pseudomonadati > Bacteroidota > Bacteroidia > Bacteroidales > Tannerellaceae > Parabacteroides > Parabacteroides sp. AF17-28. Next base: position 134,208 of record NZ_QUGV01000004.1, on the reverse strand, counting down.
GGTCAGCCCGATCGCGTGGCGGTAGTTGACCGGATCATATACGTTAAATGTATGGTAACGGTAGTACAGCTGCAAATTGTTTTTGGGGTTCATCCGGTAGTCGCAACCTGTAGAGTAACGAATTTTGTCGGCGCGCATCTTTCCTTTATAACCCGTATTATTGAATGGCTCGATATAGACAAACGGCTCGAATCCCGAAGAGGCGATGCGATAGGAAAGTGTGAGCATACTGCGCAGGTAGTTGGTCGGATGCAGGCATCCCTTTTTATAAGTGCTTTGGAAGCGTTCCCGAAGGGCGATTTTGAATGCCCCGAACCGGTGTGAGCCGGATGCGTACAGGTAATAACGGTTGCGTACCTCTTCCGAAGCCTTATACCGCACCAGCGACATATAACCTGCACCTGCCCGCAGGTTCGGCAGGATACGGTAATTAATTTCCCCTGTGGAGAGAAACCAGCCGGCTTCCCGGAAATCATCACGGGGACGGACATCTTCTTCCAGCAGGAATGAAAACCGTTTGTATATTTTCCCGGATAAGCTGACCTTAAAAGCGACACCGGCGCCCTCCATGGCAAAAAGCGGGGGAAACAGGAACAGGAGCAGAAGGCTGAAACAGCAAATAAATACTTTCATGGCAGCATATGGCGTTTGTTACTCCGACAAAAGTATAAAATAATGGAGTCAATGCCTATAGTTGCCTTATAATTTCCCTAAATAATGTTTTTCCAGGTATTCGTTGAACTTATCCTTGTATTGATTGCCGATGGGAATGTAAGTATCCTTGCCGTATATGATGCGGTTGTTCGCTACGGCCGTTATTTTTTCGAGGTTGACGATATAGGAACGGTGGACGCGCATAAACTGGCTTGCCGGAAGCCGCTCTTCCAGTTTCTTCATGCTCAGCAACGTCATGATCGGCTTTTGTTCTTCCAGGAAGATACGGATGTATTCGTTCTGGCTTTCCATATAGATAATCTTATTCATGTCCAGCCGGATCATTTTATAATCAGCTTTGATAAACAGATTGAGACTTTCTTTTTCAGCCGGTGTTTCCTGTACGGAGGGCGTGGAAGGAAGCTGTACTTTCGACTGAAGCTCGTACTGGTGCAATGCTTTGTTGGCTGCCGTAAGAAATTCGTTGTAACCGAATGGTTTCAACAGATAGTCGAGGGCATTCACCCGGAATCCTTCTATGGCATACTCCGTATAAGCGGTTGTAAAGATAACGATAGGCCGGTTCACTAACGACTTGACAAAGTCGACCCCGTTCAGGTCGGGCATGTTGATGTCGGCAAAGATCAGGTCGACAGGTTCCCGTGCCAACAGGTCGAGTGCTTCAAGCGCACTGTTGCAGGCCTTGACCAGTTCCAGGAAAGGAACTTTTTGTATATATCCTGTCAGCTGTATGAGTGCCAGGGGCTCGTCGTCAATAGTTATGCATCGTATCATAATTGTATGGGGATTATCAGAAGTACGCGATATTGATTGTCTTTATTCTCTATGTGCAATGTGTAATTCGTATTATAAAGCAGATGGAGACGTTTGCGGGTGTTTTCCAATCCGAAGCCTGCCTCCTGTGCCTTTTGCGTATCGAAGTTACTGTTTACGAACAGGCAATGCAACTCCAGCTCTTTTATCTCCATCGAGAGGTGGATAAAAGAGGCTTTCCGGTAGCTGATGCCATGCTTGAAAGCATTTTCCAAAAACGAGATGAAGAGCAGCGGCGGGATTTGTGTATCCGGAATCTGTTGGGGCAGGGAGACACGGATATCGACCTGTTCCGTGTATCTGATCTTCATCAGCTCGATGTAATTCGAGAGGAAATGAATCTCTTTCTCGAGTGGGACGGAAGGAAGGGATGCTTCGTATAGGACGTATCGCATGATCTTCGATAATTCCAAAACGGTCTGTTGGGCCTTTTCCTTGTCTATATCGATCAGTGCATGAATATTGTTCAGCGTATTCATGAAGAAATGCGGGTTGATCTGGTGTTTCAGATAAGCCAGTTCCGTCTCCGAGGTCTGTTTTTCCAAATCCTTCATCCGATGGTCGTCACGGATAGACTTAAAGAGGAACTTAATTGCCACGTTCAGTCCTATAATCAACAGGATTGTCGGAATATGGAAATGGAAAAGTAGAGGAAACCAGAATCCCCTCATCGGGCGGTCTTCCGGCCTGAACTGGGGAGCCGGCATGGATGGAGCCGGAGGACGCTGTCCCGATATCATTTGTTCCGGTTGCCGGTTTTCCCAGGGAGGACGATTGGGCATATCCCGGTTAGGCCTGTTATAGACACAGACGGTCACAGTCAATGCGATCGCACAAAGGGTGAACAGCAAATATAGCCATGATTTCTTACGGATCAGCAGGAACGGGAGCAGGACGTAGTTGTTAACCAGGAATAATATCAGGAGCGGGCAGACCATTTTCCATGCATAAATAGTCGCTTTCCAGTCAATTCCGGATGAGTTTTCTGTTGCATTAAAATCCCATATAGGCGCGACCAGCACCACTACCCAAATAATCAGGTAGATGAGATTTTCCAATAGCCGGAGCCTGCGTTCCTGTCTTTCCATATCTGTCAGAATTTATACGGGTAACCGGTGTCTCTGTCCGTATCCTGCAAAGGTACGTAAAAACACACCGGGCACTATAAGCCGTTCGCTAATATTTTGCCGGAAACGAATGTAGGGGCTTATTGCGAGAAGAGAAAAACAAATCAATGAACGGGGACTTTTTGCCTGTAGAAAGCCTTTAGTGGATATTAGCCATACTCACTAACGGCTCATACAGCTTCTCTATATCCTGGGCATCCAGTTCGATCGTGAGCTGGTCGACGGGGAGAATGGTTTGCCCGGCGGGAGAGATGTCTTTATGGTCGCGGTGGATATTTTGGATTACACAATGATTGGGCAGTTCGAGTGTGTCGACGTCTTTCCCGTCGAAGTAAGCGCCTGCCATGATTTCGATATTCAGGATCAGTCGTTTCTGTTCACGGAATACCGGCTTATTGATCATCTCTTCGTAGAACATGACGTTGAACGGCTTTATCTCCAGCAGTTCCGTGAAATAATAGGTGAGGCCTCCGACCACGATGGAAGGATAGAACACCTCGAAATGTGCAGTTATCTCCGTGATAAGTATGATTGCCGTGATAGGCGTACGGACGACGGCGATCAGGAATGCAGCCATTCCGATCAGCATGACATAGCTTACATTCTCCATCTCGATCACGCCATGCTGCACCAACACGAGGGCGAACAGTTTGCCGATCAGTCCGCCTGTCACCAGTGTCGGAATGAAACTTCCTCCCGGCAGTCCCGAAGAGAAGGAAAAAACGGTAAACACCATATGAAGGAGCATCATGCCTGCAATCCAGTAAATATTGTTGTTGCCCCCTTCCGCCTGTTGCATCAGAAACTGTTCACCTCCGCCCGTCAGGTCGGTTATTGTCAGCGAGATGACGTAAGCCATGACCAGAAGGGCCAACAGTTTGATGTATTCCGGTTGCCGGATAGCCGGATACATACGTTTGGCATAGAGCATCAGGAGGGAATAGAACTTACCGAAAACCGATACGATAACCGCAAAGAGTAGATACAGCTTTATATGTAGCCCTAACGCAAGATCAGGGACAATGGCTTGTATCTCGTGATACGGGTTGATCGGGAAGATAGTGCTCGCAATCGTTCCGGCGACGACACCTGCCAGAATCGTTGTAATGGCTGTTTTGGGTGCATCGAAACGTTCGATCGACTCGATAACTAAGGTGGCTGCCGCAAGAGGAGCTGCGAAAGCGGCAGCTAACCCGGCACCTGCGCCTGCTGCAAGAAGCTGTTTGCGTTCTCCGCTCAGGATATGTCCCCATTTGCTTACCAGGTCGCCAATGTAAGAACCCATCTGTACGGAAGGGCCTTCACGGCCCATCGACAATCCGCTGCTGAGTGTCAGGACGCCGCCTGTAAATTTGGCCAGCAATTGCCGGAGGGAATGCTTATATTCGATCCGTCCGTTGATGGCTCCGCGTGTTTGGGAAATACCTCCGCCCGATATGTACGGCCATCGCCTGACCAGCCAGGCGACAAAGCAAAGTATTCCCCACAAGGCAAGGAACAGGGCGACGTGATAATACCAGGGAGGGGAAGAGCGGAAGAACTCTTTCCGCATATCGAAGAATAGTTGCAGCAAATAGTGATAGGGCACTGCCACCAGTCCGGTCAGCAGCCCCACGATCAGGCTCACGAAATAGAGCCTGGCGTCTACCAGTTTCAGCTTTACTATCCGATTAACCTTCATTCCCCTTTAAACAAGGGAGCGTTCCGGTTGGTTTAGAAGCAGCGGATATATCCTAACGAATAGGTTTCATAGAGGTTGTCTTTCATTCCGTGTGTGTAGCGGAAAGAGATAATGTTCTTCTTGATCTCATATCTCAGGTTGTTTCGCCAATGGATGGGGCGGTCGCCATTGTTTTCATATCCGTAGAAACCCGCCAGGTTGGTAGCGAGCGTAAATCCCCGGTACTTGCCTGTGAAACCGACTCCGTATGAGATTGCGTCGTTCTGCCGGTGTACCATGTCGTTCGTCATCCAGCAGTAGAAGCCCGCCAATGCCTGCATACGGATCGACGCCTTTCCGTCTGTACTTTTCCAAAGGTTTCGTCCGACGTTTACATCGAACCAATAAGAGGCGGCATCCGTAAAACGGGCGTCGCACAAACGTCCGCCACTGGCTGTCTTAATATTGGCGCTGACAACAGCATCCACCCATTTCTCACTACTCAGGACTTGAAAGAAGGAACTGATGACGATATCGCCATTATATTTGATCGGGCTTTCCGTCTCTACGGCAAAACGTTCGTCGCGTGTCTCCGGCGTCATCTTATATTTTTCCTTGAAGCACCAGTTTATTTCTATTCCGGCGCGTCCCCGGAAGAACGGCAACAAGGCGCGTCCTATTATATCCGAGGTCTTATCACCTGTATAATAATGATATTCGCCCCGCACTTCCACTTCATAGCGCTGGCTGACCTGTCCGTCCCTCATTTCCGGAATCGGGAATGCATTCGGACCGAAATAACGAGGGGAGTAAATAAGCAGTTTCGTTTTGTCGCGCCAATCATCGGCATGGCAATCAAGTGCTGAAAATAGAATTACAAGTGCAATCAGTAGTGTTTGAGATAGATATTTCATATAGAGGGTTCTTTTCTTTCGGCAACAAAAGTACATATTTCATATTGATTTACTACATTTGTCTCATACAAATCTTTAAACCATAAAATACCATGAGACATTTACACTTAGGAAAGCTCTTATTAGTAGTTTTTTCCCTTCTGTTAGCCTGTACGGTTTCAGCGCGTAAACCGATTAAAACATTATTAATCACCGGACAAAACAACCATAACTGGCAAGTGAGCCATGTCGTGTTGAAGCAGATATTGGAGAACTCCGGCCGTTTTGATGTCGACTTTGCAGTCTCTCCCGGGCAGGGAAAAGATATGTCCGGTTTTGTGCTCGATTTCACCCCTTACCAGTTAGTTGTGTTGGATTATAACGGCGATTCGTGGCCGGAAGAAACAAACCGACGCTTTCTGGAGTTTGTGCAGAACGGCGGAGGTGTCGTGATTTATCATGCCGCCGATAATGCTTTCTCCAAATGGCCGGAATTTAATAAGATTTGCGCTCTGGGCGGTTGGGAAGGCCGTAATGAGAATGCAGGTCCTTATGTCTATTGGCAGGATGGCAAATTGATCAAGGACAGTTCGGCAGGTGTAGGCGGTTCGCACGGACGCCAGCATGAATATGTATTGAACGGCCGTAACAAAGTACATCCGATCGTAAAAGGCCTGCCCGTGAAATGGCGTCATGCCCAGGACGAACTCTACGACCGCATGCGTGGCCCCGGCAACATCCAGGATATTCTATACACCGCTTATTCGGAGAAAGAAACGAATGGCTCCGGACGTGAAGAACCGCTGGTCTTTACGGTCGATTACGGTAACGCCCGTATTTTCCACACGATGCTCGGCCATGCCGGTCCGACGTCGGAAGACAACATCGCCATGCAATGCACCGGTTTCCAGGTTCTTTTGCTTCGCGGTGCCGAATGGGCTGCTACCGGCAAGGTGACACAGAAAGTCCCGAAAGACTTCCCGACGGAGACAAGTTGCTCTCTTCGTAAGAACTACAAAGAGAATTGACAATGGACAATGGACAATTGACAATTAAAGAAACGATCATCAAAGTCATTCAAATTGTCAATTGTCCATTGTTAATTAAAGAAGCGGATATTCTTCGAACGCATATAAGACCGTCGAAAGATATCTTTCTCCCGTATCGGGCAGTAATGCGACAATCGTTTTTCCTTCATTTTCCGGCAACCGGGCCAGTTGGAGAGCAGCATATACAGCAGCGCCGGATGAGATGCCAACCAGCAGACCTTCTTTTTGTGCCAGTTCGCGGGATGTACGGATCGCATCGTCTCCTTCTACTTGTATGATCTCATCGACAACCGTACCGTCATAAGCTTTGGGGATAAAGCCGGCGCCGATTCCCTGAATCTTATGTGGTCCCGGTTTGCCGCCGGAGAGGACAGGCGAGTCACTTGGCTCGACGGCAACGATCTTGATGTTCGGATTGTGGGCTTTCAGGCCTTTGCCGACACCGCTGACAGTTCCGCCCGTTCCGACACCGGCCACAAAGATATCGACCTGACCGTCTGTGTCGCGCCAGATTTCCTGTGCGGTCGTTTTTACGTGCTGCGCCGGGTTTGCCGGGTTCTCAAACTGCTGCAAGATGATGGAGCCCGGTGTGCTGTCGCGCAGAGCCTCCGCTTTCGCGATAGCTCCTTTCATCCCTTCCGTTCCGGGAGTGAGAACGAGGTTTGCACCTAATGCCTTCAACAGGTTACGCCGTTCGAGACTCATGGTTTCGGGCATTGTCAGGATCAATTTGTAACCTTTCGCAGCCGAGACGAAAGCCAGTCCGACACCTGTGTTTCCGCTGGTCGGTTCTATGATGGTAGCGCCCGGTTTCAGGAGCCCTCTTTCTTCTGCATCTTCTATCATGGCGAGTGCCACGCGGTCTTTCACGCTACCAGCCGGATTGAAATATTCCAGCTTGCCGATTACTTTTGCTTTCAGCCCTTTACTTGCGTTAAAGTTAGAGAACTCCAACAGCGGTGTGTTACCGACGAGGTCGGTCAGCTTTTTTGCTATATGTGCCATACGAATTATGAATTAAGAATTATGAATTATATTTCCAGCAACCGTTTCATGGTTTGCATTTTCGCTTCTGTTTCCAGCCATTCGCTTTCCGGCTCGGAAGAGGCGAGAATGCCGCCGCCTGCATACAAAACAAGCGTATTGGCAAGGATGTTCATGCAGCGTAGATTTACATACAGGTCGCTTCTGCCTTCGGGAGCCAGGAGACCGATAAAACCGGAATAGTAGCTCCGGTCGTAGCCCTCATTCTCCCGGATGAAACGGTATGCTTCTTCTTTTGGTAATCCGCAGACGGCCGGTGTGGGATGCAGTCGTTTCAACAGGTCGCCCAGCTTTCTATTGTCGGGCAGGGGAAAGCTGAAATCACTTTTCAGATGCGCCAACTCCCCAGCGCGAACCGGAGACGGGGCTGACTCTTCCGGCTTGATGCCTAATGCGTGTAGCTGTTTGCGGATGTAGAATGCCACGTATTCCTGTTCCTCCCTGTTTTTGTCGTCCCATTCCGTCGGCAACTCTCCGTCTTGAAGCGGCTGTGTCCCGGCAAGGGCCACCGTGTGCCATTCGCCCTTTTCCCCGGAGAGGATGATTTCGGGCGTACAGCCGAGCCAGGTTCCTGTTGCCGGCGTATGGCAAAGGTAGACATATGAATACCGATACCGCTTGATAGCCTCGTAGAACGTGGCGGCAGGCGAGAAGGAGAGCGGCTGTCCGTCCACGACCTGATGGCGCGACAGGACGAGTTTGTCGAATGCCTTCTTGCGGAGCGGTTCGATAAAGAGGTTGAAGCGATAAGCGTAGTCTTCCTTGTCATTTCCCACTGTTGGCACGGTTGTGCCATGACGGTGACACGGTTGTGTCATGCTATTGGCACGGCTGTGCCATGCCGATGGCACAACGGTTGTGTCGGGACGGATCAGGACAATCGGATGCTGTTCGCTGACATGGAACGGAGCGATGACGAAACCGCTTTGCCCGTCCAGTTCCTCGATGTTATAGAGAAGACGTGCAGAACCGGAGGTCTGCATGGCGAAACAGGGCGATTCTCCCGGTATGCGCCAGAGTGCAAAACTCCGGTTCTCGTTGATTAATGCGTCTATTATATGGCAAGTGCTGATTTCGTCGGGAGTCATTTCTTCTTTAATATACTGTTGACCACGCGGATGGATGATACCAGTTTGTCGGTTGATGTGAAGACATCCACATTCCATACGTGCGAGGAGCGACCTTTGTGAATGATGGTTCCGACGGCGCGGACCGTGTCTCCTTCGTGGGCGGACGACATATGGTTGCCGCTGACCTGCATGCCGACAACGATCTCGTCCGGCTTTGCCAAGATCATCGAACCCAGTCCGGCAACCGTTTCAGCCAGTGCAAGCGTTGCGCCGCCGTGCAGGATTCCGAAAGGCTGGCGCGTACGTTCGTCCACGGGCATCGTTGCTTCCACACGGTCTTCCGATGCGTAGGTGTATTGGATGCCGAGGTTGCCCATCAAGGCATGCTTGGCGCGCATATTAAGCTGGTCGAGCGGAACTTCCGTCGGACGTATTTCTGCCAGGATTGCTTTTTCTACGGCGAAGGCAACGCCGTCTTCTTCGTTGGTGAGCGTCGTTTTGTCCACACAGGCTTTCACCGAATCTTGTGCGTTGCCCATTGCGATGCCGACGCCGGCCAACTGTAACATTGTTACGTCGCAAACGCCGTCACCCATGGCAATCACCTCTTCCGGGCGAATCTCCAATTTGGTCATCAGCACGCCTAACGTGTTTCCTTTGTCGATAAACTGGGGCACGACCTCAAGGAAATAGGGCTCCGAACGGAAGGCTTCCAAGACTCCGTCCAGCCGTTTCTTCCAATGGTTTTCCAGTCCTACCAACGCCTCCTCGTCATCGCTTGCCAGCATACATTTGCAGGGGGCGAAGTCGACGGCTTCGGCAAAGTTGTCGACACCGATAATCTGCATCTTGTTCAGGTTTGCTTCCTGGATGACATACTTGTTGTCCGGCTTATCCGTCAGGATAAAGTCCTTGTGATAGGTGAAGATGGCAAAGTCGTTTTTCTTCGCTTTCTTCTCGAAATAGGGAATCCATTCCGGATCGATACGTTTCTCAAATAGAAGTTCGCCGGTCTGCGCGTTGATGATCTGACCGCCGTTGTAGGAAAGGATATAACCTCCGTAATGATTCAGTTCCAGCTTTTCAGCGATGGGCATGACGCCATTTGTCGGTCTTCCTGATGCCAATACGATATGTACGCCCATTTGCTGTACCTTCAACAGGGCAGCTTGGGTACGGGGACTGATCTCTTTGTTATTGTTGAGCAGCGTCCCGTCTACGTCGAGAACTAATAATTTATACTTCATGGCCTCTCTGTATTTTTTGTTAATGATACAAATATAGGGAAAATTTATTTCCCTTCCTTCCTGCCGGGCGAACTATTCTTCAGGTGTAAGCGTTATCACTTGCCCGTTCTGCCGGATATATTGGAAAAGCGCCTTATAGAAAGCATGCCGTGTCATCGTCGGTGCATCGCCTAAGATTATCAGTTTCATCCGGGCGCGGGTGATGGCTACGTTCATGCGGCGCAGGTCGCCGAGGAAGCCGATCTGTCCTTTGTCGTTGGCACGGACGAGGCTGATCATGATCACGTCGCGTTCCTGCCCCTGGAAACCGTCTACCGTGTGGACGGTGATCAGACGGCGGAAAGGTTTGAAGAAGGCATTGCGTTTGATCAGTCCCCGGATATAATGCACCTGGGATTTATAGGGCGAGATCAGTCCGAAGTCGATGCTCTCGTCCAGGACGCGCTCTTTTCCGATCTTCCCTATATAAGTCTGCAAGGTTGAGACCAGCAGGTTCGCTTCGTCTTTATTGATACGGCTCATGCTGTCGGCAAGCTGGTCTTCCGTGAAATGGCAGTCCGCCGTGTCGAGCCAGACGACAGGCGTGTCGTATTCCAGGATGCCGCGATGTTTCACCTCCGGCGCAGACCGTAATTCGTCGTTATAGAACCAGTGGGAGGGGAAGCGCATGATGTCGTCGTGCATCCGGTATTGTGTTTTCAGCAGCGAGACAACTTCCGGTTTGCTGTCCGTCACTTTTTGCATCAGCGTACAGTCCAGTCCGCCCCGTGCCGCCTCTATACATTTAATAGTAGGCGGGAGCTGGTGATGGTCGCCGGCCAGGATAACGCGGTCCGCCTTTCCGATGGCGATCCAGCAGGCTGCTTCGAGCGCCTGGGCCGCTTCGTCGATAAACAAGGAAGTGAAGTTACGGTTCATCAGCACCCGGTTGGCTGAGCCGACCAGTGTGCAAGCAACGACGCGCGCTTCGGCAAACAGTTCCGCATCGATCTTCACCTCTAACTCCGTTGCCCGGAAGCGGAGACGGGAAAGACGGTTGCGTGCTGTCTCTTTCTCGCTGTGGCTTTTCTTCCTCAGGTTGGATTGTATCTCGCGGATCGCTTTGCGGATGCCCCACAGTTCGGCATAGTCGGGATGCGATTCGAAACGCCGTTCGTAGGTGAAGGAAAGCATCTTGTCGTTTACCCGCGTCGGATTGCCGATACGCAGGACGTTTATGCCGCGGTCCACTAACTTCTCCGCGATCCAGTCTACGGCCGTATTACTCTGTGCACAGACCATCACCTGGTTTTCCCGGTGTAAAGTCTCGTAGATCGCCTCTACCAAAGTCGTTGTCTTTCCGGTTCCGGGAGGGCCGTGTACGATCGAAACGTCTTTGGCCGCCAGCACATGGTTGACAGCCTCTTCCTGCGACCCGTTCAGCCAGGGGAAACGGATCGGGAAAAGCGTGCGCCTGCCTGCCGGTGTCTTTCCTAATAACACATCGCGCAGGTAAGCCAGGCGGTTTCCTTTGGCACCTATGACGGCAGATAAGGCGCTGAACATCGTCTTATAGCTGGTCTCATCGAAATAGAGCTGTACGCCGATCTCGCTTTTTCCCTGAATATCGAACAGGGCGGAAGGCGAGGGCAATACTACAACCATGCGGTCGTCCTGCACGTAACTGATAACTGCTGAGAAGTTCAGGATTTGAGGTTGCCCGTTTGCGCCCGTTGTGAAAAAACAAACCGGGCGCCCGTATTCGAAGTTGTGTTCTATCTCTTTGTCTTCCCGCCGTTCGATCTCGATGACGAGTTGGTTAAGTGAATTATAGTAACTCCTTCCCGGCAAGACGGGATACCAGCAAAGTCCCTGCTGGATGCGCCGGTGTATTCCGGTCCGCTCGGTCTGTTCCCTGTACATCTCCTTTTCGTAGTCGAATTCTTTTTGCAGAAGATCCGACTGATGCTGCAAGTCTGCGGATGGAGTCTTATATTGAATTGTCATTATTCTCGTTTTAATCGGTCGCAAACTTACATAAAAAAATGCAATCGGATAGGGGTTTTCGCCCTTTCCGGTGTCATAAAGTCGAACAGATGACTATCTTTGTTCATGGAATAAGAAGGATTAAAAGAGTGAAATATGAAAAATAAAGTACTGTCTATATCGTTGTCTTTGTTGATTCTGACGGGTTGCGGATCGATGAAGAACATGAGTCGGGAAGACCGGGTCGGCTTTGGTGCGCAGATCGGGTCGTTTGTCGGCTGGCTTTTTGGCGGGGCTGTCGGATATGCTATTGACGACGAAGTAGGGGCTGATATCGGCTCTTTTGTCGGGACAGCTGTCGGAGGAATTGCCGGCGCTTCGATTGCTGCCAATGCAGGCGAAGTGAAGGTAGAGAAAAGAGAGCCCGGAAACTATACGCCTTCGTCACATGTCCTTCTTCCCGATTTGCAGATAGAAGATATTTTCCTGGTGGAAGACAGCACCGCCCGTAACCAAAAGATCGATGCCGGGGAAACCTGTCATATCTCCTTAGTGATTGTCAACAACAGCTTTCAGGATGCTTTGGATGTCGAACCGGTAGTGAAAGTAAAGAAGGGGAAAAACATCAAACTGTCCGATCCGGTGCGGATAGCGAAAATCACGCGTGAAGACCGTATCACATACAACGTTACCGTACAGGCATCACCGAAGTTGCGTACCGGCGAAGTCGTCTTCAGTGTTCGCCTTCTGGAAGGACGCGGCAACGGGACGGATGAAGAAACTTTCACCGTCGAAACCGCAGGCAATAATGATAAATAACTATCTTTGCCGGATAATTAAGGAAAAAACTCTAAGTCCATGAACAAAACAACTCAAACACAAATCATCAAGCTTATACATCAGGAAGTAATCCCGGCTATCGGCTGTACGGAACCTGTTGCTGTCGCACTGGCTGCTGCTAAAGCTGCCGAAGTTTTAGGTTGCCGTCCGGAAAAGACGGAAGTATTCCTGAGTGCCAATATCCTGAAGAACGCAATGGGTGTCGGAATCCCCGGAACCGGAATGGTCGGGTTGCCGATCGCGATTGCCTTAGGTACGTTGATCGGTAAGTCGGCTTATGGCCTTGAAGTCTTGCGCGACCTGACGCCGGAAGCGCTTACTGGAGGTAAGCAGATGATTGAAGATAAATGTATTCATATCGCTTTAAAGGAGAATGTAGATAAACTGTATATCGAAGTGCTCTGTTCAGCCGGAGACGAAACCTCCCGGGTGATTATCTGCCATGAACATACGAATATCGTCTATGTGGAGAAGAACGGCTCGGTTCTGACCGACCTGCGGAAGGAAGGTGTCACCTGCGATGCTTCCGCCGAAGAAGACGAACTGAAACTCTCTTTCTCGACCGTCTATGAGTTTGCGATGGAGATGCCGCTCGATGAAATCCGTTTCATCCTGGAAACCGCCGACCTGAATCGGAAAGCTGCCGAAGCTTCGCTCAAAGGTAATTTCGGTCATACGGTGAGCAAGACTGTTTCCGGTGTCTACGGACGGAAATATATGGGCGATTCCGCCTATACGCATATGCTGGCGATGACTGCTGCAGCCTGCGATGCCCGCATGGACGGGGCGATGATCCCTGTAATGAGCAATTCCGGCAGCGGTAACCAGGGAATTGCAGCGACGCTTCCTGTTCTCTCTTTTGCCGAAGACATCGAATGTACGGAAGAGCAGTTGATCCGCGCCCTGATGTTAAGCCACTTGATGGTCATTTATATCAAGCAAAGCTTAGGACGCCTGTCCGCCCTTTGCGGATGCGTGGTGGCGGCTACAGGAGCCAGTTGCGGGATTACCTATCTGATGGGAGGTAATAAGGTGCAGATTTCTTATGCCATCAAGAATATGATCGGTAACATAACCGGCATGATCTGCGACGGCGCAAAGCCCAGTTGCGCCATGAAAGTTTCCAGCGGTGTTTCAACAGCCATGCTGTCTGCGTTGATGGCGATGGAAAACAAAGTCGTCACTCCCGTTGAAGGCATTATCGACGAAGATGTAGACAAATCGATCATCAATCTGACCTCTATCGGCTCCAAAGGGATGGAAGCGACCGATAAGTTGGTGTTGGACATTATGACCGGCAAATCCTGCTAATAGAAAGAAATATGCTGACCGATATCCGCCTGTTAAGCCAGCAATTGGCAAAACCAAAGTTCAAAACTCCTGAAGAGGTGGTTGCCTGGATGGGCGCTATCCAGGCTCAGGAGTACACAATGGCGAAATGGGCGGTCGGTTGCCGTTTGAAGTCTGCCACATTGCAAGCTGTAGACAATGCACTTGCAAAAGGCGAAATCCTGCGCACCCATATCTTGCGTCCGACCTGGCATTTTGTTGCCGCCGGGGATATCCGTTGGATGCTGCAATTGTCCGGTGGGCGGATAAAGACGGCTTTTGAGTCGTATGCCAGAAGCAATAAAATTGAAATCCCCGAAAGCCTTTATATCCAGAGCTATAATCTTTTGGAAAAGCTGTTGGCTGGCAATAAGAGCTTAACCAAGCAAGAGCTGGGAGAGGAGTTTGCACGATCCGGACTCGAGGCCGGCAATTACCCTATGCATCTTTTCTTGATCCGTGCAGAAGTGGATGGACTTGTTTGCAGCGGTGTCGACAAAGGGAAAAAGCCTACCTATGCCCTCTTGGATGAACGGGTGCCGCCGGTAAAGGAGCTGCACCGGGAAGAGGCGCTTGCCCGTCTGGCTACCCTCTATTTCCAAAGCCATTCCCCTGCTACGTTAGCCGATTTTATCTGGTGGTCCGGCCTGACAACGACCGATGCCCGCCATGCGGTCGGCCTGATCGAATGCGATTTGCTTACGGAACAGTATGATTCGGAAATTTTCTACCTGCATACTTCCTGTGACCTGAAAGCCCGTTGCCGGCAAGTGCTCCACTTGCTGCCATCCTACGACGAATATCTGATCAGCTACAAAGACCGGACAACCGTCCTGCTCCGGGAGCATCATCCCAAGGCGTTCAATACTTTCGGCATTTTCTATCCGGTTATCCTCCATAATGGCCGCATCATCGGCAATTGGAAAAAAGCTGTAAAGAAAAAAGCTCTGGCGCCTGAAGTCTCTTTCTTCAATGATGTTTCCGATATTCCGGAAGAGTTGCTGAAAAAGGCGGTTGACCGCTATTGTTATTTCTACGCTAAAGAATAAGCATTCCCCATAGAGTGTGGAATTTTTACACACATTCTACAATCGACTCCACACTTTTCTTATTTCCCCCGTTTTCTTTAATCGCGCTTTATTGTATTGTATTTCAGTTTATTAGTGCATGTATGGCATCTCATTGACCGTTTCCGGCACACTCTTTGTTTTATTATTATCAGAATTAGATATTATCCTTCCCGAGATATTGTTTTCTGATTAGATATTTGATTAGAAAAAGCTTATCGATTAAATCCGCTTCGCCTGTGAAGGTAAAGCGGATTTTTTTATTGAAAAACAAGGGGTTGCTACCGTTTTTTTACTACATTTACAGAATAAATAAATCTAATATGAAATTCAAGAAAATAATAATGGCTATCATATCTGTGCTTGTGGCAGGCATGGGATTTATATCTTGTAGCAGAGGCTATAGGCCGGAGATCGTGAATAACCCGTTAGAGGAAGAAGTCTATTATATTATCGGGCAAATAAAAGAGGAAAATAGCCCTGTTGAAGGTGTAGTGGTGAGTTCTCCCGACACCCAAGTTGAAACCTCATACAATGGATGGTATCAATTACCTGTAAACCAAAAGGGAAAATGTACCGTTTCGTATATGAAAGAAGGGTATATCCCGATTACTACAACTGTCTCGATACCGGAAGAAATGCAAACCAGAAGCAGTGTGGCACTTCCCTTGCAGATGGCAAAAAAGAATCCTGTTGTTACGATTGATCCATCCAGGGATACGGTTATTGTTTATCCGGGAGCGGATAAACGGACTTCCATTATATTCCCCGCCGGTATATCCGATCAACCGATAGATGTCTCTGCTACAGAGTTTATCAACGGTCCTATGGTAGATATCGAGCATGCCGGTTTGGTTACCTTTGATCTGGAAGTGTCCGGGCCGGAGAAAACGCTCCCGGTAGAAATAATAAACCAGGCGAACCCTCTCTTGCACGTCGGACAGCTTGTGCATTGCGTAGAAGTGGACGGGCAATGGAAAGAGATGGCGGGAACGATTGGAACTTTTAACTGGCTGCGTAATATTCATGAGGCGACTATACAGTCCTCTTATGCGATACATTCGATAGGACCTAAATTGGAGGTGGACACTATTCTAACATCTTTCGAAAGCGCGGGAGAGGTGGTCATCGATAACTTGGGTAGTTTGTTTGCCAAAGAGGTCGAGATCATGTCAAAACAAAAAATGGGCTGGGAGATTACGTCTGATATGGATTCCTATTATTCTACTTATCCGGGGCTGATAGACAGTGATTGCGAATATACAACTAAATCCTTATACAAAGTTTTAGCCTCTGTCAACGGCTCTTTAGCGGGGATTAGCGAAACAGATGTCCCATTGGGTATCGCAAAGGTCAGTGGAGATACGAAAATGACCATTAAATTTTTTACCCGCGTGGACGATGTATCGCTTCAGTATATTTTAATGTTTCAAGGTATTTGGGTTACCAGACAAATAAAATACAAAAGATATAGCGGCATGAACATCGAAATTGATTACCAATACGGTTCGAGCCATATTGGTAATCAAAAGTAGCTTGTTCTTAGAACCATTTGATCTTTCTGAAAATAAGGAACGACAACGCAGACAATGCGATCGATACCAGGACGATCAGGGCAAAGGCGTGGGGCATACCTTCACCATAAACCGGGACGTTCATCCCGTAGAAGCTGGCGATAAGAGTGGGGACCATCAGAATGATAGAGATCGAGGTCATGCGCTTCATGATGGTGTTCACATTGTTGGAAATGATGGAGGCGAAAGCATCCATCGTACCGGTCAGGATATCGCTGTAGATATTGACTGTCAGGTGCGCCTGTTTCAACTCGGTTTCCACATCCTCCAATAGCTCGTTATCCATATAGATCGGTTCCTGGAAAATACTTTGCAGTTTGGTAAGCATCACTTCATTGCCACGAATGGAAGTGTTGAAATAAACCATACTTTTTTCCAGTTTCATCAGCCGGAGCAAGTCTTCATTCCGGATGCTCTTTTCCAGGGCTTTCTCAGCATGTGCCACCTCATTATTGATCTGTTTCAGATACTTCAGGAACCAGACGGCAGACGAGTGGATAAGTCGCAGGATCAAATCATATTTATGGCGTACCACCACTTCCTTACGACGTGTATAGCGAATGAAATCGGGGATCAGTTCCGTCTTGTAATAGCAGACAGAAACGATCACTTCGTTGTTAGTCATGATTCCCAAAGGAATAGTCGTAAAAGGGATGCCGTGCTCCTGGCTTTGTACCGGGATACGGATAATTGTCAGTAACCAGTTGCCTTCGTATTCGATACGCGGGCGTTCGTCCGTATCGGCCACATCACTTAAAAAAGATTCGGGAACATTGAATTCGTTTGTCAGGTAATGGATATCTTCCGGTGTGGGACATTCTACATTAATCCAGCTGTTTGGAAGCCATTGGTCTTTTTCCACAAAACCGGCTTCACAATAAAGAAATGATCTCATTATTGCCTCCTTTCGTTGTTTTACAACGCGCAGAGGCAATGCTACAACCTCTCCGACGTTACTTGTTACTTACTGTTTTTGTTTCTCGCGGAATACTGTCGTCCATAATTTATAATTACTTTTTACGGCTGCAAAGATAGAAAAAATCGGCAATACTGAACCCTATTGCTAATAAAAAGATTACAATAACCCCCTATTTCAGCCGTTTTTCTATTTCGTCCGAAATCTTGATCGATTTTGGATTGACTCTTTTCATGGTTTTAGCTTTTACGGATGACAACAGAGAAAATGAGCTGCCGAACCCATTCCAAAAAGTATGCAATTTGTTTGTCGAAAACCGGAAACAGCGACAAAGTGATAAAGCTTAACTCCCGGAGAATCGAATATTTAAAAATAAAACGGACGGCGTTCCGAATATCCCAAGGAAATTCAGGGACTTTTTTGCCCTAAAGACAGTCCTCTTTTCAATTACGACCGTGCAAATCGCCATTACGACCGTCCTAATCTTCGCGAGGTGCCGAGTGCACTACCTATTAGCACGGTCATAATGGCAAAGAGGACGGTCGTAATTGTTGAAAACACTCAAAAAAGAGGAAAAAGTCCTTTTTTGAGGTCAAAAAAACGGATTAACATTTGTTTTGTTTCGGATGTCTTTTGAGCTTGAAAAATGCGTTTTATACAATAAGCCCCCCCGGGAGTTGAAAGTTGAAAGGGAGCATATTTAAGAAATAGAAATTCGTATTTAAGAATATTTGAATCAAAAGAGCAGGCTTCGTAGGGGCAGTTCGCGAACTGCCCGGGTAGCGACAAAGGACATATTTGTTGACACGGAGGGCGGTTCGCGAACCGCCCCTACGAGGTCTGTGTGTTTCATATCTGGCAAAAACTGAACCTATTGTACTTCGTGAGGTACTACAATAATCAGATAAGATGATTTAACGCCATATACTTCCAGAGCGGGGCGGCATGAAGCGCTTGTTTGATCCGGTCGTTTATTAGGAGTTCTTTTACTTCATCGAGTGTCAAAAGATGGACGCTCAGATCTTCCGTTGCTTCGAGATGTTGGGC
Organism: Parabacteroides sp. AF17-28; assembly: GCF_003479205.1. Lineage (NCBI taxonomy): Bacteria > Pseudomonadati > Bacteroidota > Bacteroidia > Bacteroidales > Tannerellaceae > Parabacteroides > Parabacteroides sp. AF17-28. The sequence goes on along the minus strand of NZ_QUGV01000004.1, from coordinate 115,892 downwards.
CGTGACAGGCTCTACATCGGTGGCAAGATAGCAATATGTCAGATTGGTATGTGTACTGGGATTAACGCCGACTACCATCAGTTCGCTCCAGTTCCCATTTCCGTAGCCGGTCTCTTCCAACAGTTCCCGCTGGGCGGAAACAAGCGGGGATGCGTCTTCTTTCTCACAGACACCGGCACAAAGTTCATAGGCTGCAATCCCCAGTCCATGACGGTACTGGCTTACAAAGACAAATTTCCGGTCTTTGGTAATTGCGATTACATTGATCCATTCCGGATATTCAAACACATAATATTCGGGTATTTTGTTCCCATTCGGCAATTCCACTTCTTCACGGCGTACGGTAAACCAGGGTTTACGGGACAGATATTCGCTTTTCAGTACTTTCCAGCTTTTGTTTTCCGGTGTTTCCATTCTATATTGTTTTATTGTTACTTGCATATTATAAACGGCTTAGTTTGCGATAAATTGTGATTTACGGCAGACCTACCGGGGCAAGCTTCATATTTATCATTATCTTTGTCCCTTCGAAAGAGATGATTAGATGAATAAAGATGATAATTTCGGCAGGCTTTTGCTCCTGTTACTTATTGCATTAGGAATCTGTTTAGGACTATATTACTTACCGGACCGGTTGTTCGGGATGAAAATAAAAAAGGTTGATTTGCTTTCCGATATCAGGATAAAGCAGGAATCCCTTTCGATGGATTCTTTGCGTATGCAGCTTGAACAACCGGATACGGTCCGGATAGATTCGGCTGCTGTGCGCGATTCTATTCTGAAAACGACAGGTATCGATTCTGTGGCATTGGCTTTACGCGATTCACTTTATAAAGTCATGTATGCAGACCGGGGAGCCGATTCGTTGGGAACGCATATTGAAGATTATTCAGTAGGGCATATCGGCCTCAAACGCTTCTTTGCTGCTTTGAGGGACAGTCGGAAGCAGGAGCGCCCGGTTCGTGTGGCGTTTTTGGGAGACTCGTTTATCGAAGGAGATATTGTGGTCGCTGATTTCCGTTCCGGGATGCAGAAGGAGTTTGGCGGACGGGGAGTCGGTTTTGTTCCTATTACATCTGTTGCCGCACAATTCCGTCCGACTATCGAGCAGGAGGCTGAAGGATGGAACACCTGGTCGATGCTGACCGATCATCACCACCGGTACACACTTTCCGGGATGACGTTCGAGCCGGAAAGCGATCATCCCTCTGTCTCTGTTAAAACAACAGACCGCTATCCGGAGCTAAAGACCGTATCTTCCCTCAAGTTCTTGTATGAGAAAAATACCCGCACCCGGATGACACTGATCTGCAACGGGACACAGGATACGATCCGCGAGATGCTGAAGCCGACTTCCGTTATTACCCAATATGAACGTACGGGGACTTTTACGGAAGCCTCCTTTGCTTTTGCCGATACAGCCGGTTTCCGTGCACTCGGAGTCGCGTTGGAAGATAATTCGGGAGTGATTGTCGACAATTATTCCTTGCGCGGAAATTCGGGTATGATCCTGACACGTCTGGACAGTGCCCGTTGCCGGGAGCTGAATGCCCTGCGCCCGTATGATCTGGTAATCCTGCAATATGGGTTGAACATTGTCAGTGACAGCATTCTCCAGTATGGCTGGTATGCGAAGCGGATGGAAGAGGCCGTGCGCCATGTACGGACTTGTTTTCCGGACGCCGATGTGCTGATGCTGGGTGTGTCGGACAGAAGCCGGCAAGTGGACGGAACGTTTGAGACGATGCCTGCCGTGTTGGCGTTGCTCCATGCACAACGCCAGGCTGCCCGCCGTTCGGGTGTCACATTCTGGAATGTGTTCGGAGCGATGGGAGGCGAGAACAGCATGGTTCGTTTTGTGGAGAACAATTGGGCCAGCAAGGATTATACGCATTTAAGTTTCAGGGGAGGAAAAGAGATCGCTTCTGCCTTGTTAAAAGCAATATTATTAGAAAAAGAGTTTTATGATGAAGCAGACAAAGTGGCTCGTTAGTCTGATGGTTTGTCTGGCGCTGATGGCAATAAGTGCTGTCGGAGCCAAAGGAAAATTACCGGTCCCTGTTCCCGCGCTTAACGCGGGATCGCAGAAGCCTTGGCCGTATCAGGAAAAAGACAGCCTTTCTGTGCTCTGTCCGGATACAATCCCTCTCCCTTCACTTTCCTATTCGATCGGGAAAGAGGTGGATTCTATTTTGTCGCCTTCCTCTTTGCAGCCCTTCTTTGCCGGGTTGGATTCATTGCGGGCAGGGAAAGATACCGTTCTGACGGTTGTCCATCTGGGAGATTCCCATATACAGGCCGGGTATTATTCCGGACAGATGATGCGTCTTTTACAGGCGCAGTTCGGAAATGCCGGACGCGGATGGATCGCTCCCTTCAAGTTGAGCCGGACGAACGAGCCGGACGATTATTTTATCTCTTCCGCCATCCGGGAATGGGTGGCCGGACGCTGTATCCAAGCAAACAAAAAATGTCCGGTCGGGATCGGAGGAATCGGCATTCAATCCGTCTCTCCTTCGATTAATCTGGATGTGCGGATTGCCCCGAACAACGGGGCCGGTTATGCTTTTAGCCAGGCTATTTTTTATCGGGGGGAGAAATCCATGCCGATGCTGCCTACCGGGCCATTGAAAGATTCCGTACAGACTTCTTTGGCTATGGCTCCGGCTGTGGCAGGTGTTATGGCTGATACATTCCGTATCGCTTATCCTGTCGATACGCTGCAACTCCACAGTACCCGGAGGAAACAGGGAACGGACCAGTTGCTTCCGGCTTCTTCGTTTAGGAATGTTTATTATGGTTTTAGCCTGACAAACGGGAATCCGGGTGTTTTATACCACTCGATTGGGGTAAACGGGGCTATGTTTGTCAATTATACGGACGAATCCTATGTGCGGCAGTTAGCCTTGTTGAAACCTTCTTTGCTGATTGTTTCGCTGGGCACGAACGAGACGTTCGGCCGCCGTTTCAACAGCGAAGAATTTAGCGGACAGGTACGGGCGTTTATTTCGCTCGTTAAGAAATATATGCCGGATACGGCCATCCTGCTTACTACACCGCCGGAATGTTACAAACGGACCTATGTAGACAAGAAACGTACTTATGTCCGTAATGCAAATACCCAGCTTGCGGCAAAGACGCTCGTAAAAGTCGCTCATGAAGAGGGGCTTGCCTGTTGGGATTTATTTACGGCTACGGGAGGTAAAAGCTCTTGTACCAAATGGCATAAAGAACGGTTAATGGGGCGCGACCGTATCCACTTTACGAAAGAGGGCTACCGGGAACAGGGAACACTGTTGTACCGGGCCTTGATGCAAACGAAAAATAAGAAAGATGATGACAGGTGATATTTTAAATAATATAGGAGGATTTTCGATTGAGAAGCTTGGGGAGCTTTTTCTTTACCATCATAACGCACCGATATTATTCAGTAGCGGACTGTTCTTTTTCCTTTTTATCGGTTTCCTGATTATTTATATGTCATTAAGGAGACATTTGTTGGCACGTATTATTTATGTCACACTGTTTTCTATCTATTTCTATTATAAAAGCAGCGGGTTCTTCTTTTTCCTGCTGTTGTTTGTTGCGACGTCCGACTTTTTTATTGCGCAACGTATTGTCCGGACTGTACCCAAATGGGGACGCAAGGCTTGGGTAATCCTGAGTTTGTGCATCGATCTCGGATTATTGGGATATTTCAAGTATTTTAATTTCTTGCGGGAAATCGTTGCGACGATTGGCCACGAGTTAGGCTATCAGTTGGGTAATACCTCTTTACAAAGTATCACTTACCAGCCGTTGGATATCTTCTTGCCGGTCGGTATTTCATTCTTTACCTTCCAGACGATCAGCTATGTGATCGATGTGTACCGGGGGAGGATAGAGCCGCTTCACCGTTGGATCGACTATGTCTTTTATGTCTCTTTCTTTCCGCAGCTGGTGGCTGGCCCTATTGTCCGGGCACGCGACTTCCTTCCGCAGATTTATAAAGTGCCTGCCGTCACACGGGCACAGTTCGGCGAAGGCCTGTTCCTGATCTTGTGCGGTCTTTTCAAGAAAACGGTTATATCCGATTATATCAGCCTTAACTTTGTAGACCGTATTTTCGATGCTCCTTTACTCTATACGGGAGTGGAGAACCTGATGGGGGTATATGGCTATGCTTTGCAGATATATTGTGACTTTTCGGGCTATTCGGATATGGCGATCGGTATAGCCCTGCTGCTGGGTTTCCGTTTCAATGTAAACTTCGATTCGCCTTATCAGTCTGCAACAATTACGGAATTTTGGCGACGTTGGCACATCTCTCTTTCTTCGTGGTTGAAAGATTATTTGTATATTTCGCTCGGCGGAAATAGAAAAGGTAAAATACGAACGTATATAAACCTGTTGATTACAATGCTGTTGGGCGGTTTATGGCATGGGGCTTCCATCAGTTTTATCCTTTGGGGAGCTTTACATGGAGTCGCTTTGGCTATTCATAAGTTTGTGATGGGCCATTTCAGCAGTTTCAAACCGTTAGGCTCGGATATGAAGCCCTGGAGAAGAGTTTTAGGAATATTGATTACTTTTCATCTGGTTTGTTTCGGCTGGATCTTGTTCCGTGCCGATTCGATGCAGACGGTAGGCGAGGTGTTGACACAGATTTTTACAAACTTCCATCCGGAAGTGTTCATGCAGTTTGTCATGGGCTATAAAGGGGTATTTATCCTGATGGTGATCGGTTATGTCATGCATTTCATGCCTAAATCGGCAGAAAACGGGTTGCAGGCAGTTGTGACTCGTTCTCCTTTACTTGTGCAAGCGGTGATGCTGGCAGTGGCCATCTTTGTCGTTGTACAGTTTAAAAGTGCTGGAGTGCAGCCTTTTATCTATTTCCAGTTCTAAGATAACTGAGAATAAGTAAAAACAACACTACTTTTATGGGGAAAAATTTATTGTTGCTTATATTGATAGGTCTCTTTTTATTGGGAGATACAGATGTGTACCGTCCGGTCGGGCCTCCGGATGGTTCGGGTATCACTTCGCCTGAATTTAAAGGTGGCAGTGCCGCTTTTGCCCGGTATCAGAAAGAACATTTGAAATATCCGGTGAAGGCATATGAAGAGGGATTGGAAGGTGTTGTTTTGGTTTCCTGCACGATAGAGGCGGATGGAAAGGTAACGGAAGTGAAGGTGTCCAATAGCCCTGACTCCCGCTTTGAAGATGAAGCCGTACGGTTTGTGGAGAATACCGCAGGCCAATGGATTCCGGCTAAACGCAATGGCCGGAATATTGCCGGACAGAAGTTTGTTCCGGTTTCTTTTCGACTGGATAAGACACAAATGCCCGAAGTAGGGACAAATGCCGGTAACAGGGAACTCGTCAAATATATAATCGTCGCTTTGCTCGTTGCCGCTTTTCTTTTCATTTTAAGAAAACAACAAAAATGATTGCCGGGAATGCAGCCTGACTTTTCTAATTTCGAAAAAATACTGTCGAAAATGCATCAAAAACGAGAATAATAACATTGTCGTTGTTTATAAATTGAAAATAAATTTGGATATCTCCTCTGATAATCCTTACTTTGTGAATTGATACATATTATCAGGATTTTAAGATATTACGAGCGAATATCCCAATACATTCATTTATTTTATATGGAAAGTGTGTATAAACAACAGCTGCTTGATGCTGGGACTAATGTGGATAAAGCATTAGACCGCTTTATGGGAAGTGAGGCATTGTATGATAAGTTTCTTCTGAAATTCATTCAGGACACATGTTATAAGCAACTGGAAGATTGCATAAAAACGGGTAATGCTACCGAGGCTTTTATGCAGGCCCATACCATGAAAGGCATTGCAGGAAACCTGGAATTCGAGTCTTTGCTGGAAGTCCTGGTGCCTATGACTGAACAGCTAAGAAGAGGGGATATGACAATGATAAAGGAAGAACAAGAGGAATTAAAACTGCGCTATGAAAAACTGTATGCTGTCATAAAAGAAAATCATTAGGCAGAAAATAGGAGGGATATATCATGGATGATCATTTTTCACAATCAGGAACAGATCTTGAGTATAGGCTGTTGGTGGGGTTAATGGGACAAATGGGTGTTAGTGTCAGCAAACATTTGTTGGATGAACATTTCACCCTGTTGTGGGCAAATGATTTCTACTATGATATGATTGGTTATCCTAAAGATGATTACGAAACCCTTTTCCACAATCGACCGGATCTGTATTATAAGCAATATCCGGAGCTCTGGGAAGCTTTAGGCCAGAAAGTCTACGAGGCAATTGAGAACAAAGCAAACGGTTATGAGCTCATTACCAAAATGCCGGTGAAGGGTGGAATGAGATGGATTAAACTGAATGCGACATTTACTGATCAGCTACAAAACGGTATCCCTATTTCATATACAGTGATGACTGACGTTGAAGACATCATGCAAGTGCGTCTCGAACAAACAGTCGCTTATGATAACCTGCCCGGTTTTGTTGCTAAATATAAGGTAAAGCAGGATGGCCGTTTTATCATGATTGAAGCGAATGATAAATATTTGGATTTTGCAGGTATCGAAAAAGATATGATTTCCGCATTCTGCCCTTTTTCCCGACTGGACGATAAGAGCCGGAGTGTACTGAATGAATATATTCCTTTGATGCAGAAGGGCGAATCTGTGCATTTTGTGATTCGATCCAAAGATAAAAACGGTACGGATGCCTGGTTGCAACTGAACGGCGAATGTATCGGCTGGGAGGGTAAAGAGCCTGTCTACCTTGTTGTTTTCATCGACATAACTGATATTACCGAGCAGCGCGAATTGCAGAAAAAGCTGGAAGAACAATCCGAGCAATTAAAAGAAGCGCTTGATTTTGCAGAAAAAGCAAATCAGGCCAAATCTGATTTCCTGGCCCGTATGAGCCATGATATCCGTACGCCTATGAATGCCATTGTCGGAATGACCGCCATTGCCGGTGCCCATGTGGATGACAAAGAACGGGTCCTTGACTGCCTGAACAAGATCACCGGTGCTTCCAAATTGCTGCTCAGCTTGATTAACGAGGTGCTGGATATGTCAAAAATTGAAAGCGGACGACTCAAGCTCTCCGATGATGAACTGAATATTGGTGAATTGTTGCAGGATCTGATCATTATGATGCAACCGGAGATCCGGAGTAAACAGCATCAATTGGATATCCATCTCATGGGAATGCAACATGAAAATGTAATTGGAGATATGCAGCGGATTAAACAGGTTTTAATGAATATCCTGTCCAATGCAATAAAATATACGCCGGACAACGGACGGATTCTGATCCGGATCAATGAAAAGTCCTCCCGGGACGGTATCGGGTATTATGAATTTGTTTTTGAAGATAACGGAAGAGGGATGAAACCCGAATTCCTTTCAAGGATATGCCAGCCGTTCGAACGGGCGGACGATCAAGATATTGCAGGCATACAGGGGACGGGGCTCGGCATGTCGATCAGCCATAAGATCGTACAGATGATGGGAGGTGACATACTGATCGAAAGCGAATACGGCAAAGGTTCCCGTTTTACCATAAATATGCCGTTACGGCTTCGTGAGCAGGATGTCCCGGAAGCGATAGGTGTCCCTGGAATGTCTATCCTTGTTGTCGATGATGACCGGATTGCCTGTCAGGGTACTTGCAATTGCCTGGAGGAAATCGGGGTACGATGCGACTGGGTTTGTTCCGGTGAGGAAGCTGTAGAGATTGCCAGGGAAAGAAGCGAAAAGAATAATGCATATTTTGCTATTATAATGGACCTGAAGATGCCCGGGCTGAATGGTATCGAAACTACCCAATTACTTAGAGCGGCAGTGGGTCCCGATATCCCGATTATTATTTTATCCGCATACGATGTGGAAGAGTATGAATCGGATGCCAAAAAGGCTGGTGCGAATGGATTTATTACGAAGCCTTTATTCAAATCTAAATTGATCCAGGTCCTGAAAAGGTTTATAGACAAGGAGAATGTCCGGGGACATATCACTCCGACAAAACTGTCTGATGCTGATTTTTCGGGTAAGCGTATCCTGTTGGTGGAAGACAATGAATTGAATCTTGAAATTGCTGTCGAAATTATAGGAAGCACCGGCGTTTCCATCGATACGGCTGTGAACGGCTTGGAGGCAGTCAACAAGGTGTCACAATCTCCCGAAGGGTTCTACCAGATGATATTGATGGATGTTCAGATGCCGGTGATGGATGGTTACGAGGCAACCCGCCGGATTCGCGCCCTCGGACGTGCTGATGTTTCCGGTATGCCGATTATAGCCATGACTGCCAATGCTTTTTCCGAAGATGTAACGAATGCGCTTGAAGCCGGAATGAATTATCATCTGGCAAAACCGATCGATATTATTGCTCTGATGGCTGTTTTGGATAAATACTTATAGCATCTACGATACTTTCGCTTCTCAGTTGCTTGTCAAAAGAGGCTTTATCCAGCCGGGTCGTAACATGGATGGTTACCGGTTCGCCCGGCAAGAGATCGAAATAGTTGTCGGAGAAGAAATTGTCGATGCCGTCGATACTCAGGAACACACCCCGGGCAAATACGTCACTGCTGACTGTCACGTCGTAGCCGTCTCCGGCCGGGACCGATGTCATTTGAATATCGGCTTTCGGAAAGTCGATATCTTTATAACGATCGAAGAAGTAATTGTTTGTGATTACTTCACCGTCTTTTCCGTTCTCGGTGAAGCGGGCGTTTACAACGACTTCATTTGTTTTCTTTCCTCCCAAGACGCTTTCTACCGGAGCGGAGAACTGTATCTTGCTTGTGTTTGCAGGCAGCGTTACATTCTTTTTCTGTTCAAACAGGACATTACCTTTCAGGTCCATGACGCGGACGTCGAGCAGGCCTTTCGTTGCCTGTAAGCGGTCGGATACGATGTAGATATTCAGTATGCCGTCTTCTGCGATCGGAGAGACGAGGATGTCCCGAAACGCTTTCTTTGCGAAATAATGCTGGGCTTTCCAACGTCCGTAATAGTCGCGGCTCGACCAGGAAGCGACCGGCCAGCAATCATTATGCTGCCAGAACAGGGTTCCCATATTGTAAGGCATCATGCGCCGGTGCGCCTCGATTGCTGTCTTAATCGCATCGCCCTGGAGCAGCTGCCCCATGTAAAGGAAATTCGGGAAGTCTTTGGGTTTCCGGTATTCGTTCAGCAAGTACCATTCGATCAGGCCGTTGGCATGGCTACCGGCACGCTGATGTGCCATCATCACTTCCGAGTAGATATCATGGTCGCGTTCTTCCGGTGCATATTTCAGGACGGACTGGTACTCCGGGAACGACTGGAAACCGTACTCCGAGAAGAAACGGGCACGTATCTTGTTGTAGTTCGCAATGCTGTCCTTGGCATGCCATACTCCCCAGTAGTGGGCGTCGCCATTCGGGTTCCAGTTCTCTTTACCGCTTTCGCATTTGGCATCCGGATCGCCGCCGTATGGGGAAGAAGGCAGGTAGAAGGCGGTCGGGTCATATTCCTTTACGACTTCGGGCAGTAGTTTATGGAAAAGCTCCTTGTCGTCTTTTCGCATTTCTTCCAGCACGCCCAGCTTCTCGTATTTCTGCATCCAACCCCAGTTGAACCAGGCTGTATGGTTTTCGTTGTTACCGCACCAGATCGCAATGCAGGGGTGGTTGCGCAGGCGGACGACATTGTCGATCGCTTCCTGCCGGATGTTCTCTAAGCGTTCCGGCGTCATCGGGTAGGTACTGCATGCAAACATGAAATCCTGCCAGACCAGAATGCCGTACCGGTCGCAAAGGTCATAGAAGAGATCGTTCTCGTAGATACCGCCGCCCCAGACACGGAGCATATTCATATTGGCATTTACGGCATCGAGAATCGTTTTTTCGTAGCGCTCGGGCGTGACACGCGGCAGGAAGTTATCCTGTGGGATGTAGTTGGCCCCCTTGGCAAAGACCGGTTTACCGTTCAGTTCGAAATAGAAGGTCGTGCCGTCCTTGTCTTTGTCGCGAACGACGCGAAGGCTACGGATGCCGATGTTGGTGGTATCCGCGTCGGCCACCTTGCCGTCCATTGTGACGGTGGCTGTGAAAGGATAGAGGTGGGCTTCCCCCAGACCGTTCGACCACCAGAGTTTGGGATTACGGACGACGAGGTCAGTCTCGATCAGGTTCTTGCCCTTCTTCACATGGGCGGTCTTCGTCCAAGTCTCCCTGATGCCTCCGGCTTTGAGGGTGAGCGTGGCTTCTCCCTCCTTGTCGGCGATGACTTCGACACGGGTTTTGATCTCTGCTCGTTTGGCATTGACTTTCTCCTGGATATATTGGACATTGTCGATGCGGGCATCATTCCAGCCGATCAGGTAGGCTGGACGCCAGATACCGCTTGTGACAAGACGAGGCCCCCAGTCCCAGCCGTAATGGTAGCCTGCCTTGCGGGCGAAGACGCTAACCTTCTTATCGAACACACCGCCGTTCTCGGACTGGTCGTTGCCGGCTTCGATCGGATGTTGCAGGGCGTCGAAGTTCGGTATATCCATTTTGATAGGAGAGTGGAAGTAGATGCGGAGTTCGTTGCCGTCCCTCTTCAACAGACCTTTGACGGGAATGAGCCACTCGCGGAACATATTATTGGCTTTCAGGATGCAGGAGTCGTTCAGGTAGACATCGGCATAGGTGTCGAGCCCTTTGAAATCCAGGTCGATGTTGTCCTTGTCGAACACATCGGGGGCGACGTCGAGGGTCGTCTTATATTCCCAATCCTCTTTGTCAACCCACTGCACACCCCGTTCGTTCAGGCGATAGAAGGGATCTTCGATGATCCCATTGTTCATCAGATCCGTATGGACAACCCCCGGTACGGTGGCCGGATACCAATTATTGCCACGAACCTGTTTGAAGGTCCAGCCACTGTCGATGTTTTGTTCAGACACTCCATCCGCCATTGCCGGAACCGCTACCATAAGGGCAGAGGCAAGGGCAAAGGTGGAGGCGATAGTTTTGTAACGCATAATCATGTTTTTTGTTTCTACTAAACAATAACAGATCGCGTTGTGTTTAGTTCTGGCTTACCCCAACGCCTTTTTGTTCGTCTCATTGACCGGGTTCTTCCCTTCCGGAGTGTAGAGCTGGTCGATGCGGGCGGCATAGGCTTTTTCCACTTTGCCGCGGACGATCTTCATCGTGCTGTTGACCATGCCGTTCTGCTCCGTGAATGGTTCCGGCAAGACGGCAAAGGCAGCAGGCAGCCAGCGGTCGGGGAAGAGGGTCGACAGGTCGCCCCCTTTGCGGAAACGGTCTATCTGCGACTGGATGATCCGGATCGCTTCCTCGCATCCTTTATCGGATGAAAGATCGAGATGCTGGTGCGCTAAGTGTTTCTTCAGACGTTCTTTGTTCGGCACGACGAGGGCGACGGTGTACGGACTCTGGTTGTTATACAGGATCAACTGGTCGATGCAGGAAGAATGTTCGACCAGCGCCTCCTCGATCCCTTCGGGACTGTACTTCTCGCCGTCGCTACCAATCAACAAGCTTTTGAAACGACCGAGCACATACAACAGGCCGTCATGTCCCATATAACCCATATCTCCGGTATAGAGCCAGCCGTCGCGTACGGTCTCGGCCGTCGATACCGGATTCTTCCAATAGCCCGCCATCACATTCTCGCCTCGTATGACGATCTCGCCCTTCTCACCTGTCGGAAGTTCTTTTCCATCGGCATCACATATTTTCAGGTCGAGCGGACGAACCAGTACGCCGCTGCTTCCGAACGTATGCCGGCGCGGGCCGTTGGTCGAAATTACCGGAGTGGCTTCACTCAAGCCGTAACCCTGGTACATCGGCAGGCCGATTGCGTAATAGAACTTCTGCAGGTCTTTGTCCAACAGGGCGCCTCCGCCGATGAAGAACCGGAGCTGACCGCCGAAATTCTCACGTACCTTGGTGAAAAGCAGTTTGTCGAACAGGCTGACAAGCGGTTTCAGCAGGCAGCGGGCGCCACGTCCCTTATCCTCCCCGCCGTCGCCATTATAGAGGTAGGCGACCTTGAGGGCGAAGTTGAACAGGCGGGTCACCTGTTTACCCTGTGCCCGGATGCCTTGCTCGATGTTCTTCTTGAAATTCTTTGCTAACGCCGGGACGCTCAGGATCAGGTAGGGTTTGAACTCTTTGATATTGACCGGGATGTTCTTCAACGTCTCCAACCCGGTACGTCCCACCTGTACGGTCGCGACCGATGCCCCCTTCGACATGAAGATGTAGAAGCCGACCACATGCGCGAAACAATGATCGAGCGGAAGGATCACTAACGTACGCCAGGTGTCGTCGATGTCGACGCAGGAGAGCGCCTGCTCCACGTTGGCCGTATAGTTGCGGTGCGTAAGGATGACGCCTTTCGGGTCTGCTGTCGTTCCGGAGGTATAGGTGATAGTCGCGTAATCGCCATCCTGCAACGACTTGCCGATAGTCAGGAACTCATCCAGCGGATGCGCTTCCAGATACGCTTCTCCCATCCGAAGAACTTCGGAGAGGGGGATTTCTTTCTCCTTATATTCTGTCTGCTCGTCCATCACGATCACTTTCTCGACAAGGGGAAGGCGGTCCATGATAGCCCGTATCTTCTTCAGCTGGTTACCGGAAACGAGGATATATTTCACGTCGGCATGCACGAGGCGGAACAGCAGGTCGTTCGCTTCTTCCAGTTTAATGGAAAGCGGGACGTTGGTCGCACCGGCGTAGAACATGGCCAGTTCACCGATGATCCAGGCATTACGGCCTTCGGAAAGGAGCGCCATGTTGTCTCCCTTCTTCACTCCGAGAGCCATCAATCCGGCACCTGCCGTATAGACTTGCTGCTGGACTTCCTTATAGGTCGTCGGCTCGAACTTGTCCTTCGTCTTCTCCCACAGGAAAGGGTTGTCGGGATATTGCTGCACCGAGCTCTCGAAAAGGTCAATAATTGTCTTCTTCATGTCTGATATCTGTTTAATTGTTTTATTCACTAAAGAGCAGGAACCTTCTCTATCTCTTCCATATATCCGCAAGCCGCCTCGACCGTCGGAACGTTCTTGATCACGATACTGCGTTTCCCGTTCTGCTCCCGGAGGTTACATTCGCGCGGATGCTTCTGGATAAAGCCGAGCAGTTTGTCGAACGCCTCGCTCTGGTAGTAGGGGCTGTCGGGGTTGGCGACGAGGAAGATATTCATCTGCCCCTTTTTCAGCACGACCTTCTCCATCCCCAACTGCTTTGCCATACGGCGCAGGCGGACGATGCGGATCAGTTCTTTTCCTTCCTTCGGCACCTTACCGAAACGGTCCTTCAGGCGTTCGGTAAAGGCAAGTATGTCGCGCTCTTCCTCCATCTTGTCCAACTCGCGGTAGAGGGAGACGCGTTCGGAGTCGTTCGGTATATAAGTCGGCGGGAACATCAGTTCCAGATCGCTTTCGATATAGGTTTCACGGACATATTCGCTGCCTGTGTCAGGGCGCTTCTCGGTCGCGTCGGAATAGAGGTCGGCAAACTCTTCGGCTTTCAACTCGTCTACGGCTTCCTCCAATATCTTCTGATAGGTTTCGTAGCCGAGGTCGGCGATGAAGCCGCTCTGTTCGGCCCCCAACATGTTGCCGGCTCCCCGGATGTCGAGGTCCTGCATGGCGATATGGATGCCGCTGCCTAACTCGGAGAAGTTCTCGATTGCCTGCAAGCGGCGGCGTGCCTCCTGCGTAAGGCTCGATAGAGGCGGGGAGAGGAGGTAGCAGAAGGCTTTCCGGTTGCTCCGCCCGACGCGTCCGCGCAGCTGGTGCAGGTCGGAGAGGCCGAACTGCTGGGCATTGTTAATGATGATCGTATTGGCATTCGGCACGTCGATACCGCTCTCGACGATGCTGGTCGCAATCAGCACGTCGTATTCGTAATTGACGAAGTCGAGGATGATCTTTTCCAACTTCTCCGGTTCCATCTGCCCGTGGCCGACGGCTATACGGGCATCCGGCACTTCGCGTCTGACCAGCGCTTCCATCTCGTAGATGTTCTGGATGCGGTTATTGATGAAGAACACCTGCCCGTTGCGGCTCATCTCGAAGTTGATCGCTTCGCGGATGATGTCCGGATTGAAGCGTTCCACCTCAGTCTGTACCGGATAGCGGTTAGGCGGAGGCGTCGTGATGCTCGACAGGTCGCGTGCTCCCATGAGTGAGAACTGGAGCGTGCGGGGGATAGGCGTCGCAGTCATCGTGAGCGTATCCACGTTAGCTTTCAACTGGCGTAGCTTCTCTTTGACAGAAACGCCGAACTTCTGCTCTTCATCGATGATTAGCAAGCCGAGGTCTTTAAACTTGACGTCCTTGCCGACAATACGGTGTGTCCCGATGATGATGTTGACTTGTCCCTCTTTCAGGTCTTTCAGGATCTCTTTTATGTCTTTAGCCGTACGTGCCCGGCTGATATATTCGATCCGACAGGGGAAATCCTTCAGACGTTCGGAGAAAGTCTGGTAGTGCTGGAAAGCGAGAACGGTGGTCGGGACTAACACCGCCACCTGTTTGTTGTCAGCCACAGCCTTGAAGGCGGCGCGGATGGCGACTTCAGTCTTTCCGAAACCTACGTCGCCGCAGATCAGACGGTCCATCGGGCGGTCGTTCTCCATATCTGTTTTCACGTCAGCGGTTGCCTTCATCTGGTCCGGCGTATCTTCGTAAATGAAGCTGGCCTCCAACTCGTGCTGCATGAAGCTGTCCGGGCTGTAGGCAAATCCCTTTTCCTGTTTCCGCTTGGAGTAGAGGAGGATCAGGTCGCGGGCGATGTCTTTGACTTTCGACTTGGTCCGTTCCTTCATCTTCTCCCAAGCTCCGGTCCCGAGCTTACTCAGCTTGGGCGGCTCACCACTGTCTTTACCTTTGTATTTGGACAGTTTGTGGAGGGAATGGATGCTGACGAAGATGATGTCGTTGTTCTGGTAGATCAGCTTGATCGCTTCCTGCATCTTCCCGTTCACCTCGGTGCGTACCAGTCCGCCGAACTGTCCGACACCGTGGTCGATGTGGACGATGTAGTCGCCGGTCGTGAATTGGTTCAGCTCTTTCAGCGAGAGGGAGAGCTTGCCGCTCCGTGCCTTGTCGCTTTTGAGGTTGAATTTGTGGAAGCGGTCGAACAGCTGATGGTCTGTGAAGAGGCAGATGCGCAGCGTCTCGTCGGCGAAACCTTCGTGTATCGTCTTGTTGACGGAGGTGAAGGGGAGGTCGTCTCCCCGGTCCTCGAAGATCGCGCGGATGCGGGCGGCCTGCTTCTCTACGTCGCTCAGTATATATAATGTATAGCCGTCTTCTATGTATTTGTGGAAAGATTCGCTTACCAGATCGAAGTTCTTGTGGTAAATCGGTTGCACCTCTGTGGCAAAAGTTAGTGTTGCATCTGCTGTTCCTGTCGGGCGTGCACCGAAGTGGAGGCGGCGGAAACCGAGGGCGGCATGCAGGAAATCTTCACCTGTCACTAACTTTGCCCGCATTTGTTCGGCGTCTGCAAAAGAGTCTTCGTCTCCTACGACCGGCTCTTCGTTCCAGATGCTGCCGATCCGTTCCTTTACCCATGCCAGGTCTTTGAAGGCGAGCAGGGTGGCGGGAGGCAACGAGTCCAGCAGAGATGAGTTCGTACGGTTGCCTCGTGTCATCTCCGGCACGATATAAATGCTGTCTAACTTCTCCTTGGATAACTGTGTCTCTACGTCAAACGAGCGTATCGTCTCCACTTCGTTGCCGAAAAAGTCGATACGGTACGGAAATTCGTACGAGAACGAGAATACGTCCAGGATACTGCCGCGCAGGGCATATTGTCCTGGTTCATAGACATAATCCACTTGCTCGAATCCATATTCGTCCAGTACATCCGAGACAAACATATTGTCTAATTTCTCGCCGACACTAATCTTCAGCGTGTTTTCCTTCAAGACTTCGCGGGAGATCACTTTCTCGGCCAACGCGTCCGGATAGGTGACGATGACAAAAGGGATGTCCGGATCCTGCAAAGTGCTGAGCACTTCGGTACGCAGGATTTCGTTAGCCGGATCCACATGCCCGTATTTGATCGCACGCCTGTAGGCGGAAGGGAAGAAGTAGATTCCGTCGCCTCCGGTAAGTTGAACCAGATCATGGTAAAAATAGCCGGCTTCTTCCAGATCGTTTAACACACACACATAGCTCCCCCTTCTTTTTGAAAAAAGAGAAGCTATTGTCATTGCGGCCCCTGAACCGTTCAGTCCTTTCAGAAATATATTGCGGGACGTTTCGCTTTTTAGCAGGGTATTTAATGCCGCCACTTGCGGATGGGCGGCATATTGTTTCAGTAAATCTTGTACCTCCAATGTGATATGTTCTTTTCGCAAAGGTAGGCTTTTTGTTCAAAATAGTAGACAGGCATAGTATTAAATCAATTAAAATATGTACCTTCGCCCTACAAATTAGAAGGATTATGTCAGACAGTATTGTTATTATTCCCACTTACAACGAGAAGGAGAATATCGAAAATATTATTCGGGCTGTATTTGGGTTGGAGAAAGAATTTCATATTTTGATTATAGATGACGGATCGCCCGATGGTACGGCGGATATTGTAAAACGATTACAAAAAGAGTTTCCTGAAAGCCTTTTCATGGTGGAACGTAAAGGCAAATTGGGATTGGGTACGGCTTATATCTGCGGATTTAAGTGGGCGATAGAACACAAGTACGATTTTGTATTCGAAATGGATGCAGACTTCAGTCATAATCCGAATGATCTTCCCAAACTATATGCAGCCTGTACGGAACAGGGTGGCGATGTGGCAGTCGGTTCCCGTTACTGCAATGGCGTGAATGTCGTGAACTGGCCGCTGGGACGTGTGCTGATGTCTTACTATGCTTCCGTATATGTCCGCTTTGTAACAGGTATGAAGGTGCAGGATACGACAGCCGGTTTCAAGTGTTACCGCCGGGAAGTGCTCGAGACGATCGATCTGGACCATATCCACTTCAAGGGATACGCCTTTCAGATAGAAATGAAGTTTACGGCGTATAAATGCGGCTTTAAGATCGTAGAGGTCCCCATCATCTTCATCAACCGTATATTGGGAACGTCAAAGATGAATTCTTCTATTTTCGGAGAAGCCCTGTTCGGCGTGTTAAAGCTAAAGTGGTGGAGCTTATTCAAAAAGTATCCGCAGAAAGGAAACCGGAAGGCAATTGCCGGATAATATACTACAGATAATAAATGAAAAAAGCTGCACCTTTCGGGATGCAGCTTTTTTCATTTATATATCTTTTGTTCTTATTCCTGATTCAGTGCATTTAGAGAGAAATGGAACGTAGTGCCCTTTCCTTCTTCCGAGTCAAACCACAGCTTACCGCCCATTTGTTCCACAAAGTCCTTACAGAGCATCAAGCCTAAGCCGGAGCCTTTTTCATTATTCGTTCCGTAAGAGGTAAAATGCGTATTTTGTTTGAGCAGTTTACCCTGGTCCTCGGCTTTGATCCCCTTGCCGGAATCCTTGACACTGACAATGACAAAGTTGCCATCCGTCTTGGTCGATATCGTAATCGTTCCCTTTTCGTAGCTGAACTTAACTGCATTTGATACTAAATTGCGGACAATGGTCTTTACCATGTCGATGTCCACCGATCCCATCAGCTCTTTGTCCAAACCGTCAATAACGATAGATATGCCTTTCTGGGCAGCCATCGGGATAAATATATCGGCAGTACTGCTTACAATACTGTTAATGTCTACTTGTTGCTTGTAAATGCTTTGTTTGTTCAGCCGGTTTTTGGCCCACTTCAGCAAGTTGTCGAGCAATTGGAATATTTCTTCCGATGTCTTGTTCATCATCTGGAGCATCTCATACACTTCGTCGCTGACCTGACTCTTATCGACCATCATCAGGATGGCGTTATTCATCATTTTAAGGGAGCCAAGCGGAGAGCGCAAGTCATGCGCAATGACAGAATAGAGTGTATCGCGTGATTCGATTGTGTTTTCAAGCTCCTGTTTGATACGTTTGATGCTGAACAGTTCGTAACGGTGGGCAACACGTTTCACCAACTCTTCCCGTTGGAACGGTTTTGTTACATATTCCGTAGCCCCCAGCTGATAGCCTTTTACAATACTCTGCATGTCACTCAAAGCAGACATGATGATTACGGGGATATTATTGGTTTCAGGATTGCTCTTCAGGTGTTGCAACACTTCATAACCATCCATTTCCGGCATCATGATATCAAGCAAAATAAGATTGGGATGCTTTTCCTGGGCGATACGCAATGCTTTTGCTCCACTGTCTGTTGTCAGTAGTGTGTAGCCTTCTTTTTTCAATATCGCTTGAACAAGCATTACGTTAGTAGGTACGTCATCTACTACTAATACAGTATATTGTGATGCTAAGTTTTCCATTTGATTCTGCACTTTTCTTGATATTCAAATACTATCAATGATACAAATGTATTTAATTCTGCTGATATAATTGCTTTTTTCTCTGAAAATAAATATTATTTCAATAAAACTTTTATCCTCGTTTTTAGTTCTTCGGGGTTAAATGGCTTAAGAATAAAATCGTTAGCGCCCTTTTCAAAGAGCCGTGTCCTGTCGGAGTCGCTTTCAACACTCGTCAGAATGAGTATCGGAATATGTGAAAGATTTTCGTTCTCTTTTAAAGCTGTAACAAATTCTTCCCCGTTCATTTCCGGCATCATCAGATCCGAAATAATGGCATCCGGCATGTTTCCCTCCTTCAGCCAATTAAGAGCAATAATCGGATTCTCCACATACTTTACATTGTATCCGGATAAATAAAGTGTTATAATTTTCGCAATTTCCGGTTTATCATCTACTAAAAGGATAGATTTATTCATAAGGCTGTCGTTCTTGGGTTTTATTTATGTATTTATTTTACAAATATAATCATTTGTCCGAAATAACCTTCTTTAGTCAGTGGCTTTTTATAGAAATTATTCTTTAAGTTTGCACCATGAAATCGAATTCACTTCTTTTAGCGCTTTTACTGGTAAGCTGCCAGCCGGAAATGCCTGTCACATCTTCTATCCTGGTGGATGGGGAAGGATTGACGGTCCCGGTGAATAAAGAACTGTATGGCTTGACAATAGAAGAGATTAATCATGCGGTGGATGGCGGCATTTATGCCGAACTTATACAAAACCGGAGTTTTGAGGACGGAGTGCCGCCTTTGAACTGCCCCTTTGATCCTGTCCGCCGTGTTCTGACGACGCCGAATGGTTGGACTATCCCTTTTTTGCGCCCTGATTCGGTTCCCGGATGGCGCCGTTTTTCGCCTACTTCCTATATGTATCCGGACACGAAAGAGCTGATTAATGACAAAAACCGCCGTTCCCTGTTGGTCTCTGTTTCCGCATCGGCCGAAATCGGGAAAGGCGGCGTAATAGCGGATGGATATCAGGGGATTCCTATCCGTGAAGGCGAGAAATATGATTTGTCTTTCTATATAAAAGGCGTCTCTATGGTTCCGAAAACCGTAAGCTTTACATTGGCCGATTCAACGGGAAATACGGCTTTCAGTGAAGTATTCCGTGTTGCTCCGGCTTATGAGTGGAAGAAATATAAACATACTTTTACGGCGACATCGACTACCGGTAAAGCGGTGTTAACCGTCACGACAGACAGTTCGGCTGTCTTCTGGCTGGATGTCGTATCCCTCTTTCCGCAAAAGACTTGGAAGGAGCGGCCGAACGGATTACGGCCGGAGCTGATGGAGTTAATTGCCGCTTTGCAACCTAAGTTTATCCGTTTTCCGGGAGGCAGCTTTGTGGAAGGATACACGGCCGGAACCTATCCCGTCTGGCGTGAAACGATAGGCGATATTGCCGAACGTAAGCATTTCTGGAATGTCTGGGCGTATGGCACGACAAACGGAGTCGGCTATCATGAATACCTGCAGATGTGCGAGGACCTGAACGCCGAGCCTGTCTATGTCATTAACAGTGGTGTGACCAGCCAGAGCCGCCGTCCGCGTTACGAAGATATTACGGCGATGGACAAACTGGTACAGGATGCTTTGGATGCTATAGCCTATGCCAACGAGCCTGCCGATTCCATCATGGGTGCATTGCGTGCTAAGCATGGACATCCGGAATCCTTCGGATTGAAATATGTAGAGATAGGGAGCGAGAACTACGGGCAGGAGTACACGAAACGTTTCGCCCTGTTTAAGAAGGCGATCAATGAAGTTTATCCGGATGTTACGGTGGTAAGCAGTTCCTACATAAAAGGAAAGAACCGGAACGAATGGTCGGACACGCATCTTTACGCAAGTGAATCCTTCCTGATCTCCAATTACAACAGATATACAGCCGGACGGTATTCGCGTCGTATGCCACCTGTGTTTATCGGCGAGTTCGGCTTATCCGGCGGAACACAGCCCGGAAGCTTGCGGGCAGCTATCGCAGAGGCCTGTTTCCTTGTCGGCGTGGAGAACGGGCAGGATATCGTAAGGCGTTTGGCTTATGCCCCGATCGTCGGAAACACGAAATACGAGATGGAACGCTATCCGGCTATTTCCTTTGACGGCGGGCAGATTGCCGTTTCTCCCTCTTACCACCTGCTGCAAATGTTCGGCAACAACAGGGGTGACGAAGTCTTGAAGACGGAAGTGCGAACGTATCAGAAACCGCAGGTTACGTTCGGGCGTGCCGGCATCGAGATGTTCGACAATAGTTATGACTTTAAGGAAGTGAAAATAAATAATTCGCCGGTTACGGAAGGAACGGTTATGACGGGAAGCTGGAAAGTCGACCAGGGAACTTTGATCCCCGTACCGAACCGCTGGAACTACCTCTTGTTGGGTGATTCCACCGCATATAATTGCACCTTCTCTGCCGACATCAGAAGGACAAAAGGGAGCGGGCAAATCCAGTTCCGTGTGCGTGACAACGGGTTGCCCGGCGAACAGAACGACTATATCGGGATGACAATCGGAGGGGGCTTTGCCGAGCTTTACCGCCAGGCCGGTGGAGTGAGGGATACGTTATGCGCTCCCGTATCCTATCCGTTCCAGAGCAATCGCTGGTATAATGTAAGGATAAGCTGCAAAGATGAGCATATCAGTTGCTTTGTTGATGATACATTGGTTCATGATGTTATCATCCCTTCCATTCCGTCGTTGGTTTCAACCGCAACGCTGGATAAGGAAAACAATACGGTTATCCTGAAAGTGGTCAACACGACTCAGCATGAAGAAAGGACAGAGCTCGACCTGCAAGGTCTCAATGTCAAAAATACGGCAGAAATCATCCAGCTGACAGGTGATCCCGATGCACGCAATACTTTCGGTAAACCGGATGCAATCGTGCCGGAAACGAAAGAGATTACATTCTCTATGAGTGGTCCTAAAGTGTATAATTTCCCTCCGAACTCGATTACGATTATGAAGCTCAAAGTCGATTGATATTTGGATAGGCATCGGATAAAAAAGGGACAGGCATCGGTTTATGATCCGATGCCTGTCCCTTTTTTATTCAATGCTGTCAAAATCCTTGTCCCTGCGCTTGACGCGGGGCCGCAAAAGAGCAGGCTTTATCAATCAGTTATTTTATACTGCCGGTTCTAATGCGATCCCGCGTCAAGCGCGGGAACAATCAATGAACCAACATCTCGGGAGTGATCTTAACGAACTTGTCGGTGTCGGCTTTGCGCAGCTTCACACTGCCGTCATTCCAATTGGAAGGCCAGCCGCCGATGATATGTCCTAAGAATACAACCTTGATTTCGTGCAAACCTTTTGACAACGCAGCAGAACTGTCGTGACGGGAGAAACGTTTTACTTCGCCGCCGTTGTTCACTAACAATTTGCCGTCGATCCAGACTTCTTCGTTATCGGAAGAAATATAGTAAACGCCGTCTTCCGGAATGTTTACATAACCGGTTGCGATGGCCGCATATTGCTTAACGCCGCGCATCGATTCGCTTGTCTTGACAACGCTGGTGATTTCACGCAAATCTTTGATCACGGATTTCTTCCATTCCTTTGCGTCAACCAATTTGGAGGTGTTCAAGTACATTCCGTCCGTCACCTGCATTTCCAGGCCCGGAGTTGTCTTAGCTACTTCCTTGGCAGGTGCCAACGCCTGTTTTTCAACTGTGATCGTACGCGTCTTGCTCATCTTGCCGGAAGGCAATACGGAGCGGATCTTCAGCACGCCGGATTCCGTAAACTCGATAGGAGCGGAGTAAACCGTCGATTCGGGAGTCGGTTCTGTTCCGTCGATCGTATAAACAACCTTGATCGGGCGGCTTGTTTTAAATTCCAGAGAAGCCTTGTCTGTGAAGGCTACGAAGTTGCAGGAACCGTTCGGTTGTTCAGGTTGCGGGATATGGTAGTTGATATTTAACGCATCCAAACGAACCAGTGCATTGTCCAGGCGACGTTCGAAATCCTTATAATCTTTACGTGCCAGCGGTGTCCAACCTATTTCGGCAACAGCCAGGACACGCGGGTAAGCGCGGTATTCCAGAAGATCCGTGTTATACATATATTCAGACCACAAATTGCTCTGTACGCCTTTGATGAAATGGTCTTTTCCGGCAGCCACCAATGTGTCCGGCGTCGGGTTGTAGGCATATACTCTTTCCAACGGGTCGTAACCGCCGATAGAAACCGGTTCGATCTTGGGATCGCCCTGGAACTGGTCGATATACATACCGTTGCTGCTCGGAGTCATGATCGCTTCGTGTCCCAGATTGGCAGCAGCGATACCGCCTTCCTCACCACGCCATGACATGACGGTTGCAGTAGGAGCAAGGCCGCCTTCCAGGATTTCATCCCAGCCGATGATCTTCTTTCCATGCTTTTCAGCCAGGTATTTTTCCATACGCTGAACGAAATAGCTCTGCAGCTTTTCTTCGGCGGAGTGTTCCTTGTCTGCTTTCAAACCTTCTTCGCGGATACGTTTCTGGCAAAGCGGACAGTTTTTCCAGCTGATTTTCGGACATTCGTCACCTCCGATATGGATATATTCGCCGGGGAAAAGAGGGGCGACTTCATCGAATACGCCCTGCATGAACTCGAACGGTTCTTCTTTTCCGGCACACATGACGATGTCTTCCACACCCCAGATAATACGCGGAGTGGTCGGCTCGCCCTTGCAAGAAAGTTCGGGATAGGCGGCGATGGCAGCCAGTTCATGTCCCGGAAGTTCGATTTCCGGCACGATCGTGATAAAACGGTCGGCGGCATATTGAACGATTTCCTTGATCTGGTCTTGTGTATAGAAACCTCCGTATTCGGTACCTTCACCGTCGATACGTTTGGAGCCGATTTCCGTCAGCTTCGGGTATTTCTTGATCTCGATACGCCAGCCCTGGTCGTCTGTCAGGTGCCAGTGCATACGGTTGATCTTGAACAAAGCTAACACGTCGAGATGCTTCTTTACATTCTCTACCGGGATGAAATGGCGGCAAGGGTCGAGCATGATGCCGCGATATCCGAAACGCGGTTCGTCTTTCACGGTCACGCAAGGAGCCGTCCAGGCAATGCCGTTAACAACAGCCTGGCTTTCGATCTCAGCCGGAAGCAGTTGCATGAATGTCTGCATACCGTAGAATAAACCCTGCGGATTCTTTGCTTTGACAGTAACGCCGTTCGGTGTAACGTCCAGCGTATAGCCTTCATCGTTTACATCCAGTGTTTCGTCGATTGTCAGTGCGATGCCGTTTGATGCGGCTTTGTCGCTGACAGTTATCTGATAGCCGGTAGCCAGATTCATCTGGGCTGCGAAATATTCGGCAACTGTTTTAGCTTCCGGTGTGGAAGCGGAGAAAGCGGTGTTCTTGTTTAGTTTAAAACTGCCCTCGTTCTGGACGAGGCTTACAGGAGTCGGGATTACATTGATGCCCTGGTTGTAAGACATCTGTTTTGTAGGCCCTTCGCTGCACGACGCAAGAATACAAAGTGCAGCGCCGACACACATCGAAATGAGTTTCATCATGTTTTTTGGTGTTTTTTGTATGAATGAAAGAAGTATGTGACAAAACTACTTGTTCCCGCGCTTGACGCGGGATCGCATTAGAACTGAACGATATAAATCGCTTATTGATAAAGCCTGTCCTTTTGCGGCCCCGCGTCAAGCGCGGGGACAAGGGGTTTTGCCACACCCTCTCTGTATTAATTTTACCAAGCGAAGATAGGATATTCCTTCATAATGCCGTTTACTTTTTCGCGAACAGCAGTGATAGTCTTGTCGCATTCAGGCGAGGCCAGTACAGTGTCGATCATTTCTACGATTTCAGCCATCAGCGGTTCTTTAGCGCCGCGAGTGGTGATAGCCGGAGTTCCGACGCGGATACCGGAAGTCTGGAAAGCCGAACGGCTGTCGAACGGAACCATGTTCTTGTTCACCGTGATATCGGCAGCGACCAATGCTTTTTCAGCCACCTTACCGGTCAGATCAGGGAACTTCTTGCGCAGGTCGATCAGCATGCTATGGTTATCCGTACCATCGGAGATGATCTTGTAACCTTTATCGATAAATGCTTTTGCCATAGCGGCAGCATTCGCCTTCACCTGTGCCTGGTAGGTCTTGTATTCCGGTTCCAATGCTTCGCCGAAAGCGACAGCTTTTGCAGCGATCACATGTTCCAGCGGACCTCCCTGAATACCCGGGAATACGGCTGAATCCAGCAACTGGGACATCTTCTTGATTTCGCCCTTCGGAGTCTTCTTACCCCAGGGGTTTTCGAAGTCTTTACCTAACAGGATGATACCTCCGCGCGGACCACGCAATGTTTTGTGTGTCGTAGAAGTTACGATGTGGGCATATTCCAACGGATTGTTCAGCAAACCGGCAGCAATCAGACCTGCAGGGTGAGCCATGTCGATCATCAACAGAGCGCCAACCTTGTCAGCGATTTCACGCATGCGCTTGTAGTCCCATTCGCGGGAATAAGCGGAACCGCCACCGACGATCAATTTCGGTTTTTCACGCAAGGCGACTTCTTCCATCTGGTCGTAGTCGACACGGCCGGTTTCTTCTTTTACGTTATATTCTGTCGCATGGTATAAGATACCTGAACTGTTTACTGGAGAACCGTGAGAAAGGTGGCCGCCGTGTGCCAGGTTTAAACCGAGGAATGTATCGCCCGGGTTCAACACTGCCAGAAATACGGCTGCATTCGCTTGTGCACCTGAATGAGGCTGTACGTTCGCCCATTCTGCATTGAAAATCTGTTTCAACCGTTCGATAGCGATGGTTTCGCTCTGGTCTACTACTTCGCAACCTCCATAATAGCGCTTGCCGGGATACCCTTCGGCGTATTTGTTGGTCAGGCAGCTACCCATGGCTTGCATCACCTGGTCGCTTACAAAGTTTTCGGAAGCAATCAGTTCTATGCCTTTAGCCTGGCGCTGATGTTCCTTCTCAATGATGTCGAAAATGATATTGTCTCTTTTCATTACATGTAAAATTGGTTATTGCAATGAATCCCTTTTCTTTTAATGGGACCGTTGGCAAATTTACGATAAAAAATTGTATACAGGGATAAAATAGTCTTGAAATATACTTATAACTTCAACATCTTATTCAGGTTGGATGGATTTTGCCGACAATCGAAAATGGCAGCGATTTTTATAATATCTTTTAGTTGTTTCTTGGCTTGGGGTAACCACGTCGGGTTTAGGGGTTTTACCATGTTTTCATTTCTTCTTCAAGCTCTTCTGTTGAAATTCCTAACCCATTTTTATCATCTTCCAATGATTGACGAAGTATTTCCAGCTGTTCTTCGTGCGTGTAGACACAAGGACGTTTTCTTGGGATAACATTCATGTTTTTGAATTTATCTAAAGCCCTTCTCAGATAAGGAATCAACTCCGGATTATCTATATCCAGAATATCTTCGATCAAGAGCTGCTTCATTGCATTTAATTCCATAGTTGTCATATTGTAGTTATATTATATGTTGATACAGTTGCAAATATAAGTATATCAAATGAAATAGTCCGTATAAAACCGGACTATTTCTTAAGCTTCTCTTATTTTCCGATTTTAACAACTTTCCCCTCCTTGCTGCTTTCCCATGCCGCTTCGATCAGGCGGATGACGGGCAATACGCCGGCGGCGTCCGTCAGGAGCGGTTCGGAGAGGCGGAGGTGACGGTGGATGTTGTCGTAGAAGCCGGCGTAGTCTCCGGCAAGACTGGGATATTTGTGGCGGACGATGTTGCCGTCTTTTTCCGTATGAAGGAGGCCCCAGATGCTTTCGTCTTCCACTCCCCAATTAGCAGTGCCGGGCATCAGGCCTTCGTTCAGATCGGCTTCCTGCCGGTCCAGACCGTATTTGACAAACGAACCTTCCGTGCCGTGCAGCACAAAACGGGGTTCCGGTTCACACATCAGGTAACTCGATTTCAGCGTCACCTTCACATGTGGCGCTTTGGAGGGGCGAAGTAGGTGTATCACAAAGTAATCGTCCACCAGTCCGCCGGTACGGATAATATCTATGTCTGCAAAAATAGCTTCCGGCACGCCGAACAACTGGACAGCCTGGTCGATGACATGCGCCCCGAGGTTATAGGTCAGGCCGCCGCCCATCTCGCCGGTCTCTTTCCACGTTCCGGGCTTGATAAAGTTACGATAGCGCGGAAAGGTCGATTCGAACTCGACGAGGCGTCCCAACACTCCTTTGTCTAAAATCTCTTTGACCGTCAGGAAATCCGAATCCCAGCGCCTGTTCTGATACACACTTAGGGCCAACCCTTTGGAGCGGGCAAGCGCAATGAGTTCTTCCCCCTGTCGGACTGTCGCCGTGAAAGGCTTTTCCACAATCACGTTCTTTCCGGCTTCCAGCGCACGGCGGGCATAGTCATAATGCGTGCTGTCGGGCGTGTTGACGACAATCAGTTCCAGTTCGTCCATCGCAATCAATTCGTCAAAGCTGCGCACGATGCGTGCCGACGGATAGCGTTCTTTCGAGAGTTCCTTACTGCGCTCTGTGATTGCCGTCAGACAGAAAGCCGGGTTCGTGCTGATAAACGGAGCATGAAATATTTGCCCGGACATACCGAAGGCTGCCAAACCTGTTTTGATCTTATCCATAATGATGCTTTTTTTGCGAAGATATAAATATTATATTAAACAATAACCCCCCTTTTCAGCCGTTTTTCTATTTCGTCCGAAATCTTGGTCGATTTTGGATTGACTCTTTTCACGGTTTTAATCAGATCGAATGACAATAGGAAAAATGAGTTGCGCAGCCCGTTTCGAAAAGCGTACAATTTGATTACCGAAAGGTGGAAACGCCGACAATGTGATAAAGCTTAACTCCCGGAGAATCGAATATTTGCGAACAAATGCGGACGGCGTTCCAAATATCCCAAGGAAATTTTGGGGACTTGTTGCCGTGAGGTGCGCAGAAAATTGCCGTGAAGTAACGCTTCATCGCTCTGAAGGTTGACTTCGTACTATATGAAGTCTGACTTCAAGGCAACAAAGTTCCGGATCAGAGCGATAAAGTCCCTCTTTATGGCGATAAGGTGCCGAATCACAGGAAAAAGCCCCTTTTTGACAGCTGAAAATTGGGTTGACATTTTTTGAATTAGGACCTCTTTTTGGACCTGAAAAACACGTTTTATACAATAAGCCCCCACCGCAGACTCTCTTTTGCCAAACGGTTTTAGAGCTTGGGGATGTGCCAAAAGTCCTATTTATAGCGTCTGTGTCCTGGCGGGCTTGACCCGCCATCTCATACTAATCATTGTAAATCAGTGTAGTATAAGGTTGCGGGTCAAGCCCGCAATGACACGCTAAAGCGTCAACCCATTGATTGAAATCAATGGCAAAAGAGAGCCTGCGGCAGGGGGTCTTATTGTAAAAAACGCATTTTTTAGGTTCAAAAGACATCCGAAACAAAACAAATGTTAATCCGCTTTTTAGACCTTAAAAAGGAACTTTTTCCTCTTTTTTGAGCGTTTCCAGCAATTACGACCGTCCTCTTTGCCATTACGACCGTGCTAATGTGTAGTGCACTCGGCACCTCGCGAAGATTAGCACGGTCGTAATGGCGATTAGGACGGTCGTAATTGAAAAGAGGACCGTCTTTAGGGCAAAAAAGCACCTGAATTTCCTTGAGATATTTGGGACGCCGTCCGTTTTATTTTCAAATATTCGATTCTCCGGGAGTTAAGGTTTATCACATTGTCGGTGTTTCTGATTTTCAGCAATCAAATTGCACGCTTTCCGGAACGGACTGCGCACCTCGTTTTTCCTATTGTCAGAAAGGGGAGTTTAAAACGTGAAAAGAGTCAATCCAAAATCGATCAAGATTTCGGATGAAATAGAAAAACGGCAGGAAAGGGGGGATATTGTATATTTTCATCAGGTTTGCAGGAGGTTCAAAACTTGCCAGATTTGAAACAATAAATGATGATTTATCGGTAAGACGCTATGTTTGTATTACCGGACGCAGATTTCGCAGACGACGCAGAGGAACGCAGATCATTTATTGCTTTAAAAGAAAATAAGTCTGCGTTCCTCTGTGTAATCTGCGCCCGTCTGCGTCCGGTAAATACGAGCAAACACACCGTTAAATCATCATTTACCGTATCCAAAGGCGGGCTATCTACTTCCCGCAATCTTCTTTATGCAAGTCCTTACTCAGGCGCATGGCACAGAAGTTCGGGCCGCACATCGTACAGTATTCGCCATCCGTCACGGCGCTGTCCTTGTAGTATTGGAGGGCGCGTTCCGGATCGAGCGACAGGTTGAACTGGTCTTTCCAACGGAACTCGAAGCGGGCTTTGCTCAAGGCATTGTCGCGCACTTGTGCGCCGGGATGCCCTTTGGCCAGGTCGGCGGCATGGGCGGCAATCTTATAGGCGACAACACCTGTACGGACGTCTTCCTTGTCCGGCAGCCCGAGATGTTCTTTCGGGGTGACGTAGCAGATCATCGCCGTCCCGTGCCAAGCGATCTGGGCGGCTCCGATTGCGGATGTGATATGGTCGTAACCCGGTGCGATATCGGTTGTCAACGGGCCTAATGTGTAGAACGGAGCGTTGTGGCAGGCATATTGCTGTTCTTTCATATTCTCCTGTATCTTGTTCATGGGGACGTGGCCCGGTCCCTCGATGATGACCTGTACGAACTGGTCCCAGGCGATCTGTGTCAACTCGCCCATCGTATGCAGTTCGGCAAACTGGGCGGCATCATTGGCATCATAGATGGAACCCGGACGGAGACCGTCGCCGATCGAGACGGCAATATCATACATCTTCAGGATTTCGCAGATTTCGGCGAAATGGGTATAAAGGAAGTTCTCTTCATTATGAATCTGCATCCATTTGGCCATGATCGAGCCTCCGCGTGAAACGATACCGGTCAGACGCGTCTGCGTCAGTTCGACGTGTTTCTTCAGCAGGCCGGCGTGGATGGTGAAGTAGTCGACGCCTTGTTCGGCCTGTTCGATCAGCGTGTCGCGGTAAATCTCCCAACTCAGGTCTTCGATTTTTCCGTCCACTTTCTCCAAAGCCTGGTAGATAGGGACTGTTCCCATCGGCACAGGGCAATTGCGGATGATCCATTCGCGCGTCTCGTGGATGTTGTTGCCGGTGGAAAGGTCCATCAGCGTGTCGCCTCCCCATTTGCAACTCCATACGGCCTTTTCGATCTCTTCGTTGATGCCGGACGAAAGGGCGGAGTTTCCGATGTTCGTGTTGATCTTGACCAGGAACTTCCGGCCAATGATCATCGGTTCGGCTTCCGGGTGGTTGATGTTTGCCGGGATGATGGCGCGTCCGGCGGCAATCTCCTTGCGCACAAATTCCGGTGTGATATAGGATTTCAGGCCGAGGGCTTCGATTTGTTGGTTCTCGCGGATTGCCACGTATTCCATTTCGGGTGTGATCACACGCTTTTTTGCATAATACATCTGGGTGATGTTCTTGCCCGGCTTCGCCCGGTAAGGCAGATGGTGTTTCGGGAAACGGATGGCGTCCAGCGACGGGTCTGCCAAACGCTGGCGGCCGTAGTCGGAAGTCAATTCTTCCAATTGTACCAGATCCTTGCGCCCTGCATACCAGGATTCGCGGATGCGGGGAATGCCGTTCTGCGTATTGACTGTGATTTTAGCGTCCGAGAACGGACCGCTGGTGTCGTAAACGATTACGGGATTGTTCTTTTTGTGGATCAGTTCTCCGTCTTCACCACGCGTGACGGTATCCAGTATCTTGATCTTGCGCATGCCCACATTTATCTTGTGGATGCTGCCGGGAACATAGATCTTTTCCGATGAAGGATAGGTAATGCGTATTCTGTTTTTACTTGCCATTGTATTGTATGTTTTTTATATTTCTGAATCGTCCCTGCAAGGGTCCGGCTTGTGTTTGTTGATCTCCCTGATGAAACGGCGTGTTTCTTCCACCGGATCATCGGCATTGATGATCGCTCCGGAGACGGCGATACCTTCTATCCCTGTTTCCATCAAGGGGGCAATATCTTCAAACTGAATGCCTCCGATGGCAAAGATAGGAATTTCGAGACCGGCTTCCCTATATTGTTCCATGATTTTTTGATATCCTTCCAATCCTAACACGGGGCTCAGGTTCTTTTTCGTCTCGGTAAAACGGTACGGCCCCAGGCCGATGTAAGAAGCGCCTTCCCGGTCCGCCTTCAAAATATCCTCGAAGGTGTTTGCCGTTGCGCCGACAAGGAAAAGGTCGTCCAAGCCTTTTTCGATGATGATCCGCCAGGCTTCTGATACCGGCATGTCGTTTTTCCCTAAATGGACGCAATGGATACCGGCTTTGATTGCCATTTCCAGGTTGTCGTCCAGGCAGCAGACACAATCTAAACCGCCTTTGAACAGGGTGAAGTGCGAAACTTCTTTGGCGACTTCAAGGTTCAGATTGTCTTTCATGCGGAGCTGAACCCAGTTGCAACCGCCTTTGATTACCATCTTGATCTCATCCAGCTCTGTATATTTGTTTGTACGATGCGTGATGAACATAAGTCGGTTTTGGCCGGTGAAACAAGCATACCGGCCTCTGCCGGCGCAGCTCTCTAAATAATTGTCTAATTCCATGCTTGTAGTTTTTTATATTGTGTGATAATAATATCCTGTTTGTCTGTCGACGGACGTTCTCCCCAAAGCGCGCCCAACACGGCCGCTCCTCCGAAACGGAAAGGGCGGAGCAACGGGAGAGTGGCGAGGTCTATGCCGCCAAGGGCGAAAACCTTTTCGTTTATGATTCCGGCATCGGAGGCCTGTTGTAAGGTTTCCATTGCAAAACCGCTTCCGTATCCTTCTTTCGAGATGCTCCGGAAGATAGGGCTCAGGAAGAGATAGTCGAGCGACTGGTAGTGTCGGATTTCCTCGATGGAATGGCAGGAACGGCTGACCGTCCCCTTGAAGCCGGATGGCGCCAGGCTGTTACGCCGGTTCAGGTGCACGCCCCCCAAGCCGTAATCTGTTGCCAGCGAAAAGCAGTCGTGGAGCACGATTTTCGGATAGTGGACGGTCGGTATCTTATCCAGCAGTCGGCGCAGTTCGTCAATCTTTCCTTCCGGCTTACGCAGGTGGAGAGATTGCATTCCTTCTTCAAAAAGCCGGGTGAGAATGATGTTTTCTCCCGGAAAGAAGCCCGGTGTCGTGATTACAATCAGCTTTTTCATGCTTTTATTTTTATCAACGGAACGGGAGCGAACAGATGGTTCATAGGTCCATGCCCGTGTCCGGTTTGCACATCGGCACCGGCCTCGAGAGCGGCTGTTACGTACTCTTTTGCCAAGCTTACGGCATCCGGCAATTCTTTTCCCAAAGCCATATAAGCAGCAATTGCGGAAGACAGTGTGCATCCCGTGCCATGCGTGTTTTGTGTCTGAACAGCCGGGACAACCAGTCGGAGAGGGGCTGCATCCTTCGTGAACAGGATATCGGCCCTTTCGCTTCCCTCCAGATGGCCGCCTTTCATCAGGACGGAACGGCATCCCCGGGCTAAAAGCTCTTGAGCGGCTTTTTCCATCTCTTCTTCATTCCGTATCGGCATGCCTGACAGGAAAGCAGCTTCGTCTATATTCGGAGTCACTAACATGACCTTAGGGAACAATTCGTTTACAATGACTTCGATCGTCTCGTCTTCCATCAGCTTGCTGCCGCTTGTCGAAATCATGACAGGGTCGAGAATTACTTTTGAAAGCGAAAAACGGTCGATCGCACAGGCTACAATCCTGGCAGCTTCCCGGTTATGCAACATCCCGATTTTTACGGCATCGACCGTTATATCCTCGAATACGGCATTTATCTGTCCTTCCACTATTTCCGGCGAAACAGCCTGTATCCCCCTTACACCCGTTGTATTCTGGGCGGTAATGGATGTTATTACAGAAGCTCCGAATACGCCTAATGCTGAAAATGTCTTCAGGTCCGCCTGTATTCCTGCACCGCCGCCGCTGTCTGAGCCGGCAATTGTGAGTGCTACCGGATAGCGAAACATTGTGTTTGTTTTCATTTATATATAAAAAAGGAGGGAAAAGCCTTGTCTGTTTTTTCCTACGGCGGCATTACCCGCATCAGGTTCACAGGGTATAATCTCAGCCCGTTTACAGTATGGCACCCCTTTCAACAGGCAAAGGTAGAAAGAATTTTTTTCAATTGGAAGATTATGTGCACGTTTTGGAACACTCTGTAAAAATAAACTGTTATACTTTTGCAGCGTTTAATTAGGGATAAAGTAAAAATCTAAGGATAGAAAATTGTGATGGGGAAAAAGATTGTTTTTTTGCTGGCATCCTTATTTGTGGTATGGATAGCAAATGGACAGAATACGATAATAAAAGGAATAGTGACCGACTCGATTACTGGGGAAGGATTACCTTATGTATCTCTTATATTCAAAGGAACGACGATAGGAACGGCAACTGACGGGGACGGGAATTTCACATTCTCTACTCCGAATGCCAACAGAACCTTGGTTGTTTCCTATCTGGGATATGATACAAAAGAAGTGGGAGTCACTCCGGGCAGGACCAATAATCTGAAAATACAATTAGCGCCGAACGGAATCGCGTTGAATGAGGTCGTTGTCAAGCCGAAAAAGGAGAAATACAGCAAAAAGGAGAATCCGGCTGTGACCTTTGTAAAACAGGTGATTGCTTCACGTGAAAGCAATGACCCTCGTAATCATGACTATTTTCAATACGATCAGTATGAGAAGATGGTCTTTGCGATGAACGATTTCCATCCTAAACCTAAAAAAGACGGAAAGCCGGGCAAGTTTGATTTCCTGGTTGATTTTGTCGATACACTTGATGTCGGTACGACTATTCTACCGGTTTCGGAAAGGGAAAAGGTCGAAACGGTATATTATCGCAAAGAGCCGAAGTCGGAAAAACGGGTTGTCAAAGGCAGCAAAGCATCCGGTGTGGATGAAATATTCTCCCGCGACGGTATCCAGCAGTTCCTGAACGAGGTTTTCCGGGAAGTCGATATCTTTAAAAACGATATTCCTTTGTTTCTGCAACGGTTTGTAAGCCCGCTTTCCACAATCGGACCGAACTATTACAAATATTATCTGCTCGACACGTTGGAGGTGAACGGGCGGAACTGCGTTGATCTGGGGTTTGTCCCCTTCAATTCGGAGACATTCGGTTTTACCGGGCATCTGTTTGTCACGCTCGACTCCACGTTCTTTGTGCAGAAAGCGATCCTTAACGTTCCCAAAGATATCAACTTGAACTTCGTATCCGGAATGACAATCGAACAGACGTTCGAACGTACGCCGGACAGTACCCGTATCATTACGAAAGACGATATCAATGTCAATTTCAAGTTAAGCGAAAAGTCTAAAGGAATGTATGCGCGGCGCCTGAATGTTTACAGCAACCAGTCGTTTGAGGAGCCGGATGCCGAACAGGCCCAGGTGTTCAAGGAGAGTGCGCCTGTTATTACGCTGAAAGAAGCGTATCGGCAGACGGATGAATTCTGGATAAGCAACCGTCCGGAAGAGGGGATTAAGAAGAATCCCAATTCCGTCGAGAAGCTGATGGCAAAATTCCGCTCCGTTCCGATCTTTTACATAACGGAACAGGTCGTATCGATCCTCGTTTCCGGTTATATCCCGACCAATAAGGACCCGTTGAAAAGTAAATTCGAGTTTGGTCCGATGAATACGGCGATCAGTGGTAATGCGATCGAAGGAGCCCGCTTCCGTGTGGGAGGAACAACGACGACGGCATTCAGTAAAAACTTGTTCTTTGACGGCTATATGGCGTATGGGACAAAAGATGAAAAACTGAAATATGACGCTCTTGTCGAATATTCGTTCAACGACCGTAAGGAATATCGTAAGGAGTTCCCGTTGAACTCGATCCGTCTGGAATACATGTACGACATCAACCAGTTGGGACAGCAATATATGTATGCCAGCAAAGATAATATGTTCCTGGCGTGGAAACGTCAGAAAGATACGCGTGCCACTTATTTGCGGCAGGCCGAGTTGACTTACTATCATGAGCATTATAATGGTTTGGCTTATGGGGCTGTTGTCCGTAACCGCCGTGAATATGCTACCGAGTATGCTGTATTCGACCGTATTGGTCCGGATGGGATTATAACACCCACTAAGAGTTATGACATGACGGAGTTGGAACTGAAATTCCGTTATGCAAAGGATGAGAAGTTCTATCAGACGCGTAACCTTCGTTACCCGATTACTTTCGATGCGCTGATCTTCAATTTCAGCCATGTGATGGCGAAGAAAAACCTGTTGGGGTCGTCGTACGATTACCAGCGTACGGATATCGGCATTCAGAAACGTTTCTGGTTCTCGGCTTTCGGTTATATCGATATTATAACCAAAGCGGGAAAAGTCTGGAACAAAGTACCTTATCCATTGTTGATCTTGCCGAATGCCAACCTTTCTTATACGATCCAGCCGGAGTCATATACGAATATGAACGCGATGGAGTTTATCAACGATGAATATGCTTCCTGGGATTTAACTTATTACATGAATGGTAACCTGTTGAACCGCATACCGATGATAAAGAAGTTGAAATGGAGGGAAGTTTTCTGTTTCCGCGGCTTGTGGGGACATCTGACTGAAAAGAATAATCCGATGAATGGTGGAGACGGCTTATATCTCTTCCCCGACGATACTTATACATTGGGAAAAGCGCCTTATATGGAAGCCAGTGTCGGTGTGGAAAACATCTTAAAGTTCCTTCGTCTGGATTATGTCTGGCGTCTGAACTATCGTGATAATCCGGGTATCCAGACGAAGGGCGTTCGTTTTATGATGCGACTGTCGTTCTGATCAGAATGCTTCCGTCATATTCATATAGACCTGCATACCCGGTTGTCCGGGCTCTTTGCCGATATCCAGCCTGAAATTCTTTCCCGGCTGCATCTGGAAACGGAGTCCGGCTCCGAAATTGAATTTCCACTTGTTCCAGTCAAAAGGAGTTTCTCCGATCGTCCCGGTTCCGGCCCAGGCTACAAAACCGCATTTCGCCCAGAAGTTGCCGCTTTTGTACTTTGCCGGTGAACCGAACATATGGCGATATTCGACAATTCCGTAAGCCATCGATTTATCCCGGTATTTGCCCATATAATAGCCGCGAAGGTCGAAGGGAGAACCGAATGTCGGCAACTCCGTAAAAGGAATATCTCCCATGCCGATTTGGCTTTTGGCGATCCAGGCGAGCGTACTGCGCGGACGGAATACGTTCTTGAATTGGCGATATTCGAGTTCGATGATTTCATAATTATAAGCACCTCCGAGATATTTTCCAAACAATTTGACGTTTGTACCTAACAACATCCCTCGTGTAGGAGTTGCAACATCATCACGGGTATCATATTGGATGAGCCCGCCGATACCGACATTGAAATATTTGCTTTTAAATTTCCGGAAATAAGGATCTTCTTCCATTACCGGATTTATATCCGATGCCCGTGTATAATTCAGATCGAACAGGCCGCCTAAATAGAAATGGGGCCGTACTTCCCATACAAAACGCGGATACAGTTGGAAATAGTTTCGGTGGAATTTGGTCGTCGAATCGCTCCGTTCCAGATTTTTAGCCTTTTCAAATCCTTTGCCATAGTAATGCGAAGGTTCATTCCTGTAACCATAACTTACGTAAATGCGAAAACGGTTTTCATTGAAGAAAAATGTTCCCGCACCGGCAACAACGATTGTTCCGTTCAGCGACAGATTCAGACCGGCAGGCAGAAAGGACCGTTGTGAAACAGTATCTTGTTTGTTTATCCGGAAACTGGCTAAGACTGCACCTCCAACACCGAATGAAGCTTCCGGTGTATAAGATGGCCCTCCGAGAACGGACCACCATATATTTTTATGTGCACGAATGGAGTCTTTACGCTGTTGACGGTAGTAGCGTTTTAATTGCCTTTCGTTCAGTTCCACACCGTCAACGGTGATAACCTCTTTCCGGGCTGTGCTATCTGTCGTAATAACATGACCTTGTTCTTGAGCTTTAACAGATAAAGACAGAACAAAAAAGGGAATTCCTGCAGATACAAATAGACGTTTAAGCATTGACTTTTTTAGTTTGTACGTAGCAAAAGTACAAAAAAAATCAGTTCAAAATCAGATTGGCAACCGGAACCAGAAAGTGGACCCTTCGCCTTCCTTGGAATCCACACCTATTATTCCTCCGAATTTCTCGATGATCATGGCACAAATAGGAAGCCCAAGCCCTGTTCCCTGGACGAAAGTGTTCAGCTTGACAAAGCGTTCGAATACTTTGTCTTTCTTTTCGGCAGGGATTCCGATTCCGGTATCTTTAACAAAAAAATAGATGTCTTTTTCGGATTTTTCATAACCGAAGGTAATGCTGCCCTGTTCTGTGAATTTCATGGCATTGGTCATAAAGTTAATCATTACCTGCATAACACGGTTTTGGTCCGTATGGATAATACATTCCGGCTGCTTTTGTACAAATTCGATCTTAACACTGTCCGGCCTTTGATTTTTCAGCTGCATTTGCTGGCAGAGGTCTTCCATCAACAGGTTAATATCCGTGTCGGAATAGTTAAAATCAAGTGTTCCCGCTTCTATCTTGGACATATCGATGATGTCATTGATCAGCTGGAGCAATAACTCGTTATTTGATGTAATGATATGAACAAATTCTTTCTTCTCTTCGGGATCGTCGGTTTCGGCCAGAAGATTGGAGAAGCCGACAATTGCATTCAATGGCGTACGGATTTCGTGGCTCATATTTGCTAAGAAAGCTGATTTCAGTTGGTTTGCTTCATCCGCTTTCTTTACTTCATAGAGCAAATGTTCGATCCGTTTCTTATCCGAAATATCTTCGAGCTTCATCAAGCCGCCCAACATTTCGCTTCCGTCGTTTGAGTAGACCGGTATGGCGCTGATCTCGATAGTCGTATCCCCTTCGGTTATCTCGTGACGAACAGGTTTGCCTTTCTCAACCGTATCACTTAATGCGCAATGGGGGCAAGGACTCTGACGTCCCATCACAGTTTCGTAACACACTTTTCCTGCTATATACCTCCGTCCTTTAGCTATATTATTCAGGCTGGCTGTTGATTCCCATTGCACAACATAGTTTTTGTCTACATAAACAAGTCCGAAATTAATGCTGTTGAGCACCAGATCCTGTGTCTTGATGACATTTTCCAGTTTCTCTTTTGCCTGAATTAATTCTTGTTCGTATTCTTTTATCTTGGTAATGTCCCAACGGGCAATGAGAAGCCAATGGTCATTCCCTAACGATACAACCGATTTGCTCACAATTGTTTTGTGTAAAACCCCATCAGGAGTAAGATAATCCTCTTCCGAGCGATATTCTTTTTTATCTTTTACCAATTGCTCGTCTATTTTCCGGTATCTCAAACCACGCTCTTCACCAAAGATATCGATATCGGAATGCCCCAATACTTCACTTTGCTTTTTGCCGGATTGAAGTTCAGCTTCTTTGTTCCAAAACTTATATTTGAAATCATCGTTGATATCTTTGACAAGTACAGGGAAAGGCATATTGTCCAATATATTCAGGCAGAATAACTGAAAGTCCGTAATTTCGGCTTCTCTGGCTTTATATGCCGCTTGCTTTTTCTTGTTTCTGATCCAGGATAACAGAAGTATGATACAAAGTGCTGTTTCAACAATCAGTATTAGAACAATAATACTCATAGCGTTAATTTAAGTACGTTAATTATTTGTTTGAATCCCTTAATTCTTGCTTGCAAAGATAATATTAAAAATGATTCAATTTTTCCACTCCTGCTTGAAAATCATCCAAAATCTCTTTCATGACCTCTGCTACAGTTTGCGATTCCCGGAATAAGGATGCTACTTGACCGATTTCGAGTTCGCCTTCTTGGAGGTTCCCTTCGAAAATACCTTTTTTAGCACGTCCTTTTCCTAACAGCTCTTTCATTTCCTCGACGGAAGCGCCACGGGCCTCGGCTTCTTCGACAGCTGTCGTAAAATCACCTTTGACCAGACGGGTGGGAGAGAGTTTCTTCAACAGGAGCTTCGTGTCGCCTTCATTCAGGTTCAGACAGAGGTTCTTGAAGTTTTCGTGTGCCGAGCTTTCCTTCGTCAGGGCAAAACGGGTTCCGATTTGTACACCTTCGGCCCCTAAGGCGAAAGTTGCCAGCATCGCATCGCCTGTTCCGATGCCTCCGGCAGCCATTAGCGGGAGAGTGGTCGCGCGACGTACCGCCGGAATCAGGCATAGCGTGGTTGTCTCTTCACGCCCGTTATGTCCGCCGGCTTCAAAGCCTTCGGCAACTATGGCGTCGACACCGGCCTGTTCGCATTTGGCGGCAAACTTGGAACTGCTGACTACGTGGGCGACTTTCATTCCGTGTTCCTTCAGAAATCCGGTCCATGTTTTGGGATTTCCGGCAGAGGTGAAAACGATCTTTACATTTTCCTCTACCAATATATTCATTAATGCGTCGATTTCCGGATACATCAAAGGCACATTTACCCCGAAAGGCTTGTCGGTCGCAGCCTGGCATTTGCGGATATGGTCACGCAACACGTCCGGGTGCATGGAACCGGCGCCGATCAGACCTAAACCGCCTGCATTACTGACTGCGGAAGCAAGCCTCCAACCACTGCACCAAACCATTCCACCCTGTATAATCGGATATTGAATATCGAAAAGTTCGCAAATTCTGTTCATTTTCATCAATAATTTTATTTGTACAAGTGCAATATTAGCGAAAAATGTGTAACAGCATTTCACTACTATCATTATATTTGTGGATTATTACATGTTTTAAGTTAAGACTGTTATAATCTAACGCTCAAATACAAAATAAGCAAATGAAACACTGTTTACTCCCCTTGATGGGTGCTTTCTCTTTACCGCTTCTGGCACAGACTTCGCCGCAGAAGCCGAATATCGTCGTAATTGTTGCCGACGATTTGGGATATGGAGACCTCAGTTGTTACGGCGCGACAGCCATCAGTACTCCCGGCATGGACCGGATCGCCAATGAAGGACTGCGCTTTACACAAGGCTATTGTACGGCGGCGACTTCTACGCCGAGCCGCTATTCCCTGTTGACCGGTCTTTATCCCTGGACAAACACGGAAGCCAAGATTCTTCCGGGAAATGCAGCATTGATTATCAATACGCAGCAGGTGACATTGCCGAAAGTCCTGAAGCAGGCCGGTTATGTGACCGGTTCGGTCGGCAAATGGCAT
This sequence comes from Parabacteroides sp. AF17-28, assembly GCF_003479205.1. Classification (NCBI taxonomy): domain Bacteria; kingdom Pseudomonadati; phylum Bacteroidota; class Bacteroidia; order Bacteroidales; family Tannerellaceae; genus Parabacteroides; species Parabacteroides sp. AF17-28. Next base: position 76,200 of record NZ_QUGV01000004.1, on the reverse strand, counting down.
TTGGGATTGGGCGACGGAGCGGTAGACTGGAATAAAACGGTCTATCCGGGAGCGAAAGAAATCGGTTATGACTATTCGTTTATCCAGGCGGCAACCAATGACCGGGTTCCCTGTATCTTTATTGAAAACGGCAAAGGTGTCGGTTTGCAGCCGGACGATCCTTTGTATGTCAGCTATCGGGAAAACTTCCCCGGCGAACCGACCGGTAAGGATAATCCGGAGCTGTTGCGTATGCATCCGAGCGTAGGGCATGCCGGAGCGATTGTGAACGGCGTTCCCCGTATCGGTTTCCAGAAAGGCGGAAAGGCGGCTCAATGGAAAGACGAAGATATGGCAGAACTTTTCCTTGAAAAAGCCAAGACTTTCATGAAGGAAAATAAGGACAAGCCGTTTTTCCTGTATTACGGATTGCATCAGCCGCATGTGCCCCGCGTGCCGAATCAGAAGTTTGCCGGTAAATCCGGTATGGGACCGCGTGGAGACGTGATTCTGGAAGCGGATTGGTGTGTGACGGAGTTTCTGAAAGAGATGGACCGGCTCGGACTGACGGAGAATACGTTGGTTATTTTCTCAAGCGATAACGGTCCTGTTCTGGACGACGGCTATCAGGATCAAGCGGTCGAGTTGGTCGGTAACCATAAGATTGCCGGGCCTTACCGGGGTGGCAAGACGAGTTTGTATGACGGAGGAACTTGTATTCCTTTCCTGCTCCGCTGGCCGGCGGTGGTTAAACCGGGCGTATCGGATGCTTTGGTTTGCCAGATGGATCTTTTGGCCTCGTTGGCAGCACTCACGGGACAGGCTTATCCGGATAAGACGGATAGCCAGAACACGTTGCCGGTCTTTTTGGGCAATAGTGATCAGGGACGTCGTGAACTGGTGATTGAAGGTTATTATAATTATGCTTTCCGTCAGGGAGACTGGGTGATGATCCCGCCTTATCCGGATTATTATGGCGACAAGGAAGAAGCTGAATTTGCAGGCTTTAGCGATTGCTACCAATTGTATAACGTCAAAGAGGACCCGGGGCAGCAGAATAATCTGGCAACAAAAGAACCGCGCCGCCTGCGGCAGATGATGATGCGTTTTGAACAATTAAAAAGAGAAACCGGTAAAAAGACCAATTTTTAGTAGAATTGGCTACCTTTGCCATTAGAATAAATTAATAGTACAGACATGAACAAAACACTTATGGCTGCCGGTCTGGCAGTTGTTTTAGGGGCATGTAACTCCACGAAGAAAGGCGATGTCGCAGATACAGCGGTTGCAAATCCTTTCTTTACCGAGTACACGACGCCGTTTGGTGTTCCTCCTTTTGATCAGATCAAGGTCGAACACTACAAGCCTGCCTTCCTGAAAGGCATGGAGGAACAAGTTGCAGAAGTAGACGCTATCGTCAATAACCCGGACGAGGCTACTTTTGAAAATACGATTGTTGCACTGGATCAGAGCGGAGAGTTGTTGACGAAAGTCGCCTATGCTTTCAGCGGACAAGCCAGTGTTAATACGAATGATGAAATCCAGGCGCTTGAACAGGAACTTTCACCGTTGCTTTCCAAACATTCGGATGATATCAGTCTGAATCCTAAACTCTTTGCCCGTGTAAAATCCGTATATGAGAACCAGGCTAAATTCGATCTGAACAAGGAACAGAAGAAGTTGCTGGAAGAAACATACAAAGGGTTTGTACGTGGCGGCGCCAATCTGGATGCAGACAAGCAGGCCCAGCTTCGTAAGCTGAACGAGCAGATTTCCTTGTTGGAGCTTACTTTCGGACAGAATACGCTGAAAGAAACAAATGCTTTCCAACTGGTTGTCGATAAGAAGGAAGACCTTTCCGGCCTGCCCGAAACATTGGTGGCCGCAGCAGCTGCCGCAGCCAAAGAGGCCGGAATGGAGGGCAAATGGGTGTTCACGCTGCATAATCCGAGTGTGATGCCGTTCCTGCAATATGCAGACAACCGCGCTTTGCGTGAGAAAATCTATAATGCCTACATCAGCCGTGGCAATAACAACAATGCAAACGACAATAAGGATGTAATCAAAAAACTGGTTACCGCCCGTTTGGAAAAGGCTAAGTTATTAGGTTACGAAGACTTTGCCGCTTATGTCCTGGAAGAAAACATGGCAAAGAACGAAAAGAACGTCTACGACCTGTTGAACAAGATTTGGACACCGGCATTGGCAAAGGCAAAAGAAGAGCTGGCCGATATCAATGCCGAAATCAAGAAAGAAGGCGGTAACTTCGAGGCTGAAGGCTGGGACTGGCGTTATTATTTCGAGAAAGCCAAGATCGCAAAGTTTGATCTGGATGAGAACGAAGTTCGTCCGTATCTGGAGCTGAACAATGTCCGTGAAGGTGCTTTCTATGTGGCAAATAAGCTGTATGGCATCACTTTTACCGCGTTGCAGAATATGCCGCTTCCTGATCCGGATGCACAGGTTTTTGAATGCAAGGACAAAGACGGCTCTTCATTGGGCGTGCTCTATATGGACTTCTTTACCCGTCCCGGAAAGAGCGGCGGCGCTTGGTGTGGCGGCTATCGGGATCAGACTTATAAAGACGGTAAACGTGTCGCTCCGATTGTAACCACCGTATTCAACTTCAGCAAACCGGCAGAAGGACAGCCTGCATTATTAAGCGCCGACGAAGCCGGAACCGTATTCCATGAATTCGGACATGCTCTGAACGGACTGTTCGCCGATGTGCATTACAACGGCGTATCCGGTGTCCCCCGCGATTTTGTGGAACTTCCTTCACAGGTGATGGAGCATTGGGTGTTCGAACCGGAAGTGCTGAAAGTTTATGCCAAACATCATAATACAGGCGAAGTGATCCCGCAAGCAATTGTCGATAAAATCGTTAAGAGTGGAAAATACGGACAGGGTTTTGCAACAACCGAATATGTGGCATCTTCTTTATTGGATATGGATTATCATATTTTGAAAGAGATTCCTGCTGATTTGGATATAGAGAAGTTTGAAGCAAATGCAATGTATGGTCGCGGGTTGTTGAAACAGATTGCTCCCCGTTATTGGGGAACTTATTTCGGTCATACGATGGAAGGCGGTTACACAGCCGGTTATTACAGTTATATCTGGGCGGAAGTCCTGGATTGCGATGCTTTCGAGGCATTCAAGGAAACCGGCGATATCTTCAATCCCGAAGTGGCTGCCAAATTCCGTACGTATGTACTGTCTCCGGGCGGTATTGACGAAGGTATGGTTATGTACAGAAACTTCCGGGGCAAAGAACCGAGCATCGATCCGTTGTTGCGGAACAGAGGTCTGAAATAAAACGGATGGGCATGGAATTTTAGTTTCATGCCCATGGAACAGAAAATGCATGGGCATGGAATTTAAAATACATGCCTATGCAATTTTTTATTATTCACATAAAAAAAACAAGAGAAAAGAATGAAGAGAACATTTATGGCAGCCGGCTTAGCCGTCGTGTTGAGCGCATGCGGTTCACCTGAAAAAGGTACAGATGCAGCCCAGGAGGGAAACCCTTTCCTGACAGAGTTTACCACACCGTTTGGTGTCCCTCCGTTCGATAAGATCACTTTGGCCGATTACAAACCGGCATTCCTGCAAGGAATGGAAGAGCAGAAACAGGAAATTGACGCCATCGTAAAACAGCGGTCCGTGCCGGACTTTGAAAACACGATCGTTGCGCTCGACCAAAGCGGTCGCCTGCTGAAACGGGTCAGTTCCGTGTTTTATGGACAAAATAGCGTGAATACAAATGATGAAATGCAGGCGCTGAGCCGGGAACTTTCTCCGCTACTGTCTAAACATAATGACGACATTAGCCTTAATCCGGCGCTCTTTGCCCGCGTGAAAGAGGTTTATGACAACCAGGCTAAATTCAATCTGGATAAGGAACAGAAGAAATTACTGGAAGAAACATATAAGGACTTTGTGCGGGGCGGTGCTAATCTGCCGGCCGACAAGCAGGAGAAGTTGCGTGAACTGAACAGCGGTATCTCCATGCTCCAGCTCACTTTCGGACAGAATATGTTGAAGGAAACAAACGATTTCCAGTTGGTGATCGATAAGAAGGAAGACCTTTCCGGCCTGCCCGAAAGCTTGATTGCGAATGCCGCCAAAGCGGCTAAAGCTGCCGGGATGGACGGCAAATGGCTTTTCACGCTGCATAATCCGAGTGTAATGCCGTTCCTGCAATATGCCGACAACCGTGCTCTGCGTGAGAAAATCTTTAAAGGCTATATCAATCGGGGAAATAACGGAAATGATGCCGATAATAATAAAGTCGTTCGCGATCTGATCACGCTGCGTCTGGAAAAGGCCAAGTTGATGGGATATGACGATTATGCCTCTTTTGTCCTGGAAGACCGCATGGCAAAGACTTCTGCTAAGGTGTATGCTTTGCTGGATGAAGTTTGGACACCGGCCTTAGCTAAAGCCAAGGAGGAACTGGCCGACATCAATGCCGAAATCAAGAAAGAAGGCGGCAATTTCGAAGCGGAAGGCTGGGACTGGCGCTATTATTTCGAGAAAGCCAAGAAGGCGAAGTTCGATCTGGATGAAAACCAGGTGCGTCCTTACCTGAAATTGGATAATGTGCGCGATGGCGCTTTCTATGTGGCGAACAAGCTGTATGGCATCACATTTACTCCGGTTAACAATATTCCGCTTCCTCATCCCGAAGCGCAGGCTTTCGAGTGCAAGGATAAAGATGGGAGCTATTTAGGAATCCTCTATTTCGACTTCTTCCCGCGTGCAAGCAAGAGAGGCGGAGCCTGGTGCGGAACCTATCGTTCGCAAACTTACCAGGATGGCAAACGCCTTGGCCCGATTGTCACGATCGTTTGCAACTTCAGCCAGCCGGCGGAAGGGCAGCCTGCTCTGTTAAGTGCCGATGAAGCGGAAACGTTGTTCCATGAATTTGGTCATGGCTTGCATAATCTCTTCAAGGATGTGCACTATTATGGCGTGTCGGGCGTTCCCCGCGACTTTGTGGAATTGCCTTCACAGGTGATGGAACATTGGGTGTTCGAACCGGAAGTTTTGAAAGTATATGCCAAACATTACCAGACGGGCGAAGTGATTCCGGCAGCTCTGATCGAGAAGTTGGATAAGAGCGGCAAATACGGACAAGGATTTGCAACTACCGAATATTTGGCGGCTTCTCTGTTGGATATGGATTATCATGTATTAAAAGAAATCCCTGCCGATCTGGATGTGATGAAGTTTGAAAATGAGACGTTGGGCAAACGCGGCCTGATCCGTCAGATTCCGTCCCGCTATCGTACGACTTATTTCAACCACACGATGGGCGGTGGTTATACGGCCGGTTATTACAGTTATATCTGGGCGGAAGTCTTGGATGCCGATGCTTACGAAGCCTACAAAGAAACCGGCGATATCTTCAATCCTGAAGTGGCGGCCAAATTCCGTACTTACATCCTGACACCGGGCGGAATTGACGATGCAATGGATATGTACAAGAACTTCCGCGGAAAGGAACCGAATACGGAGCCTTTATTGAAGAACAGAGGTCTTAAATAACTTGTAATATGTCTGACTTGGATAAAGAAGATTTCAAGCAAGCTGTTTATCAGATGGTCCGGTATGTTCCGAAAGGTCGCGTCACCAGTTATGGCGCGATTGCCCGGGCCATCGGATATCCCAATATGTCCCGCCTTGTCGGGCGTGTGTTGGGGCATATTCCTTTTTCCGAGTCAGACATTCCTGCCCATCGCGTCGTGAACAGCCAGGGAATCCTTTCGGGGAAAGATGCGTTCGGCACTCCGGACCGGATGCAGAAACTCTTGGAAGCGGAAGGCGTAACAGTCATTAATGACCGGATTCAAAACTGGAAATCAGTCTTCTGGAATCCGTTGAAAGAAGTTGTCCTGGAATAGCCAGCCTTGTCTATGGACTAATCGAGCATCAGGCTCATATAGGCTTCCCGGCTTTGATAGCCGAGCAACAGACGCGTCAACGATTGCGTTTCCATCTCTTTCAGTTCCCCGATGTTCAGCACGGAGTTTTCATGGGTGGATGCCCAATGATGTATGAGGCGGTCACGATCGAGCACACGTGCCATTCCTAACGGGAAAGTGCCCGGCCCGGTGAAAGAAGTCCGGTAAATAGCCTTTTCTACTTTGTTTTGCGTCGTTGCTTCCTGAAGGAGCAGATTCTTAATATGATCATTGTCGTACATTAACTCCCTGACATAAATATGGTCGCCGGCAGGATAGAAAAAGATCATCCCGATCGGCTCTTCCCGGACATTCAGGGCAGTCAGCATCTGTCCGCCGGACTGTTGCAGGTCGCGCAGGATTGTGACGAAGTCGTCATAGCCGTGCAACACATAGCAAGTGCGTTCACGCTGTTTCTTATCGAAGAATTTATAAAGGGTTTCCATGGAAGGAACTTCGGGCGGGACAATCAATATGCCTTGTTCCCAAGCGATCTCGTAAGGGCGGATATAAGTCTCTTCCGAGTAGTCGAAAGCTTCCGTATAGCCTAAGTCACGATAGTAATCGAACAGCCAGGGATCGGCCGGTATGATAACCGCCAGGGCCACTTTCCGGCTTTTCATCACTTCGAAGGCTTCCGCTATCAATTGGCGCATAAGTCCCTGGCCGCGTTCGGAAGGAAGCGTACAAGCTCCATAGATGTAATTTACGGATATCTCCGTTCCGTAATAGGTCATGACATACGGAAGCATTTGAAGGGCGGAAACGATCTTCCCGTCTTTTTCTATAAACAAAGCGTTCTCCTTTTTATAGACGCGGTCGAAGAACAGGCTGATAAATTCTTCGCTGTCGTCGAAAGAGGTACGCCATAGATCGATCAATTGAGGCTTGTTGTTATCCATTGTTCATTTTATTTTGCAGGTTTCTTTATTGCTGCGGATTTTTCCAATAGAATGAACGGGTTATACGAAAGTTTAGCCTTACGCAGACCCGGAATACCCAAGTCTTCCTCCCGGTTCACATAGATATACTTTTCCGGCAGGTGAGAGGCAAATTCTTTGTTGATAACAGCATAAGCGCCCTCATAGTTCACATCCGCCTTTTCGACATGTACGCCGAATGTGTTATGATTGATCGGAGCACCGAAGGAGAAAGCGACGATCTGATGATCTACGCAGATGGCGCCACCTATCAGCCCCAATTCATTGAAATGATTCAGGGCGTAGTTCATGGAACGGCGTTCGTCGTTCAGATCCTCTTCGTCATTGTCTATCCGGTTCGCCTTATACCACTTACATTCGAGTTGGAGGCATTCGGGAACCAGTTCCGGCGTGATAGGAATATATTTATATTCGTAGTTCTTATTGAAGTTATTGATGTGATTGCGTTTCGACTGGTACTTTTTCCCTTTCAGGGTTGCCAGGTCTTCGCGCAGGTAGATATAATCGAAATAGTCCCGTTCGGGGATATAAAAGAATCCGCCGGGGATTGCCTTTTCCAGTTCTTCTTTGGCATCGGATGTGACGCCTAACATACAAAGCGGATGCCCTTGTTCGAGAGAATCGGCTTCTAACAATTCGATCGCCTTTTGCAGGTTTCCCTGTCCGGTAGGCGTCATATAGGCAACTCTTGTCTTATTTTCGATCCAGAAACGGATCAGCAGGCAACCGTCTACGACAGCATATTCGCTGTCATACAAGAACCGCCAACTACAGATATTAGAAAATGAATAATCGCAATTCTTGTAATTGCTCGGTATTGTAAAAGAGGTTATAATGTCTTTATCTTCGATTTCGATCGGTTTAAACGGTATCTTCATCTTTTTCTTTTTTTGAGGTACAAATATAGAACTAATTAATATGTATGAATGTTTTCAGAGAAAGAAATTCAATCAATTCTGTATATCGCCGGATAAACTCTATAAATGTTATTAATAGGGCTTTAAGTAAATATAAAAATGATTGTACTTATTAAACTTACTTCTATCTTTAAATGTTCGAAGTGCAATGTTTTATTTTAAAGTAAAAAGAATATGAGCACAGAAAAAATATTACCGATTGATCTCTATCATGCCGTGTCGACTGCAAATCTGACATTGGAAAGTTCTTTAAAAATCATTCACGTCGAAGCCGGACAGGATTATGATCTGTTTCCGATGGACGCAGGGACTCTTGCCGTGATTTGCCGGGGTGGAAGGTTTGTTTCTAAAGCCCTCGACCAGGAGTTTTCTATAACAGCCGGACAGGTTCTTTTGGCGGCAACAGATGATATCAAGGAAATATCCCGCTTCTCGGAAACAGGCTTTGAAGGGGTTGTTATTTATGCCAGCAGTGATCTGCTGATCAATCGGCAGAGGCTGATGTACCGGGATATTACGCCGGATGAGATGGAGGAAACCGATCTTTACATCCGGTTGATACAGTCTCAGATCGAACGGATGAGCGATGTCCGCGTTAAAGTGGTAGAATCGTTATTGCGTGCCCTGATTTTCTATCTTCAGCAGGGCGGCCATGTTGCAGACGATCGGGATAGCCGGATTCCGCCTATGTTTTACGATTTCGCATTGTTGATAAGTCGCTATCATCATTATCCGGTCTATTATTATGCAGAGAAATTGGGCATGACTTCTATGGAACTGAATAGTAAATGTAAATCATATTCCGGCGTATCGGCGGCAGAATGGATCAGCCAGTATGTCTTGCTTGAAGCAAAAGACCTGCTGATCAAGACCCGCCTGCGACCTTCCCGTATCGCTGTGATGCTGAATTTCTCAAATTATGATACCTTTGCACGTTGGTTCAGACGCCATACCGGGGAATTGCCGGGAAACTGGAGGTAATTGAAAATTAAAGATTAATACCATGAAATGGACATTTGAAAACGCTAAAATAAAAGGGCGGATCATTCTGACAGATTCGCTTCATGAAGACATAAGCCTTCTGAAAGATAAAACCCTGTATAAGTTTATTTGGGTAAGCTCCGGAGAGGTTGAACTGGATATCGATCATCAACAAATCATCCTGAAGGAAGGACAGTTGGTGCCGCTTTCCCATTTGCATCATCTGGAATTTGTGCGTGTGGAGGGCGTTTGTTATACGTTGATGTTCAACAGTAACTTCTATTGCATACACGGGAATGACCATGAGGTTTCTTGTAACGGATTGCTGTTTCATGGCTCGTCGCATGTGCTGACTTTTGTTCTTTCGGAAGAGGAACGGCGGAAGATCGACACGCTGACAGGGATCATGCAGGAGGAATTTCAGAGTTCCGACCACTTGCAGGATGAGATGCTCCGGGTTTTGTTGAAACGCTTTATCATTTTATGTACGCGCATAGCGGAAGACAGGCAAGGTGTTGTCCGGGAAAACAGTTTCCAGTTCGAGACGATCCGCAAGTTCCATGTCCTGGTCGATACTTATTTCAAGGAGAAGAAGCAGGTACAGGAATATGCGGATATGCTCAACAAGTCGCCGAAGACATTAGCGAATATCCTTTCATCCTATCACCAGCCGTCCGCCATTCGCATTATCCACAACCGTATCCAGGCGGAAGCCGAACGCCTGCTGCTCTACACTACCAAAAGCTCGAAGGAGATTGCCCAGATGCTTGGTTTTGAGGATCAGGCGACATTCAGCCGTTTTTTTAAGAATGCAACAGGGTTGAGCACGACCGAGTACCGGCGGCAGTACAAAAAGGAGACTGTGTAGAAAACAGGGAATATTGCCAAATCTAAGGGTAAAATCACTATCCTCTGAAATATAAGGGATCTGTATTTTTGCATCATAGAAAAAACAGATCAATTAATAGATGCTTACCGGGAACAATCAGGTTTAATGAAATGTTTCTTAAGTAGAAAACAAAGGAGGACACGAAAAATGAAAAAGTATGATGCAATTATCATTGGTTTTGGAAAAGGCGGAAAAACACTGGCTGCGGATTTAGGCAATCGCGGATGGAGTGTCGCTGTTGTTGAACGCTCGAAAGAAATGTATGGCGGGACATGTATCAATATCGGATGTATTCCGACAAAGGTCCTGGTTCATCTTTCCAAAGTTGCCCAGTATAATCATTATACAACTTTCGAACAACGCGCCGAAGCCTTCCACAAGGCGATCGTGGAAAAAAGAAAGATCACGGCCGACCTCAGGCAGAAGAATTTCGATAACCTGGACAGTAAAGATTCCGTGACTGTTTATACCGGCACCGCTTCATTTCGTTCTCCATACGAAATAGAAGTGAAAACTGAGGGCGAAACGCTCGTGTTGCAGGGGGAGAAGATATTCATCAATACCGGAGCCTCGACTGTTATCCCTTCAATAAAAGGAATCGAAAATAATCCGTTCGTTTATACCAGCACTTCCATTATGGAGCTTGACAAGTTGCCTCGCCGCTTAGCGATAGTCGGAGGCGGTTATATCGGGCTCGAGTTTGCTTCGATCTTTGCTAACTTTGGTTCGGAGGTCACAGTGCTGGAAGGCGGCGATAAGTTTATTCCGCGTGAAGACCGCGATATCGCTGAAGCGGTGAAAACTGTTCTGGAAAAGAAAGGCATGTCGATCCGGCTGAATGCCGTCGTGCAGGAGATCGAACAGGATTCGGACAAGGCAACTGTCGTTTACCGAGATGCCTTGAGCGGCGAAACGATCCGCGTGGAAGCCGATGCGATCCTGCTGGCCACCGGACGCCGTCCGAACACCGAAGGTCTGAACCTGGAAGCAGCCGGAGTGAAGCTGACGGAACGCGGGGCTATCGATGTGGACGACCGCTTGCATACGACTGTCAACAATATATGGGCAATCGGGGATGTGCGCGGCGGCCTGCAGTTCACCTATCTTTCGCTGGACGACTACCGGATTATCCGGGACGAACTTTTTGGCGACGGGAAACGCAATACCGGTGATCGGGAAGCCGTCGCTTATTCGGTCTTTATCGATCCGCCCCTGTCGCACGTCGGCCTGAACGAAGAGCAGGCGCGCCGGACGGGACGGCATATAAAAGTATCCAAAGTGATTGCCGCCACCATGCCCCGGACCCGGACGGTCGGGCAGACGGAAGGCCTGCTGAAAGCGGTGATCGACGTCGATACGAACCAGATTCTGGGCTGTACGCTGTTCTGCGCCGAGTCGAGCGAGATCATCAATCTGGTTGCGCTAACGATGCGTACGGATAACGATTATGTCCTCCTTCGTGACAATATTTTTACTCATCCTTCCATGAGCGAGTCACTGAATGATTTATTCAACATAAAATAAAACAAATAAGAAATGAAAGCAGATATAGGATTGATCGGGCTTGCCGTGATGGGCGAGAACCTGGCGCTGAATATGGAAAGCAAAGGCTTTACCGTAGCCGTATATAACCGTAGCGCCCCCGGGGAAGAGGGCGTCGTGGATCGTTTTACAGGCGGTCGCGGAAAAGGAAAACATTTCATCGGGACACATTCCATCGAGCAGTTGGTCGAGGCAGTCAAGCGTCCGCGTAAGATCATGATGATGGTCAAAGCAGGCCGTCCGGTGGACGAACTGATTGCACAATTGACGCCGTTTCTGTCGCCTGGCGATGTGATTATCGACGGAGGGAATTCGGACTTTCACGACACCGAACGTCGTGTGAAAGAAGTGGAGGAAAAAGGCATGTACTTCGTCGGAACCGGCATATCGGGTGGCGAAGAAGGCGCTTTGCACGGGCCGTCCGTGATGCCCGGAGGTTCGGCCCAAGCCTGGCCGTTAGTGAAAGACATCCTGCAGGGCATTGCGGCCAAGCTGGACGACGGAACGCCCTGTTGCGAATGGATCGGAGCGGGCGGAGCCGGCCATTTCGTAAAGATGGTGCACAACGGAATCGAGTATGGCGACATGCAGCTTATTTCCGAAGCATACGCATTGCTGAAACACCGCAAGGGCTTGGACAATGACGCGTTGGCTGTCGTTTTTGACGAATGGAACGGAGGCGAGCTGGATAGTTTCCTGATCGAGATTACAGCCAATATCCTGCGTTTTCGCGATGAAGACGGAAAGCCGCTGCTCGATAAGATTCTGGACGTCGCCGGACAAAAAGGCACAGGCAAATGGAGTGCAATTGCGGCAATGGACGAGAACGATCCGCTTACGCTGATCACAGAAGCCGTTTACGCCCGTCTGCTTTCCGCCCTCTATCCGGAACGGGTAAAGGCGGCGAGACTTTACAGTGAAGAGTGGAAAGTGGAAAGTGGAAAGTTGTCAGATACTCAACTTTCAACTTTCAACTTTCAACTTTCAACTGAAAACGTGCGTCAAGCATTGTATGCCTCCAAGCTGATCTCCTATGCACAAGGTTTTTCCCTGCTTCGCCGGGCTTCCGAACATTATGGATGGGAATTGGATTACGGGACGATTGCCCGTATCTGGCGCAAAGGATGCATCATCCGTTCCGTCTTCCTGCAAAAGATTACGGAGGCTTACAGGAAGAATCCGGAACTGGAAAACCTGTTGTTTGACGACTTTTTCAGCGACAAGATCCGGACGGCTCTTCCCGCTTGGCGCCAGGTGGTGGCGGAAGGCGCACTCGGCGGCGTGGCTTTGCCTGCCATGAGTTCCGCCCTGAATTACTTCGACGGGTTGCGCACATTGCACTCTGCGGCCAACCTGATCCAGGCGCAGCGCGATTATTTCGGTGCACATACTTACGAACGGACCGACCGCGAGCGGGGACATTTCTTCCACACCAACTGGACTGGCGAGGGAGGCAACACGGTTTCCGGAACGTATAGCGTTTAAAATGACTTTCCGGGATTCCGGAAACCTTCAAAAACGTTGCGCGGAGCTTTCCGGAGTTCCCGAAACTATTAAATTAAAGAAACAAATGAAAACAGCAAGCGATCAATTATTAGTTATATTCGGAGCCTCCGGCGACCTGACGGGACGGAAGCTCCTGCCTTCGCTTTATGAACTGCATGTGCGGGGATTATTGCCGGAGCGTTTTTGCATCTTAGGTGCAGCCCGCACGGATTATTCAGACGACGAATACCGTGTCCTCGAGAAGGCACACATCCGGGAAGCCCTGAAAAAGAAAGAGGTGGATGAAGCCGAACTGGACAACTTCCTTCGCCGCGTCTTTTACCTCTCGTTCGATTCGACCAACGCCGCCGAATACGGCAAACTGAAGGACCGTATCCACCAGCTACAGCATGAGGAGCAGTTGCCGGACAAGATCATCTACTATCTTGCCACGCCGCCACTGATGTACGAACTGATCCCGGCCTGCCTGAAAGAAAGCGGGCTAAACGTTCCGGAGAAAGCGGACGGTTGGCGCCGGGTGATCGTGGAGAAGCCTTTCGGCACGAGCCTCGAATCGGCACAGAAACTGAACAAACATCTTTGTCACATCTTTGACGAAGAAGAAATCTACCGTATCGACCATTATCTGGGAAAAGAGACGGTGCAGAACATACTGGTACTCCGCTTTTCCAACGGCATATTCGAGCCGCTGTGGAACCGCAACTATATCGACTCGATCGAGATCAGCGCTTCCGAAACATTAGGCGTGGAGAACCGGGGAAAGTATTATGACGGAGCAGGCGCCCTGCGCGACATGATCCAGAACCATTTGATGCAACTTATGGCGTTTACGGCTATGGAGTCGCCTTCGGTCTTCGATCCTGAGCCGATCCGCGACGAGATCGTGAAGGTCTTCCGCGCCCTGCGTCCTTATAAGACGCACGATATGGACCACCTGATTGTCCGTGGCCAGTACGACGGATACCGGACGGAGAAGAATGTCGCCCCCGACTCGACGACGGAGACATATGTCGCCATGAAGATGTTCATCGACAACTGGCGTTGGAGCGACGTCCCCTTCTATATCTTTACGGGCAAAAAGTTGCCGGAAAAGAGTTCGGAGATCGTGGTGAACTTCAAGTCGACGCCTCACCAACTGTTCGCCGGGCAGTGTTCGGGAGGCTCGTGCAACAAGCTGATCATCCGCATCCAGCCGGACGAGAGCATCACGCTGAAGTTCGGCCTGAAGATGCCGGGCGCCGGTTTTACGGTGAAGCAGGTGGGAATGGACTTCCGCTACGACTCGCTCTCGAAGAGCTATCTGCCGGACGCCTACGAACGCCTCTTGTTGGACGCCATGCTGGGCGACTCGACTTTGTACGCCCGCAGCGATGCCTTGGAAGCCAGCTGGCGCCTGATCGACCCGATCCTTCACCACTGGAAAGAAGAAGGAGCAAAGAACCTCTTCTTCTACGCCCCTGGCGAAGATGGTCCGCTCGAAAAAGCCCGCTTGGGCATGGTGCCGAAGGATTGCCCTTGCCAGACTTGCGGGTAATAATTTGCCAATGTGCAAATATGGCGCTTCGCTAAATGTGCCAATGAGAGTGTATTGTATTGCTTACATTGGCATATTGGCACATTATCACATTAACACATTATTCATTATGAAAATAGAGAATTTTAAAACCGATAAAGAAGCCCTTCTGGCCATGACATCCTGCCTGATCGGGTATATGGAACGGAAGACGGACGGCCATCCTTTCAACCTCGCCCTGTCGGGGGGAGAGACGGCCAAGAAGATGTTCACCTTTTGGGTGGAAGAATATAAAGAGAAGATCGATTGGGATAATATCCGTTTCTTCTGGGTGGATGAACGCTGTGTGCCGCCGACTGATCCGGACAGCAATTATGGCCATGCGAACGAGCTTTTGTTTAAGCCGCTGCATATCCCCGAAGATCATGTGCACCGCATTCACGGCGAAGTGGAGCCGGGGACGGAAGCGATGCGCTATTCGCGCATTGTAAAGGAATATCTGCCCCGTCACGGACAGTTGCCCTATTTCGATTGCATTATCTTGGGAATCGGCGGAGATGCGCATACGGCATCCATTTTCCCGGACACATTGCCGCTTCTGACCGATAGCCGCAATTATGCCGTGTCGCAGCATCCGGGAACGAGCCAGTTCCGTATCACGATGACCGGCCCGCTGATCCTGAACGATTCGCCTTTGCTGGTTCCTGTCCTGGGCGCCGGAAAGCAGGAGATGCTGGAGGAACTGAAAAAAGGCTATTCCCCTACAAATCCAACGCCTGCCGCCTATATCCTGACGCATGCGGTGGAGGCGGTCGTTTATACCACGACTGTATAAGGGGCGTACGAATAGGAATGTTTTTATTTTGCAGTCTTCATCGATAACTTTTCGAGGAAGTAAACAAGTGCAAAGCCTAAGATCATCAGGCCGACAGCCTCTACGATAAACTGGTTCGGCAGGATGTTCGCCTCTACGAGAGGTTTCACGAGGCCATGGCTGTCCGTATAAGTCTCGATTGTCTCTTTCCAGGGCCACACCTTATTCAGCGATCCTAACATAAAACCGGCCAGTACGGCAATCGTAATGTCGTGGAACCGGCGGAGAGCAAATGACAATATGCGTGAGAAACTCGTAATACCGATCGCTGCACCACCGATAAACACCAACATCACAGGTATGTTGAATGTCTTCACCGCCTCCATGATGTAGAAATATTTACCTAAAAGCACCAGAATAAAACTGCCCGATATCCCCGGCAGGATCATCGCACAGATGGCAATTGCCCCGCAAAGGAAGATGAAGAGCAGATTGGACGGCGTTTCAGCCGGAGTGGCAACCGTTATATAGAAAGCGACTACGATTCCGATAATATAGCTCAGGATCGTTTTCCAATCCCATTTCCGGATATCTTTGGATACAAACCAGGTTGAAGCCAGCACCAGGCCGAAGAAGAAAGACCAGACGAGAATCGGATGATCCGTCAGCAACCAGGTAATAATCTTGGCTAATGAAAAGATACTGATCCCGATCCCGGCAACAATGGACAACAGGAAATTTGCATTTATCGCATTCCAGAAAGCCGCAATCTTTCCGGTAAAGAGCAGTTTCAAGCTGGATGCGTTAATACTTTTGATCGAGTCGATCAACTCTTCATAGATCCCAACAATGAAGGCGATGGTTCCGCCCGATACGCCGGGCACGACATCCGCCGCACCCATACCCATGCCTTTTAAAACTAAGAGGCCGTAGTCTTTTAGATTTCTTTTCATGTTTAGTTGTTATTATCCTTATTATTGAGGAATTCTTTCACCAGATCTTCCGGAGCAATATGTTTGTAGTTTGTCTCGTCGGTAATTTTATCAAAATCGAGACCGGAATTTTTCAGATATTCGAACACTTCATTGGGAGAAGTCTGCCGGAAATGCTCCCCGAAATGTTTCAGATCTCCTTTTGCCAGATAAGCCATTGCTAAGTGGAGATGCATCTGAGGCATTTTCGGATTGGCATCGAAGACTTTCTTATAATATTGCAAAGCCTTGTCTATATCCCCTTTCATATACAGATATTGACCGGCATGGAACAGGCTTTCGAAATCTTCCTGATTTTTGTCGTCCGACTTGTCGAGGACATTAAACAGGCGGTCTGTCACCTCCACAGCCTTCTTTTCCTCTCCGTTTTCCAGATACGTCAAAGCTAACAGAGAGAGGATCCGGACGTTTTTAGGAAACAGCCTGGAGGCTTTCATCAGATTCTCGGAAGCCTCTTTTTCACGTCCTGTCTCGACACAACAACGGATATAATTAATGTAAGTGCTGGAATCTTCCTGCAAACCGTTCCGGCTAAGTTGTTCTTTCAATAGGTCATAAGCCTTTTCGTAATCTTCCAACTTTACATAACATTCGGCAAGCAACGGTGTGATACGGGAGCGTATCTCATCAGTTGTTGCGATTTCGTTATACACCTCGATTGCCTTTTCATAATTCTCATTCATGTAAAGGCAATAGGCCTTCAGTATTTTCAACTCTTCATCCGAATCGTCACAGGTAAGGGCAAAGTCGAACGCTTCGATTGCTTTCTCATAATCCCCGCTGATCGAATAGAGGCGGCCGAGTGTAAACCAGTAATCGTTGGAATAAGGATTCTTGTCGATCAGTTCGTTACAGATCCCGATCGCTTTTTCGATATCGCCTTCAATTTCCAGATTATAGCAAAGCTCGTCTTTCAAGATCATATTGTCGGGGAAGAGCATCAGCCCGCGATTGATGTAATCGTGTGCCTCTTTATTCATCTCCGCATCGCCCAGGATAGGAGCGATATATTCGAATATAGTTTCCAGATATTCGCATTTATCGGCAATGAGTTTTTCCGTATATCCGATCACTTTGTCATAGGAATCTTGCATGACGTAACATTCCAGACGCAGCATGTCGAGATCCTGATTGTCCGTTTCGGCGATTGTCTCGATCAGGGCAAGTGCACTTTCATAGTCTTCGTTATAGACGAACGACTTGCATTGCCTGACCTGCAAATCGGTATTACCGGGATGAAGCCTCAGACCTAAGGCCAAGACTTCATCGTAGTAAGTATAATCGTCCGATTCTTCAAAACTGTCCAACAGGCTATCTATCTCATCGGCATCAAAATAGGCGTCCCTGCCTTCCTGGTGACCGGACAGATAGCGCTGTAACAGACGTGAGATACCTTCTTTTTTTCTCATTGGCACATTGGCATATTGAAATATTGGCACATTATTTATCTTTCACCTTACTCCAGGTATCTTTCAGGGATACGGTACGGTTAAAGACTAATTTACCGGCTGTGGAATCTTTATCCACATTGAAATAACCGATACGTTGAAACTGCAGGTAATCGAGCGGTTTGGCATTTGCCAGGAACTTTTCGACATAGCAGTTTTCCAGTATTTTCAGCGAGTCGGGGTTGATGATCTCTTTCATTGCTTCCAACGGCGAACAGTTCTTGGCTTCGCGAATGGCAGCCAATTCGTCGCGCGGATTCTCCACGTTCCACAAGCGGTCGTACAGGCGTACTTCGGCAGGCAGGCAGTGTGCGCAGCTCAACCAGTGGAGCGTGCCTTTCACCTTCCGGTTACTGTCCGGCATACCGCTCTTCGTGTTCGGGTCGTATTCGCAATAGATTTCTTCGATATTGCCGTCAGCGTCTTTCTTGCAGCCTGTACATTTCACGATGTAGGCGTTTTTCAGACGCACTTCCTGTCCCGGCGTCATGCGGAAGAACTTTTTCGGAGCATCTTCCATGAAGTCTTCGCGTTCTATCCACAGCTCGCGGCTGAATTCGATCGTATGGCTTCCTGCCGACGGATCTTCCGGATTATTGATCGCTTCCATCTCTTCAACCTGTCCCTCGGGATAGTTGGTGATAATCAGCTTGACCGGATTCAGAACGGCCGACACGCGGGTGGCACGGGTGTTAAGATCTTCGCGAACAGCGCTTTCCAACAAGGCAAATTCGTTCAACGCATCGTAAGTCGTGTAACCGATCTTGTCGATAAACTTGTGAATGGATTCCGGTGAATAACCGCGACGGCGGAAACCGCAGATCGTCGGCATACGCGGATCGTCCCAATCGTTAACCAGTCCTTCCTTCACCAACGTCAACAGGTTACGCTTGCTCATCAGCGTGTAGCTCAGGTTCAGTTTGTTGAACTCGGTCTGACGCGGACGGTTGTCGTTCAGGTCTTTGCCCTCTTTCAGCCAGTCGATGAAGAGATCATACAGCGGGCGGTGTACCACAAATTCGAGTGTGCACAGCGAATGGGTGACGCCTTCGAAGAAGTCGCTCTGTCCGTGTGCAAAGTCGTACATCGGATAGGCTTTCCACTTGTCGCCTGTGCGGTGGTGCGGAGTCTTGACGATGCGGTAGATGATCGGGTCGCGGAAGTGCATGTTTGAATTGGCCATGTCGATCTTGGCGCGCAACACCATCGAGCCTTCTTCCAGCTCGCCGCTGTTCATCTTGTTGAACAGTTCCAGGCTCTCTTCGATCGGCCGGTCGCGGTACGGGCTGTTTGTTCCCGGTTGCGTCGGCGTCCCTTTCTGGGCCGCAATTTGTTCGGAAGTCTGCTCGTCGACGTATGCTTTTCCTTCTTTGATCAGCTGGACTGCAAAGTCCCAGAGTTGCTGGAAGTAATCGGATGCGTAATATATATTATTCCAGTGGTAACCCAGCCATTCAATGTCTTCCTTGATGGCATCCACGTATTCCAAATCTTCTTTTACGGGGTTTGTGTCGTCGAAGCGCAGGTTGCAGACGCCGCCATACTGTTCGGCAATACCGAAATCCAGGCAGATGGCTTTGGCATGTCCGATATGCAGGTATCCGTTTGGTTCGGGCGGGAAACGGGTCTGTACGCGTTTGCCGTTTTTACCTTCCGCCAAGTCTTTTTCAACCATTGCTTCAATGAAGTTCAAGCTCTTTTTGCCTTCTTCTTCGTTCGTTTTGATATCGCTCATCTTTGTAGTTAAATGTTTTCTATTCAAAGTTTGCAAAGATACAAAAATAAAGGGCGGAATGCAACTGATAATCGAAAAATCTTTTCATCCACGATCACGACCTCTCTCGCGCACACACGATGATGATGATAATAATAAGATTTATTTTCCTTTCCTTTATTTTCCTTTTCTTTCCTTTACTTTACTTTGTGTACTTAACATGCTTTTTTGGGGAGTTATTGTCCCATTAATGGGGGTTTTTACCTCTTTAATTGGGGTTTTCACCTCATTAATGGGAGTTATTGCACCATTAATTCCAATCCGAATCTGAGGCTTATTGTATATTTCTTGTAAAACTTCAAGGCATTTATCTGTGTTTTTTCAAAGAATATTTACCTCTTCCAAATTCTGTCAAAATGTCTTTTTTAATCAGTCTGCATGAAATTTTATTTTCATGGGCATGGAATTTCGATTTCATGCCCATGGAACTTCGGTTACACTTGCATGAAAATAAAGACGCCTGCAGACAAGATTTCAGGCGGACGCGGAAGGGGATGTGTCAAAAGTCCTATTTATAGCATCTGTGTCCTGGCGGGCTTGACCCGCCATCTCATTCTAATCACTGTAAATCAGTTTAGTATAAGGTTGCGGGTCAAGCCCGCAATGACACGCTAAAGCGTTAGAACTTACTTTTGACACATCCCCATATCCGCCCGGATTTTAACAGGGGGTTATTGTATTAAATCAGACTTATCAGAAGTGCGACGTTCAAAACCGTTACAAGCGTCCCTAAAGCAATCAACAGGATCGTCGTGGAACGTGTATTAACGAATTTGCCCATGACTTTTTTACTGGATGTCAGGTAGACTTGTGTAAAAACAGTGATCGGGAGCTGCACGCTTAACAACATCTGCGAATAGATCAGCCCCTTGAACGGATCGCCGACAATGAAGATAATGAGCAGGGCAGGGACAAACGACAGCAGGACTCCCAATTTGGAATGGAGGTCTTTATGATTGTATGCCTCGCCATAGAAGCCGGCAAAAATTGAGGCTCCGGCAATTCCGGATGTGATCGTGGATGAAATACCTGCCAGCAGAAGCGCCCCGGCAAAGATAGCTCCCGCATTGCTTCCTACCAATGGGACCAACAGTTGTTGCGCCTGGTCCAGTTCATCCACTGCTATATTGTGTTTATAGAAAGCCGATGCAGCCAGGATAATCATCGCCGAATTGATTGCCCAACCGATAACCATTGACAGCAATGTGTCGTAGAACTCATATTTCAACTGCTTTTTGATAACCGGCTCATCTTCCAGGTTCCATTCGCGGCTCTGAATGACTTCCGAGTGCAGGAACAGGTTGTGCGGCATCACGACAGCACCCAATACACTCATGATTATCAGCATGGAGTTTTCCGGGAAAGTCGGTTTTATCCAGCCTTCGATGGCGGCTCCCCACTGCACGTCGACCAGCGCCAGTTCATAGAGGAAAGACAGTCCGATGATCGAAACGAACATGATGATCCAGCGTTCGATCTTACTGTATGTGTTGGTCATCAACATGCCTAAGCAGGCAATGGTCACGATCACAGCCCCGACCTTAATCGGCATCCCGAACAGCATCCGAAGGGCAATGGCTCCACCTAAAATCTCCGCTAATGAAGTGGAAACACTGGCGAGCATCGCCGAAATCAGGATCGGGCGGCTCAATGTACGCGGCATATATTTATTGGTCGCTTCCGACAGGCAAAGCCCGGTTACAATTCCTAAGTGCGCAACGTTATGTTGGATAATAATCAGCATGATAGAAGAAAACGTAACCACCCAAAGCAGCGCATATCCGAATTCCGAACCCGCCGCCAAATTAGTCGCCCAGTTCCCCGGATCGATAAACCCCACAGTAACTAACAGTCCCGGACCGATATATTTCAGAAGATCCAAAGCTCCCGCGCTTGGACGGTGATTGATTTTGAGTTTGTCTAATATGTTCATAAATCTTTATTTACGGCTCAAAGATATAAAACATTTGGCGTTTGAAATGTTTATGATAATTGATAATTTTTATCCCTTCATCAAGGGAACGTCAGAATAAACGTTGTCCGTTTGGCTGCCGGAGCGCTCTTGAGGGCGATGCTTCCTCCGGACAGGCGCATGATCTGGCGGGAGATGGACAGCCCGATGCCGCTGCCGCCCTCTTTGGTCGTGAAGAATGGTACGAAAATATGTTCGGCCTCTTCCTGCGGAATGACGGGGCCGTTGTTGCTGACTTCTATCAGGACGGCTTCCTCTTCGTTACAATAGGCTTTTACTTCGATCAGGCCGTCTTCCTGCTCGCTTCCGATTGCCTGCATGGCGTTTTTCAGCAGATTCAGGACAACCTGCGAAATCAGGTTCTCGTCCGCATAGACGATCAGGTCGGACGGCTCGACGCTGACGTTGATCGTGATGTTCGGGAAGTTGTTGTGATGACGGGCGAGTTTCACCATGCGTTCTACGAACTTTTGGACATAGAACAGGGAAGGTTCAGGCGTCGGGATATGCGTGAATTTCCGATAAGACTCCACAAACGAAATCAGACTTTTTCCGGTCGTGCTGATCACTTCCAGGCCGCTGCGTATATCGTCGTCCGCATTTTCATGGAGGGAGAGGAGCGTGTCGCTGAGTGAAGTGATAGGCGTGACGGAGTTCATGATCTCGTGCGTCAGGACGCGTGTCAGGCGTATCCAGGAGTCGATTTCCTTCTCATCCAGCTCGCTGTTGATATCGTTGATCGCCAGGATGCGCACGTGCTTTTCCTGCAAGGTCATTTCGGAAACACGGATAGACAAGTGTACGTTGCCGCGTTCGTTGGTAAACGATATCTGATGTTTGTCGCCCGGCTGGATGTTCCGCACGGTGTTTTCCAGATTTTCGTCGATACGCCCGAGTTGGCGGACATTGGTGAAGACCGACATTCCCAACAGCCGCAAGGCTTCGTTGTTGGTCTGGAAGATCACACCATTGTCGTCGAGCACGATGATACCGGTGTTGACCGAGTTCATGATCAGCTCGTAATATTTCTCTTTCTGCGCAGCGTCTGCCTTTGCCTGGAAAAGAATCTGGGTAATACGGTTTAACGACTCGCTGACCAGCTTATCGTTGGACGAACGGCCGCGTGTCGCATATTGGAATGCATAGTCGCTGTTGTCGATCGCATCGAACATAAACGCGACTTTCTGGGCATTCCGTTTGTCCGACAACAGGATTTGCCGGAGCAGAAAAATCCATACGGCCATAAGCGGGATGAACCATATCCACTCCTTTTGGAGAGCAAACCAGGTCTCTGCTACCGTCAGTATGATAAATACTGCCAGACGGAGATAGAAATTATGGAAAATCCCTTTCAGCATTACAGTTCGTATCGTTTGATCTTGTTATACAGCGTCTGCCGGGAGATTCCCAACTGGCTGGCGACGAGCGACAGGTTACCGCTGTATTTGTCCATGGCGCTCTTTATCATGTTGTATTCCATTTCTTCCAAAGTCGTCGCTTCTTTTGTCGCCGATTCCTTTTTGGCACGCGGAAAATCGAAATCGTTTCCCTCCAACACGTTTCCTTCGGCAATGATAACCGCCTTTTCGATGGTGTGTTCCAGTTCCCGGATGTTTCCGAACCAGGGCTGTGCGCTCAGTTTCTCTTTGGCATCCGGACTGAGGTGCATGGTTGTTTTTCCATAGATATTGGCATATTTGGACAGGAATATTTCGGTGAGGGGAACGATGTCTTCCGGCCGTTCGCGAAGGGGCGGAATCTCTACATGAATCGTATTGATGCGATAGAGCAAGTCTTCGCGAAAATCGCCTTTCTCAACCATTTCCTGCAAGTCGCGGTTTGTCGCGCAGATCAGTCGGATATTGACCGGAATGGGCGTGTTGCTTCCCACGCGGACGATGCTGCGGCGTTGCAGGACGGTCAACAGCTTGGCTTGCAGGTGATAGGAGAGGTTCCCGATCTCATCTAAGAAGAGCGTACCGTTGTTGGCCACCTCGAATTTTCCCGGTCGGTCTGCTCGCGCATCGGTAAAAGCTCCTTTGACGTGGCCGAACAGTTCGCTTTCAAAAAGCGTTTCCGTGATGGCTCCCATATCGACCGGGACCAATGTCTCTTTCTTCCGGTTGGAAAGCATATGTATTTCGCGGGCAAGCATTTCCTTACCTGTTCCGTTCTCACCGGTGACCAGGATGTTGGCATCCGTCCGGGCGACCTTTTCGATCAGGGAGCGGAGTTGTTGCATGGCGCTACTTTCTCCCCAGAACATGCCGCTTTCTTTGGAGACGACCAGCTTGTTGTCGGCAAGTGCGATGCCTTTGCGGTTGGCTATCCGTATGTTATAGGCAGTCCGCAACGTTTCCAGCAGCTTGGCGTTGTCCCAGGGCTTGACGACAAAATCGGTCGCTCCTTCCTTGATTCCCCGTACGGCAAGGTCGATATCCGCGTATGCCGTAAAAAGAACGACCTGTATCGATGCATCTTCCTTCTTTATTTCCGAGAGCCAGAACAGCCCTTCGTTGCCGGTATTGATGCCGGCGCTGAAATTCATATCCAACAGAACAACATCTATATTCTCATCGTGCAATGTGGATTTTATCTTATTCGGAGTAGAAATGGTAATCACCTTCTCGAAGCAAGTGCCCAACAGCATCTGTACTGCGGTAAGGATTCCTTTGTTATCGTCTACAACCAGTATGGTGCCTTGTTTTGTCATGTATTTTTCTTGTATTTGAGATGCAAAGATAATTTATTCTCACCATTTGTTATAATGTATCTGCTGTTCGTTGAATTTATTTTTAGGCTTTTCCTGACCTGTCGGATAGCCGAGCGGAATTACGGTCAGGGGAATGATATGTTCCGGAAGTTGCAAGGCGTCCCGCACGACCTGCATCCGTTCGGGATAAGGATAGGCGGCTGTCCATACGGCTCCCAGGCCCATTGATTCGGCGGCAAGCAGTATGTTTTGGGCGGCCGTCGAACAGTCGAGCATCCAGGCATTATTCGACTTAAGCGTATCTCCGCATACGATAATAGCCTGTTTGGTATCTTTCAGCATACGTGCCAAAGGCAAGCCGTCTCCCATTGTGTCCAAAAGATCGCGGTCCGTCACAATCACAAACTCCCAGGGGCGGCGGTCGCGCGAAGAAGGCGCAGCCATGCCTGCACGGACAAGCATTTCTAATTTTTCTTTTTCAACTGGTCGTTCCGTATATTTCCGTACGCTTTTGCGGTTGAAAATAGTTTGCAATGTCTGGTTGACACTTTCGTTCTCTTTTGTTGTCTTGCTATCATTACAGGCAATCATCATGAGTGATGATACGGCAAAAAAGTATATCCATTTCATATTTCTATAATATATGATGTAACTCGTTTATGATTGTGCGAATATAACCAATTATTCGACAAAATTTACAATAACCCTCTTTTTGTCCGTTTTTCTATTTCGTCCGAAATTCTGATCGGTTTTGGATTGACTCTTTTCATGGTTTTAGCCTTTGCGGATGACAACAGAGAAAATGAGGTGCCGAGCCCATTCCAAAAAGCGTGCAATTTGATTACTGAAAGATGGAAACGCCGACAATGTGATAAAGCTTAACTCCCGGAGAATCGAATATTTGAAAATAAAACGGACGGCGTCCCTAATATCCCAAGGAAATTCAGGTGCTTTTTTGCCCTTAAAACGGTCCTTTTTCCAATTATGACCGTTCAAATCGCCATTACGACCGTCCTAATCTTCGCGAGGTGCCGAGTGCACTACCTATTAGCACGGTCGTAATAGAGATTAGGACGGTCGTAATGGCGGAAAACACTCAAAAAAGAGGAAAAAGTCCCATTTTGACGCCCAAAAAGCGGATTAACATTTATTAGATTTCGAGTCTCTCTTAAACCTGAAAAATGCGTTTTATACAATAAGCCCCCCTAAGTAGTTGAAAGTTGAAAGTTAAGAGTTGAAAGTTAGAGGGGATCGAATTTAAGAAAAAGTGAACTACCTCGTTCCCGCGCCCCGACGCGGGATCGCAAAATAGCCTGCCGCATCCTGAATCATCATTTACCAGTTTAGGACAAAACCTGTTCCTTTGCGATCCCGCGTCGGAGCGCGGGAACGGGATAGTTCAGTTCTGCAAAAAAAATGAATCCCTGAATAAAAAAGGCTTTTGCCATTGTCTAATTCTTTTACAGCACTGTCCAATTTTTTGACACTCGTTCAAAATGAATATATTATTAATGCTTTGTATTATAATGGATTGACTATTTTGGCACGCTCTTTGCATTTTATCAGGTAGAAAATAATACAGCAATGAAAAAGATAATAATTACAACAGTTCTTTCGTTTAGCCTGCTTGCCCCGATGTTGGCGCAGGATAAAATCTGGAGTTTGGACGATTGCATGCGGTATGCGGTGGAAAACAGTCCGAAGGTGAAACAACAGGCCTATACAAATAATACATATCAAGCCGAGCAACAGTCGGCTGTAGCCTCTTTTTTACCTACTATCAGTACGCAGGTCGATGCTCAATACAGGTTCGGTCGTTCTGTTGACCCGGGAACTAATACTTATGTAAATACGTCAACCTTTAATAATGGCTATGGAGCTTATGCTTCATTGCCGCTTTTCAGAGGAGGACAGTTGATTAACCAATGGCGTCTGGCCAATGTGAACCGTCACATGGGTAGAAATGATTTGCAGAAACAGAAAGATGATTTGGCAATCAGTATTATGGATGCCTATATTACTGTTGTGTATTACCAGGGACTGGTAAAAATGTGTGCCGATAAGTTGGAAGATAGTAAGCGCCTTTTATATAAAACCCAACGTCAGGAAGAATTAGGGCTTAAAGGTAAGGCGGATGTTGCCCAGATCGAGTCGCAGGCTGCCGGTGACGACTATAATCTGACGCATCAGCAGAATCTCTACAATACGGCGATGATGACGTTGAAGAATGCGATGAACTATCCTTCCGATTTGGAACTGGAAGTCGATACGGCTGTACCACAGGTAGAAAGCATACGGGCCGAAGAGTCTATCAGTGCGATACAGGATTATGCCATGGCAAATAACCCGACCGCCTTGCAGGCCGAATTTCAGTTGAAAACCAGTAAAATGAACTATTTAATAACAAAAGGGAAGTTGCTTCCGTCTCTGTCTGTCGAAGCCGGTATTTCGACCAGCTATTTTGAAAATTTAAAATCTGAAACTGCTGCATCTTCTTTCAAAAGCCAGTTTAAGAATAACCGCGGGGAATATATTTATTTCAGTTTTAGTTTTCCATTGTTCGATGGCTTATCACGTATAACTAATCTGCGCCGGGCCCGCAATAATGTCCGGATCGCTTACGAAAAGCAAACGGAGACACTTCGCCAGCTGCAGAAAGATGTAGAATTGGCTGTTCTCGACAGAGAAGGTTATGCAAAGGAAACGATTCAGATGGAAAAGAAAGTAAAAGCTGATGATTTGGCATATCAGGTTACACTTCGTAAATTTGAAGAGGGATTGATGAGCCCGCTCGATGTACAGACAAATGCAACGACTTTACTGAACTCAAAAGCCGATCTTTTACAGAGGCGTCTATTATATCTGATGAAATGCAGGCAAGTCGATTACTATAAGGGCCAGCCGCTTATAAATGAGAATTGAGAATTTAGAACTGAAAAATAAGAAATAAAAACATACAATCATGGATATACAGTTAGAAAAAAAGAAAGGTCTTCAGAAGAAGCATATTCCTTATGTAGCAGGTGGTGCTTTTTTCCTGGTTTTGGTAGGATGGATCATTTTCGGTGATCATGCTTCGACATTGAAGGTGGATGCCCGCGGTATTAACATCGGGAATGTGACAAAGGAACAGTTCAACGACTTTGTTCGCGTGGACGGACAGGTGCAGCCGATCACGGTTGTGCAGCTTAGCCCCGAAGAAGGCGGTATCGTGCAGGAAAAAGTAGTGGAAGAAGGCGCACAGGTGAAGAAAGGGGATGTTATTGTCCGTCTTTCCAATTCCGGCCTCGACCTGCAGATTCTGGATGCGGAAGCTCAGTTGGCGGAAAAGCAGAACTTCCTGCGTAACACACAGGTGGCAATGGAGCAGGATAAGCTGAACAACCAGTTGGAAAAGGCTCAATTAGATGTGGATATCACACGCTTTCGCCGTGCGTACAACCAACAGAAGAAGCTGTATGAAGAAAACCTGATTGCCAAGGAAGAGTTTCTGAAAGCGCAAGAAGACTATGAACTGGCAAGCAAGAAATATAATTTGGTTGTAGAACGTTTGCGTCAGGATTCCATCTCCCGTACAATCCAGATGGAAGAAATGGAGACCAGTTTGGCTAATATGCGTAAAAATATCGCATTGGTACACGAACGGAAAGAACACCTGAATGTCCGTTCACAGATCGACGGAGAGTTGGGTTTGCTGGATGTAGTTTTAGGCCAGAATGTTTCTGCCGGACAGAAGATCGGACAGATCAACGACCTCTCGGATTATAAGATCGAAGTCATGATCGACGAACATTATATCGACCGCGTAAAGCAGGGATTATCTGCAACTTTCGAACGCCAGGGTGCTAACTTCGCATTGAGCGTACGCAAGGTTTATCCGGAAGTGCGTGACGGCAAGTTCCGTACGGATTTCGTTTTCACAGGCGAACGTCCCGATAATATCCGCAGCGGACAGACTTATTATATCAGTCTGGAACTTGGTAAGCCGACAGAAAGCATCATCATCCCGCGTGGAACATTCTTCCAGAGTACGGGCGGCAGCTGGATTTTCGTACTCGACAAAGACGGCAAGAAGGCTTATCGCCGCAAGATCAAGATCGGCCGTCAGAACCCGCAGTACTATGAAGTGATCGACGGTCTGGAAGCAGGCGAGAAAGTTATCGTTTCCAGCTACGAAAGCTATAAGGACAACGAGGTTTTAGTATTGGAATAATATTGGTGAGTGTGTCAAAATCCCCTTGTCCCCGCGCTTGACGCGGGGCCGCAATAGAACAGGCCTTATCAATCAATTGTTTATACGGTCGGTTTTAATGCGATCCCGCGTCAAGCGCGGGAACAGGGCAGTTTTGACACACTTCAAAATTTTATCTGAAGATGATGCAAGGTTTCTTTTCGCCTTGCATTTATTGTATATAAACTAATTATAAAACGAAAAGAATCATGAAGAAACTTGTTTTTGCCTTATTTGTACTTTGTGCGTTCGCCTCTTGTGATAATGGCGATGATGTTGTGCCTAAAAAAGACCGCACGGATATTCCGTTGACCAAGTCCGAACAAGCCCTTGCCGATGCAGGCAACGATTTCGCCTTTTCCCTGTTCCGCCAGGTCAGCAGCAGCCATGCACAGCCGACTAATATAATCCTGTCGCCGATCAGTGTCAACTACATGATGTCCATGCTTAATAACGGAGCGGCCGGAAAGACAGCGGAAGAGATCGCCCGGACATTGGGATTTGAGGGAGCGCAGCCTGATGAGATAAATGCGTATAACCAGAAGATGCTTGTCGCCTCTGCCGACATCGACCCGCAGGTAACGGTTCATACGGCAAACTCCATTTGGGTAAGAAACGGACTTAACGTGTTGCCGGCTTTCCGGGAGGCGAATGAGTCCTATTATAAAGCCATTGTGCGTAACCTGGATTTCTCCAAACCGGATGCCTTGAAGCAGATCAACGACTGGACTTCCAAGAATACGGATGGCCGGATTCCGAAGATATTGGATGAGATCAATCCGAATGCCAGCATCTATTTATTGAATGCAATTGCTTTCCGGGGCGAATGGAGCACGCCTTTCGAGATAAGCAATACGAAAAAGGATCTCTTTACCGATGCACAGGGACGTGAACAGGAGGTGCAGATGATGAATGCCTCTTTTTCCGGCGTTGTTTGCGAGCATGAGAAGTTCCGTATGTTGTCACGCTCGTACGGCAACGGCGCGTTTTCCATGTCGATCCTATTGCCGGACGAAGGAGTGACGAATGCCGAAGTGATCGCCTCATTGACGGGTGAGTCGTGGAGGCTGCTTCCCGGGAACCGTAACGGTTATCAGATTCATTTGAAGCTGCCCCGTTTCTCGACTTCATACGATATTGAACTGAATGATGTTTTGCAGGCGTTAGGCATCACATCGGCATTTTCCGCCGCGGATGCAGACTTCTCCAAACTAAGCCGGGAACGGATTTTCCTGTCGCGCGCCTTGCAGAAAGCCCGCATAGAGGTAGACGAAGAAGGGACGAAAGCTGAAGCCGTCACAATGGGCGAGGGCTGGGTTTCTTCGCCGGGCCCGAGACCGGAGATACAGAAGATGGATTTCTTCGTGAACCGCCCGTTTATTTATCTGATCAGCGAATACAGCACGGGCGCGATCTATTTCATTGGTGAGATAAACAGGATCGAATAAGCTCCACCACCTTCGGAACTGCCGCTTCCACAACAGGCGTCAGTTCCATTCCCACCTCGCTGATATCCGCTGCGGAGATAACGATCAGCTGGATATCCGGCAATTTTCCTGTCAGTATCATTGCCTCGATCATGTCCCGGAGACCGATCTCGTGCGCACTCATAAGCGGAGGGAAGTCTGTTGCATAGCGCGGACGGATCAGGCGGATGGTGCCCGGCGGATTATCGTCGAGTGTGGCGTCGACCATGATAATGCGGTCGTAATCCTGTATCCAGGCGATCAGGTGCAATCCGCCTGTCCCGCCGTCCATCAGGGAGACGTTGGGAGGCAGTTCCTCATTTTCTAAGGCGCGGATTACGTGGATGCCGACACCTTCGTCTTTCAACAGCAGGTTGCCGACACCCAGGATCAATATCTTTTCATTCATTTTTACGGGCTGATTTGGTGATTGTTTCGGCTGTCTCCGTAACTTCTTCCTTATCGGCAATCTCTTCTTCGATAAACTTCCAACCGCCGATGATGGAAGACGTTTCGCCGCGTTGCTCGATATAATCGTGGTAGAACACCAGGTAAATGTGCACGATCGCGAAAAGGATGAAGAACCACATCAGGAAATGATGAATCTCGCGTGCCACCAGATCGCCGCCTATTAACGGGACTGTCCAGGCGAAGAGTTGCGGAAATATAGATTCGCTCATCTTGGCATACAGGCCGAATCCGGTTATGGATTGCAGCAGGAACGCCCAGAAGATGCCGAAATAGATCACACTCGCCAACGCGTTATGCCCGATACTGTCTACCGGCTTGTTCTTGATCATCAGGATATCCACTTTTATCACTTCGACAATCTCTTTCCATTGCGACTTCTTCAGCGGGATGAAGTTGTTCCAGCGCGCATACCGGTTCCCGACGAATCCCCAATACAGGCGGAAAACGAAGTTGAAGAAGAACACGAACGCCGCCACAAAATGGATAAAGCGCACCGTCCCGAACCAATAACTGAAGTTAGCCTCCGTTTCTGTCATGATGGCGGGCGGATCGGCTATGATGAAACCGGTGATGCAGAGTATCACGATACAGAGTGCATTCAGCCAGTGATAGATGCGCACGGGAAGCTCCCACACATATACTTCTCTTAAACGTTTCTTACGACTTTTCATTGAACTGCATGATTAAAACATATCCATTTGATGCACATATTTCCCCTCTTCGTCGTACAGGTGCACGGCACAAGCTAAGCAGGGGTCGAACGAGTGGATGGTACGGAGAATCTCCAACGGCTGTTTCGGATCGTACACCGGAGTACCGATCAGGGCCGATTCGTAAGCGGAAAGGATGCCCTTTTCGTCACGCGGGGAGGCGTTCCAGGTTGTTGGCACGACCATCTGGTAGTTCTTTATCTTCTTGTCCTCGATCACAATGAAGTGGGCGAGGGCCCCGCGCGGCGCTTCGGTCAGGCCGACACCTTGCGCCTGTTTGGGCCAGGTTTCCTTTTCCCACATATAATGGTTGACCATGCGGGAATCGCCGTTCTCTAAGTTCTTGATCAGGCGGTCGTAGAACTCCAATGCCCAGTCAGCAGCCAACTTGCTTTCCAGTCCGCGGGCAGCCGTGCGTCCGAGGGTCGAGAAGAGGGCTTCGGCCGGCAGGTCGAGCTGTTTCAGGGTGTCGTCGATCAGGGTCTTTTGCGGTTCCTTGCCGGCGGCATATGCTACGATCATACGGGCCAGCGGACCGACTTCCATCGGTTCTTCCTTCCAGCGCGGCGTCTTGATCCAGCTGTATTTGTCTTTTACATCCAGATGTGTATAGGGCGGACGGGGGCCGGTGTAGTTCAGGTTCGTTTCGCCTTCGTACGGGTGCAGGCCGGCTTTGTCGCCTTGCGTATAGGTGTACCAGGAGTGGTAGATATATTCTTTGATCTCTTCGGATGAGTTGGCATCGACGGGATGTACTCGGCTCAGGTCGCGATCCAGGACGGTCCCGCGCGGCATCTTGTAGCTGTCCGTATCCCCATATTCGAACATCGGGAAATCACCGTAGGAGAGATAGTTCCTGACGCCGCCGCCGATTTTGCTCCATTCGTCCTTGTAGACATTCGCGATCATCAGCAGGTCGGGCACATAAACTTGGTCGATAAAGGTCTTTGCTTCTTGTAACTTTTGTTTGACCAGGTCCAGACGCTCGGTGTTGACGGCGTTTGCCTCGTTCAGGTCGATGCTGCACGGCATACCGCCTACTAAGTAGTTCGGATGCGGGTTCTTACCGCCGAAAACGGCATGCACTTTAACCACTTCCTTCTGCCATTCGAGGGCTTCGAGATAGTGGGCTACGGCAATCAGGTTCTGTTCGGGTGTCAGTTTATAGGCCGGATGTCCCCAGTAGCCGTTGGCGAAGATGCCGAGCTGTCCGCTGCCGACAAACTTCGTGAGCCGTTCTTTCAGTGCTGTGAAATAGCCGACAGAACTTTTCGGCCAGGGCGAGAGTTGTTGGGCAAGGACAGAAGCCTGGGCGGGATCGGCTTTGAGGGCGGAGACGACGTCTACCCAGTCGAGCGCATGCAACTGGTAAAAATGGACGACATGGTCGTGCATATATAAAACTGCCTCCATGATGTTGCGCACCAGTTGGGCATTGGGAGGTATCACGATATCGAACGCATTCTCAACCGCCCTGACAGAACAAAGGGAGTGGATGGAGGTACAAACCCCGCAGACACGTCCTACGAATACCCAGGCATCGCGCGGGTCGCGGTCTTTCACGATTGTCTCGATTCCGCGCACCATTGTGCCGGAGCTATATGCGTCCTTGATCTTACCGTTCTCTATTTCAGCCTCTACACGAAGATGGCCTTCTATGCGGGTAAGCGGGTCTACTACTATTCTTTCTGACATGACTCTTTTGAATTAATAATTGATAATTAAGAAATGGAGATTAGATTGTGGATTTGCTTTCAGGCTCGTCGTTGTCGATCAGTTCCTTCTTGCGTATGTTAGTGGCTACGGCGTGTACGGCAATGCCGGCAACTGTCGCGGCGCCGACTGCCAGGCCGATCTGGTCGGCAGTTGCCTCAATACCGAAGCCATGCACGTCGGGCAGTCGTTTATAGAAGGGGCTCATATCCCAGAACCCCGCTTCGCTGCACCCTAAGCAAGGATGCCCGCTCTGGATCGGGTAGCTGGTGCTCTCGTTCCATTTGATTATACCGCAGGAATTATAGGTGTTCGGCCCTTTGCAGCCAACCTTGTAAAGGCAGTAACCGCGTTTGGCATTCTCGTCGTCGAAACTTTCGACAAAGAGGCCGGCATCGAAGTTGGCACGGCGGTAGCAGGTGTCGTGTACGCGGCGGTTGTAGAACATCTTCGGACGTCCTAATGCGTCGAGCTGCGGCATGCGGTCGTAGGTCAGCATATAGACGATAACGCCTGTCATTACGTCGGCGATAGGAGGGCAACCCTGCACGTTCATCAGCGGTTTGCCTTTGATCAGTTTGTGGATGGCTTTCGCTCCTGTCGGATTAGGGTTGGCGGCTTGTACGCAGCCGGCCGATGCGCAGTTGCCCCATGCGATGATCGCTTTTGCCCCTTCGGCACATTCTTCGACGATCTGCATCGCGCTCTTTCCGCCGACACAGCAGTAGGCTTCATCGCGGGTAGGGATGGAGCCTTCAATCATCAGGAGATATTCTCCCCAATATTTCTTCATGGTCTCCTCTTTGCAGGCTTCAGCCTGGAAACCGGAGGCAGCCATCAGCGTCTCGGTGTAGTCGAGCGAGATGTTATCGAACAGCAGGTTACCCACCGTAGGATGATAGGAGCGGATGAACGATTCGCTACAGCAGGTGCATTCCTGCAGGTGGAGCCAGATGACAGGTAGTCGGGGCTTCGTTTCGAGTGCTTTTACTACTTGTGCCACACCGCTCGATTCGAGTCCGATCAGGGCGGCAACGGTGGTACAGAATTTCAGGAAATCCCGGCGCGAGATGCCTTTCTCCAGGCATTCTTCGTAGATAGACGGTCTTTTATTATCCATATCTTAGTCATTTGTGTTTCTTTCTTCTCCCTAAATCAGCATATCCTCGGCAACTGTTCCCCGCTGAGCATATCGACGATCCGGTAGTTGCCATACAAGGTCTTCATCTTCACCAACGGTTTGCCTTTCATGCCGATATGGCCAATAACGGCAGCACCTTTCCCTTCGGGACAGTTTCGCATGATGGCGAGCGCTTTGTCCGCCTTCTCTTCCGGCAGGATTGCCAGCACCAGGCCCTCGTTGGCCACATAAAGCGGATCGAGGCCCAATATCTCCGAAGCTCCACGCACAGCATCCGGGATGGGCAGCGAAGCCTCGTCCAGGATGATCTCCACGCCGGCAGCCTGTGCGATCTCGTTCAGTGTCCCGCTCACGCCTCCCCGCGTGGGGTCGCGCAGGACATGGACGTCCTCTATAGAATCCAACAAGCCGGCAATCATATTGTTCAGCGAAACCGTGTCGCTTTTCAGGTTTGTCTCGAATCCGAGGCTTTCGCGGGCGGAGAGGATGGTGATGCCGTGAGGGCCGATCGGTCCGCTGCATATCACCACGTCGCCGGGTTGTGCCCTGTCGGGGGAGATGCGGACACCTTCGCGTACGACACCGATGCCGCTTGTATTGATGAACAGTTTGTCGCATTTGCCCCGTTCCACCACTTTCGTATCGCCAGCCACGATCTGCACGCCAGCCCGTTCGGCAGCCGCTTTCATCGACTTGACAATGCGTCGGAGGTCAGACAGCGGAAGCCCTTCTTCCAGTATAAACCCAGCTGTCAGGTAAAGCGGACGGGCGCCACAGCAGGCAAGGTCATTCACTGTCCCGTTCACGGCCAGATCGCCGATATCACCGCCGGGAAAGAAGATCGGGTCTACTACGAAGGAATCGGTCGAGCAGGCCATCCGCCCGGCTTCCACTGGAAAGACGCATCCGTCGTGGTCCTGTTCCAACAACGGGTTGCGGAAGGCAGGGTAGAAAATGCCGCTGATCAGTTCGTGCGTCAGCCGTCCCCCGCCGCCATGTGCCAGTAGCACGCAGTCGGAGTCGGTAAAAGGGAGGGGACAATTGGTTGTTATCATATCTCGTTGTCTTATTTGTATTTATAATAAGCTGCACATACACCTTCCGATGAAACCATCGGTGCACCGACCGGATGTTCCGGAGTACAGCGGGTCCCAAAGAAGGGGCAGTCTTTGGTTTGTTTGATTCCCCGCATGATGTCGCCGGCGATGCACCGCTCCCTTCCCACGCTCGGCGCGGAATCGCAAAGAGACTGCTCGTCAGCCGACAAGGGGAAACGTCGGGCGGCATCGTATCGTGCAAACGCTTCTTGCAGACGCATCCCGCTTTGCGGAATTATCCCAATTCCACGCCATTCCTGGTCACAGCTTTCAAGCATCTCCGCCATCAGGGCGCGGGCTGCCGGATTTCCCTCTTCGGGAACAGCCCGTTTATAGGCATTTTCAACCTTATATATACCCGCTTCCAACTGAAGCAGGCAGCGGTAAATACCATAGAGCAGGTCGGCCGGTTCGAACCCGGTGACGACCATCGGTGTTTTATAGCGGGCAGCCAGGTGGTGATAGGCTTCGTTCCCGGTTATAGCACAGACATGACCAGCTGTCAGGAAACCGTCCACGCGTGACCCGGCGTCTGTCAAGATCGCCTCTATGGCCGGTGGAACCATGAACAGGGAGGTGAGTAAAGAGAAGTTATCCAGTTTCCGGCGTATCGCTTCTTTCAGGGCCATCATGTGCACAGGGGCAGTCGTCTCAAACCCTATCGCGAAAAATACAATTTGCTTATCCGGATAGCGGACAGCCAGGTCTACGGCGTCCAACGGCGAGTACAACATTCGGACATCCGCCCCGTGTGCCTTCACCCGGAGCAGGTCTTCCCGGCTTCCCGGCACGCGCATCATATCGCCGAAAGAGGCCAATATGACATCCGGCCGTTTCGCCAGTCCGAGCGCCCGGTCGATAATCCCGACAGGTGTCACACAGACCGGGCAGCCCGGTCCATGAAGCAGCCTGACCTTTTCCGGCAGCATCTCTTCCAGGCGATATCGGGCAATGGCATGCGTCTGTCCTCCGCATATCTCCATGATATGCCAGGGTTTCGTCACCACCTTCCGGATAGCCCGCACAAGTGACCGGACCTGTTCCGTATCCCGGTATTCGTCGATATATTTCATTCGATTGTCAGTTTCTTCAGATCTTCCAGCGTTTCGCAAGCCTGTTCGGCATCGACAACGGCAATCGCCATCCCGGCATGTGCCAGGACATAATCACCTTCACCTGCATTGACCCATTGGATGCAGATGTTTTTCACAATCCCGCTAAAATCTACTTTAGCCATTTTAAGCTCAGGAATAGAATCGTCGACGCTCAGTATTTTTCCAGGTATAGCAAGACACATAGTAGTATAATCTTTGTTATATTTATCTAACTCCAAAAGTAGGCAATATGTTCAGAAGAAATGTATCATATCACACATTTCTGTTTATCTCCCGGATAGATATAATTTATAAGGGTTATAGAAAATAGCCATTCGGCATGTTTGTTTATTCTTAGGAAAGGGGTTACATTTGTCAAAACGTAAATTGAAAAGATGAAAAAGACGGGTGTTGTCATATCAGTTCTGACCATTCAGGGTTTAGTACAGGGAGTAGGCTTCCGCCCGTTTATTTATCGCATAGCCAGTGAGATGGGAATTAGCGGAGAGGTGGACAACCGGAACAACGGGGTCTGCATCCGTGCCGCCTTGACAGCCTTGCAGCGTGAACAGCTTATCGGGCGCATCCGGCGCGAACATCCGGTCGTGGCTTCCATCCATCGTATCTCGGTTTCGGAAATAGTGATGGCAGAAAACCCCTATACGGATTTTCGTATTACTCCCAGTCGTTCGGATTCGGACGAAGTGACGCAGGTAGCTCCCGATATTGCCGTCTGTCCTGAATGTCTGCGCGACAGGAAGGCGCAACCGCACCGCCTGCAATATCCTTTTATCAACTGTACCCTTTGCGGGCCGCGCTTTTCCATTATCTGCGATCTGCCTTACGACAGGCGGCAGACGACTATGTCGGCTTTTCCGATGTGCTCCGAATGCCGGAAGGAATATACGACCGTCAGCGATCGCCGCTTTCATGCCGAACCGGTTGCCTGTAACCATTGCGGGCCTTCTTACTACACATTATATAACAGAGAAACACTGACGGACTATCCGGAGCTGCTCGCCCTCTCATCCCGCTTGCTTGGGGAAGGAGAGGTGATCGCGGCAAAAGGGATCGGCGGTTATCATCTGGTCTGCGACGCGACGAACGAGCAGGCTGTCGCCCGCCTTCGGGAGATCAAACAGCGCGACGGGAAGCCTTTTGCCGTGATGTTCCGCAATCCGGAACAGGTCCGGCAGTTTGCATGGTTGAACGGGGTCGAAGAGGAATGTCTCCTTTCGTGGCGCCGTCCGATCGTGTTGCTGAAACAACGCCGTCCGCTGGCCGCCTCTGTCAATCCGGGGATGCAAACTTTAGGGTGTATGCTTCCTTATATGCCGATCCATGAAGATTGGTTCGAACGGTTGGATACGCCTGTGTTAGTAATGACGAGCGGTAATCTCAGCGATTGCCCGATTGCCATTACGCCTGGAGAAGCCGAAAGGCAACTGGCGGGGAAAGTGCCGCTTTTGCTTCATCATAATCGGGATATCCATAACCGGGTGGATGATTCCGTCCTGCAGGTTTGCGGTGGACAGCCTTGCCTGATGCGCCGCTCGCGTGGATATGTGCCAGAGCCTTTCTTTGCCGATATGCCGGTGGAAGGAATTTTGGCTTTCGGTGCTGAAAAGGTGAACACTTTTGCATTGGGAAAAGGGGAGACGATCCTGCAAAGCCAGTATATCGGCGATCTGAAGAATTGGGAAACATACCGGTTTTACACAGAGTCGCTCGAACGTTTCCGGCATCTTTTCCGTTTCCGGCCGTCCCGCTTGGTGTGCGATTTACATCCTGACTATCTTTCGTCTCGCGAAGCGGAACGTCTCTCTTCGGACCTGCATCTCCCTTTGCTGCACGTACAGCATCATCATGCACATGCGGCAGCTTGTATGTTGGAATATGGCCTCGATGAGCCGGTGATCGCACTCGTGCTGGACGGTACGGGCTTAGGCGATGACGGCAAGGCGTGGGGCGGTGAGATTTTCCTTTGCGATCGCAGGAGCTATAAGCGGCTTTCGCATCTGGAATATGTGCCGCTTCCGGGAGGTGACAAAGCTTCGACGGAGCCTTGGCGCATGGCGGTTGCCTGCCTGTGGCATTATTTCGGGGATGAACTACCTTTTCCTTCCGGCTTTGTGCAGCGAATCGGAGAGGCTAAAATACAAATGCTTCTGAAGATGATGGAGAAAGGCATTAATACGCCTTATACGTCCAGTGCAGGCAGACTGTTCGATGCTGTCGCCTCGTTATTGGGTGTTTGCGATGTTTCTACGCATCAAGCAGAAGCACCTGTCAAGTTGGAACAATTAGCATCGGATGAACATCAAAGCCGTTATTCTGTTCTAATAGAAGAAGAGGTTATTTCCATGCGTCCGGTGCTGAAAGGAATCTTAGAGGATCTGAATGCAGGCGTTCCGGCAGGTGATCTGTCCTCCCGCTTCCATAATACGCTGTCATG
The DNA here is from genome assembly GCF_003479205.1 of Parabacteroides sp. AF17-28. Lineage (NCBI taxonomy): Bacteria > Pseudomonadati > Bacteroidota > Bacteroidia > Bacteroidales > Tannerellaceae > Parabacteroides > Parabacteroides sp. AF17-28. Next base: position 37,869 of record NZ_QUGV01000004.1, on the reverse strand, counting down.
GTTGTTGTTGGAGAAAGCGAAGCTGTACAGGTTGCAAACGGGAGTGGAGAAGGTTGTGATTTCCGGCGGTTGCTTTCAGAACAAACGTTTGACGGAGCAGTTGCAGCGTATGTTTGTCAAGGAAAGCATTCCTTTATATGTTCCGGGACGTATTCCCTGCAATGACGGAGGAATAGCGGTCGGACAACTGGCAATTGCTGCTTCTCTGTATGAAGGAAAGTAGTATTGATTTAAAACAGAAAACATCTATCGTTGCCATGCACGAATTATCAATTGCTCAAAGCATCGTTCAATTATCCGAGCAACAAGCCCGTGAACACCATTCTTCACAGATAGAAGAGGTGGAACTCGAGATCGGCAGGCTTGCAGGAGTCGAATTGCAGACGCTCGAGTTTGCGATGGAAAGTGCAGTGAAGGGAACTTTGCTCGAGAAGGCAAAGATCATTCGTCATTATATAGACGGGGAAGGACAGTGTTCCGATTGCGAGACGGTCTTTCCGGTCGGAAACTTATTTTCACCCTGCCCGAATTGCGGTTCTTATCTGGTTAATATCACAAAAGGGCGGGAACTAAGAATCAAATCAATTGTTATAAAATAAAACAAACGCTTATGTGTGGAACTTGCGGATGCGGAGAGCATCATCATCACGATCATGATCATGAACACGGACATGAACATCATCACCTTCATCATCACGATGAAGGGAAAGTCATAACACTCGAACAAGATATCCTTCAGCGTAATAATCTGTTGGCAGAACGTAATCGAGGCTATTTTGAAGCCAAGCATATTTTCTGCCTGAACTTGATGAGTTCGCCGGGATCCGGTAAAACGACCCTGTTGGAAGAGACGATACGGCGTTTGACCGCCGGAGCTGCTTCCGGACAGTCTTCACAGATATATGTGATCGAAGGCGACCAGCAAACTTCGAACGATGCCGACCGTATAGCTGCACTTAACGTTCCTGTTTTCCAGGTTAATACCGGAACTGGCTGTCATCTGGAAGCCGATATGGTCAATCATGCCGTCAAGCATCTGAATCCTTCCGACGGCTCTATCTTGTTTGTGGAGAATGTCGGCAATTTGGTTTGCCCCGCTATGTTCGATCTCGGAGAGGCGAAGAAAGTGGTTATCGTCAGCACTACCGAAGGAGACGACAAGCCTCTGAAATATCCTCATATCTTCCTGGAAGCAGATATCTGTATCATCAACAAGATCGACTTGGCTCCTTATCTGGAGACAGATGTGGAAACATTGCGCAGCAACGCCCTGAAGGTGAATCACCACCTGCAGTTGTTCGAAGTATCGGCCACCAAAGGGACAGGAATGGATGTTTGGTGCGACTGGTTAGTGGCTGAATGTACAAAATGTAAATAAATTACCTTTGATTTAATGAATAAACGGATAAAAAGACTATATTTGTTCCCATTCATTGAACCAAATTGATCAAAATGTTATGATTAACCGAGAATTAATTAATCCTCAAAGCATCGTAGTGGTGGGAGGATCCAATAATGTACATAAACCGGGCGGCCGCTTGGTGCGGAACTTGCTGGACGGAAAGTACAAAGGCGAACTGTATGTCGTAAATGCAAAGGAAGACGATGTGCAGGGAGTAAAATCGTATCACTCCGTGCACGATATTCCGGATACGGAATTGGCAATCATCTCTATACCAGGCCCGTCGTGTCCGGAAGCTGTGGAAGTGCTTGCCAAGGAGAAAAATGTCAAGGCTTTTATCGTCGTGTCTGCCGGTTTCGGAGAGGAAACGCATGAAGGCGGCATTTTGGAAGACCAGATGCTGAAGAGCATTAATGATGCCGGGGCTTCGATGATCGGTCCGAACTGTATCGGTCTGATGAATATGAATTATCACGGTGTCTTTACCCAACCGATTCCGGAGTTTCATGCGGACGGTGTGGACTTCGTTTCCAGTTCCGGCGGTACAGCACTCTTCATCATCGAATCGGCACTGACAAAAGGACTTCGTTTCTCTTCCGTTTGGTCTGTCGGCAATTCCAAGCAGATCGGTGTGGAAGATGTCATTGAATATATGGACCGAAACTTCGATCCTGTCCTCGACTCTAAGATAAAGATGCTTTATATCGAACAAATTAAGAATCCCGATAAACTCCTGTACCATGCTGCTTCTTTAATTCGCAAAGGCTGCCATATTGCAGCTATTAAGGCGGGAAGCACCGATGTGGGCAAGCGTGCAGCTTCTTCCCATACCGGAGCGATAGCCAATTCGGACTCTGCCGTAGAAGCCTTGTTCCGTAAAGCAGGTATCGTGCGTTGTTTCAGCCGTGAGGAGTTGACAACTGTTGCCAGCATCTTTACATTGAAAGAAGTTAGAGGGAAGAACTGTGCGATTATCACGCATGCCGGCGGTCCGGCCGTTATGTTGGCAGATGCATTGGAGAAAGGACGCCTGAATGTCCCGAAACTGGATGGTCCGGTTGCAGCGGAATTGAAATCCAAACTATATCCGGGTGCAGCCGTAGGCAATCCGATCGACATAATCGGGACGGGCACGCCTGAACATCTGGCTACAGCCATTGATTTCTGTGAAAACCGTTTTGAGGACATCGACCTGATGATGGTTATATTCGGCAGTCCGGGCTTGGTTAAGCTCTATGATACCTACGAAGTTCTCCATAAGAAAATGGAAGAATGCAAGAAACCGATCTTCCCTGTATTGCCTTCTATCGTGACGGCTGGTCCGGAAGTGAAAAGTTTCGTAAAGAAGGGACATGTAAACTTCTCCGACGAGGTAACGCTTGGTACGGCTCTTTCACGCGTGATCAACACACCAAAGCCGATGAGCACGGATATCCAGCTATATGGAGTCGATGTTCCTGAAGTTCGCCGTATTATAGATCGTTTGCCAGGCAGCGGTTATCTGAGTCCTGAAGAAGTCCGTACGCTGTTGAAAGCAGCCCAGATCCCGGTAGTGGAAGAGTTTACGTCGACCGACCGCGACGAACTGGTTGCTTTTGCCAAGAAAGTGAAATTCCCGGTTGTCGCCAAAGTAGTCGGTCCTGTGCATAAGAGCGATATCGGTGGCGTCGCTTTGAATATCCGCAGTGAGGAACATCTGATATTCGAATATGAACGTATGATGCGTCTGCCGGATGTGACCGCCATTATGGTGCAACCGATGCTGAAAGGGCAGGAGCTGTTCTTAGGAGCCAAATATGAAGATCGTTTCGGGCATGTCGTATTGTGCGGCCTGGGAGGAATCTTTGTAGAAGTATTGAAAGACGTATCGTATGGTTTGGCTCCTTTGTCGTACGATGAGACGTATTCAATGATACGTTCCTTACGAGGTTATCCTATTATAAAAGGTACGAGAGGTCAGCGTGGCATCGACGAACAGCAATATGCCGATATCATCGTCCGCCTGTCTACACTGCTCCGCTTTGCTTCCGAGATCAAGGAAATGGATATTAATCCGCTTGTAGCGACGGAACGCGGGCTGTTTGCTGTGGATGCGCGCATACGGATTGAGAAATAAATACATTGTTAAAGTCTTGAAATTAAACAACCTGTATTTCGAAAGTTGGATTTGAAACTTTTGGAATACAGGTTATTTCTTTTAGGCTTTAAAAATTCCCGCACGCAAATGTAGTTATTTACCAGATATGGATAGTAAAAAATAGTTGTAAAACATCTAAAATTAATTAACTATTTATAGCTGTGCAACCTTTAAATAGCATATATTTGCATCATTGCAATCTGGAGATAGCAAAACTAAAATCTAAATTAATATACTGTCGAATATGGAAAGAAAAAGAGTTTACACATTCGGAAATGGAAAAGCCGAAGGTAAAGCAGACATGAGAAATCTGCTTGGGGGCAAAGGTGCTAACCTTGCCGAAATGAATCTGATTGGTGTTCCGGTTCCTCCGGGATTTACTATTACCACGGATGTTTGTTCTGAATATTATGATTTAGGCAAGGATAAAGTGGTCGAACTGTTGAAAGCAGACGTTGAGAAGGCTATTGCTAACATCGAGACGCTGATGAATTCAAAGTTTGGTGATGTTGCCAATCCGTTGTTGGTATCCGTACGTTCCGGTGCACGCGCATCTATGCCGGGTATGATGGACACGATCCTGAATCTGGGTTTGAATGACGAAGTGGTGGAAGGTATGAGCCGTAAAACGAACAATCCTCGTTTCGCCTGGGATTCATACCGCCGTTTCGTTCAGATGTACGGTGACGTCGTATTGGGGATGAAACCGACTAATAAGGAAGATATCGACCCGTTTGAAGCAATCATCGAAGAAGTGAAAGAAGCAAAAGGTGTTAAGCTGGACAACGAGCTGGATGTAGAAGACCTGAAAACACTGGTTGCTAAATTCAAGGCTGCAGTTAAAGCTCAGACAGGCAAAGATTTCCCGACTTCTGCGTATGAACAGCTTTGGGGTGCTATCTGTGCTGTATTTGACAGCTGGATGAATGAACGCGCTATCCTGTATCGTAAGATGGAAGGTATTCCTGCTGAATGGGGAACTGCTGTCAGCGTACAGGCAATGGTGTTTGGTAATATGGGCGAAACTTCTGCAACAGGCGTATGTTTCTCCCGTGATGCCGGAAATGGCGAAGATCTATTCAATGGTGAATATCTGATTAATGCTCAGGGCGAAGACGTGGTAGCCGGTATCCGTACGCCACAGCAGATCACGAAGATCGGTTCACAGCGTTGGGCTGAACGTGCCGGCATTTCAGAAGAAGACCGCATAGCTAAATATCCTTCTATGGAAGAAGCAATGCCGGAAATCTATAAACAGTTGGATGAGTTGCAGACAAAGTTGGAAAACCATTATCGTGACATGCAAGACATGGAATTCACTGTACAGGAAGGCAAACTGTGGTTCTTGCAAACTCGTAACGGCAAACGTACCGGTGCTGCAATGGTCAAGATCGCAATCGACTTGTTGCATCAGGGAATGATTGACGAAAAGACGGCTTTGGCCCGTATCGAACCGAATAAACTGGATGAATTGCTTCACCCGGTATTCGATAAAGTGGCTGAAAAACAAGCTAAAGTATGGGTGAAAGGTTTGCCTGCATCGCCGGGTGCAGCTACCGGACAGATCGTTTTCTTTGCTGACGATGCTGCCAAATGGCATGCCGATGGAAAGAAAGTCGTAATGGTCCGTATCGAAACATCTCCTGAAGACTTAGCTGGTATGGCTGTTGCCGAAGGTATCCTGACGGCTCGCGGTGGTATGACTTCTCACGCAGCTGTTGTGGCTCGTGGTATGGGTAAATGTTGCGTATCCGGCGCTGGCGCTTTGGAAATCGATTATAAGAATAAAACAGTTGAAGTAGACGGCGTTAAGTTGAAAGAAGGAGATTATATATCTATCAACGGTACGACCGGAACTGTTTATGTCGGGAAGGTTGAGACGAAAGCAGCCGAACTGTCCGGTGATTTTGCCGAATTAATGACATTGGCAGATAAATATACGAAATTACAGGTTCGTACAAATGCCGATACTCCGCATGATGCTATTATTGCCCGTAATTTCGGTGCCGTTGGTATTGGTCTGTGCCGCACGGAACATATGTTCTTCGATGGTGAAAAGATCAAGGCTATGCGTGAAATGATTTTGGCGGAAGATGCTGAAGGCCGTAAGAATGCACTGGCTAAGATTCTGCCTTACCAAAAAGAAGACTTCAAAGGCATCTTCAAGGCAATGGCCGGTTGTCCGGTTACTGTTCGTCTGCTCGATCCTCCTTTGCACGAATTTGTTCCTCACGATCTGAAGGGACAGGAAGAAATGGCAACAGCGATGGGTGTGTCGGTAAAAGAAATCCAGAAGCGCGTAGAATCACTTTGTGAACATAACCCGATGCTTGGACATCGTGGCTGTCGTTTAGGAAATACGTATCCCGAAATTACGGAAATGCAGACGCGCGCAATCTTGGGAGCTGCTTTGGAACTGAAAAAAGAAGGTATCGAGGCTAAACCGGAAATCATGGTTCCGCTGACTGGTATTTTATACGAATTCAAGGAACAGGAGAAGGTTATTCGTGAAGCTGCCGCACAACTGTTTAAGGAAGTGGGAGACAGCATCGACTTCAAAGTCGGTACAATGATCGAGATCCCGCGTGCAGCATTGACAGCTGACCGTATCGCTTCTTCTGCCGAATTCTTCTCGTTCGGAACAAACGACCTGACACAGATGACCTTCGGTTACTCTCGTGACGATATCGCTTCCTTCCTTCCGGTTTACCTGGAAAAGAAGATTCTGAAAGTCGATCCGTTCCAGGTTCTTGACCAGAATGGAGTAGGACAGCTGGTTCGTATGGCTACAGAAAAAGGTCGCGCTATCCGTCCGGACCTGAAATGCGGTATCTGTGGCGAACATGGCGGCGAACCCTCTTCTGTCAAGTTCTGTCATAAGGTTGGCTTGAACTATGTTTCCTGCTCTCCGTTCCGCGTGCCGATCGCACGTATTGCGGCAGCTCAGGCAGCTATAGAAGAATAAAACAACAGTCGATGAAAGTTCGATGCCCATGAAAATTTAGTTTCATGGGCATGAAACTAAATTTTCATCCGCATGGAACTAAATTTTCATCCGCATGGAACTATTTTTTCGTGCGGATGAATTTTTTTATCCTAAGGTGTTGCGAGTTGGCGTTCCGTAGAAAACTTTTTATTGACAAAAAGTGCAGGAATAAAGATAAAATCATGTATATTTGTTTCCTGATGATGAACGAATAAACAATATCTACGTATGGAGCGGTATTTAATAATTAAGACGAGAGATGAATTGTTGCGTATTAAGATAGGGCAGATCCTCTATTTTGAAGCTGATAGAAATTACACCAAATTACTATTATCTAACGGGATCCAATTCACATTTGCAATTAATATAGGGAAAATAGAAGAAATATTGGAAAAACAGGTGGCTGGCTGTAATGCAATCTTAATGCGTGTAGGCAAAAGCCATATCATCAATAAAAATCATATCCTGCAGATAAATCTTCCCAAACAGAAATTGTTGTTGCTGACACAAGATGGGAAACCAAGGGAACTGGTGATATCCAAAGATCCATTAAAAGTGTTGAAAGATACGCTTGAGAAGGAAATGGGGAAGCCTGAAGAACCAAAAGCTGTTACAGAATGATTATAAAAATCGGAAAAGCGAATGATAATGACTTTGTAGTAGACGATCCTCATGTCAGCCGGTATCATGCGAGACTGATACGTGAAGAAGAGGGAGGATGTTGGCTACTTGAAGATTTGGACTCGACAAACGGAACGTTTGTGAATGGTGCTCAGATCGTCAAAAAGCGTGTGACACCCAGCGATACTATCAAATTAGGAGATAATTATGTTCTGAACATTTCAGAAGCGCTAAAATTTAATAATGATTATAGCGAAGAGTTTGCGACTTTGAAGCAAGTATATGATAATTATATTCAAGCAAAAGTTAAGATTCAGTCGTCTAATCAATTTAAAACCAGACTGTTCCAATCTTTACCTTTTGCAATACCCGGTGTGGTCGGTGTTGTGATAGGTTTCTTAGGAAAGGGAAGTCCGGAATTGTTTGTAGTGAGTCTGTTTATTACGGTTTGTGCTCCGACTGTCGGTATATATTTAGGTGCGAAACAATCGGCAAAGACACCACAGTTGTTGCAGGATTTGACCAATCAGTTCAAAATAGATTATGTTTGCCCCAAATGTGGAACGTTTTTAGGTGAAATACCCTGGGAGTCATTGCGCAACAGAAAACAGTGTCCGGTATCTTCCTGTAAAGCAAAATGGGTGGGTGAATAGTTTTCCGTTTTATATACTAAAAGTAATACTTTCGTACAGTAAACCCAAACATTTGATTATAAGGAACTATTTTGTATTTGGATGTCAATTCGTTTCCTTACTTTTGTTTCCAGAAAATTTAATTATAACATTATGCAAGAAGAGGATTACACATTCGTGACTTTAGACAGCGACGACTTTATGTTGGCTGACGCTGTTATCGTGGATGTGGACGGTGGAAACGACTTGTCGGATGCTGTAATGATTGATGAAAGTATCGATGCTTCTGATTTTATTACCTTGTCTGATGATACAATTATGTTGTCCGATGCAGATATGCTGGATACATATTCAACCGATATTGACGGGGCTGACATATCATTTATTTTATGATTTCCGTTAAATGTCCACATTGCCATGTAGGGTTAAAGGTAGACGAGGGGAAAATTCCCCTCGATATCACCTCTTTTAAATGCCCGAAATGTAAACAACTGATTCCTGTTTCTTTACTGTCCCAGAAGAAAGGAGATCGTACATCCGAATCGGAAACGGTTCTGATACAGCCGCTTCGTATGACAACCGGACATCTTTCTGTAATTGCAAATGACGATACGCCGGAACAGACCTTTCCTCTTCAAGAAGGCTCATATACGATCGGAAGAAAATCCAATGCCTCGAACGCTACTATCGGTATTGTAACGACTGATAAATCTATGAGTCGTGAACATATCCGGATAGAAGTAAAAAAAGATGCAAAAGGTGGATATAAACATTATCTTTCTGACAATAATAGTAAAAATCATACGTTATATAATAGCAATTACTTAGAAGATGGAGAGATTGTTGTACTGAAGAATAATGATGAGATCATTATTGGACACACAGTACTCCGTTTTAATGAATAAAAATAGTCTATGCTATGAATATAACGATCGGCAAACCTTGGGCAGTCAGTGAAAAAGGAGGCAGATTGAATAATGAAGATTCCATCTATCCTCTGCCGGAAGCGGCTAAATCCAATCAGAAGTTATTTTTGGTGTGTGATGGTGTCGGTGGAGCTGAAAAAGGAGAGATCGCCAGTTCGCTGGCCTGTGATTCTTTCCAAACTTTCTTTTCAACCTTCCGGGAAGGTGAGCCAAGCTCTGATTTCATTAATAAAGCAATTCGCTATACAGAAGCACGCTTTGACGACTATACCGCAATTCATCCGGAAGCCAAAGGGATGGCAACCACTTTGACTATGGCCTTTGTCGGAACAGCTGGCATAACACTGGCTCATGTTGGTGATAGCCGGATTTATCATTTCAGACAAGGGAATATTTTATACCAAACCGAAGATCATTCGCTGGTAAATTCACTGGTGAAATTAGGAAAGATCAGCCGTGAGGAAGCCGTAAATCATCCGCAGCGGAATGTGATTGTGCGGGCAATCCAGGGAACAAGTCGCCCGACAGAGGCAGATGTTGTCCTCCTAAACGATATTCAGGCAGGCGATTATCTGTTTATGTGTTCGGATGGCGTGCTTGAACGTCTTACCGATGAAGATCTCTCTTTAATATTTAAGCAATCCGGAGGTCCGGAAGGAATTAAAAATGCAATTATGTCTGCTTGCAGTGGTAAAACGCGTGATAACTTCTCTTTTTACATCATACCTATACAAAATGTGTTAGATTCTACAGGAATTAAGCAAAATATTCTTTCTTTCCTTTATTCTTTTATATAAATAACGTAATTTTGGCAGATTAATAGAATTGCGCATAGTAGTTATGAATTTGCCAAACGGACATGTTCTTCAGAATAGAAAATATCGGATCACTCATGTAATTGGTCAGGGCGGCTTTGGTATAACTTATAAAGGCGTCTGGTATACGGAAGTAAAGGGTGCGTTAGGTACAGTGCAAACAGAAGTTCCTATTTGTATTAAAGAATACTTCTTTAAAGACTATTGTTACAGAGATACAGCATCTTTTGCTGTCAGAGTTCATTCTGAGACAGGAAGAGTGCTTTTCGATAAATTCAAGGAGAAGCTTATTAAAGAAGCTAAAATACTATCTGAGGTTCATCACCCTCATATTGTGAATGTGCTGGAAGTTTTCGAAGAAAACGACACGGCCTATATCGCTATGGAATACATTTCCGGTTGTTCCCTCAAATATATGATGGACAGAGAAGGTGTGTTGCCGGAGGCAAAAGTCCTCAGATATGTTCATGAAATAGGAGAAGCCCTTCAGTTTGTCCACGAAAAGAATATTCTCCACTTGGATATAAAACCCAGCAATATTCTGATCGATTCATCGGGAAAAGCCCGCCTGATAGACTTTGGTGTGAGTAAGAGATATGATATCGAGCAGCAGGAAACCAGTACGACCATGCTGACTTTATCAAAAGGTTTTGCTTCGATCGAACAATATGATAACGAAGGCACACAGAGCTTTTCCCCATGTCCGGATATTTATTCGTTGGGAGCGACGATGTATAATCTACTGACCGGAAAGATTCCGACGGAATCTATTTTGCGTGCGACACGTTCTTTACAAAACCCTTCGGAGTTGAATAAAGATATATCTCCCAAAACAGAAGCGGCTATAATCAAAGCTATGCAGATTATTCCGGCTGATCGTTTTCAGACAGTGTCCGAGATGATGGCTGCATTGGATTTTCCCCCGGAAGAGGAAGAACAGACGAATGGCCTTCAGGAGACTGACGGACAAGAAGATAATGAAGAAACAACTGTTCTGAGCCACAATGACCAACAATTGCTGAACGAGAATGACGAAGATCGTACGATTCTAAATGAAGAAGAAATTAGTCCTCAGAAGCATAAGAAAAGAAGAAAAGGGGTACTAATATCCGTGATTATTGCTATATTTGCCTGCATAGGATCTGCTGTTGCTCTTTTGGTTCAAGGAAATAAAGCGACGATAAATCCGGGTACAACGGAATTGATTAATCCGATCGAAGAAAAGGAAGATTCAACTCAAGCGATTCAGGAGACAAAGCCAGACGTAGAAAAAGATGCACTTCCTTCCGTTGAAAAAAAGGAAACAGAAATCGTAAAGCAACAATCTGAAAAGCTCACACCAACAACAGTTGTACCGGAAAAGCAACCGGAGACAAAACAGGTCTTAGCTGAAGAGAAAAAAATAACAATACAACCAGTACAACCTTCTGTTGAAGAAATTAATGCGGAATACGACGCTTTGATTGCTTCCGGTAAGGATAAAATGGGAAAAGCTGATTTTACAAATGCAAAAAAAGACTTTACTAAAGCGAAAGAAACCAAGTTAACGGAAGAAGTCGTACGCCTCCTGATCTCTTGTGATGAAAAGGAAGCGGCAAAACTTCTGGCTGATAAAAAGGACCAATATGAGGTAAAGAAGACTTTCGGAAATTATACTATCGTACGAAAGAAATCGACGAAATTATATGGCGCAATCGATGTAAATGCGAATGAACGTATTCCATGTAAATATCTGAATGTTGGAATTGCTGAAAATGGTCGTGCTTTCGAGCGTAAAGATGGTTTGTTTGACATTTATGATGCTAATGGTGTATTGGTAAATGAAGGATCAACGTATTATTAACGTGTTTATGAAAAGACTTTGGATTTTGATTTTCTTTGTTGTTCTGCCAATGTGTTTGGCCGCTCAACAAAAAACTGAATATAACAGAAAAGGGGACGAGGCGATGAAACGCCTTGATTACAGTGATGCAAGGATGTGGTATGAAGAAGGAGTTGTACAATGTGACCCCTATAGTATTGGACAACTTACTTCGATTTGGTTGGTTAACCAGCGGATGCGTCCATCCATGCATAGTTTGATGAATAAATGCCGGAATTGCCTGGAAGTGATGGCAAATAATAAAGATACAACCGCCATATCGCAGTTGATTACTTATTATACCGAGGGCATAGGAACACCCAAGAATGAGACATTGGCAAAATCTTGGCAGGAACGTCTGGAGACGCTTCGTAAACCTGTAGAACCTGTCCATTATACTTCCAACCAAACAAAACCAGATAAGCCCAAAGAGCCAATGAAGTTTTTTGTCGGTTATGCTTATTCTGTAGAAGCGCCTTATGGCTTAACTGTCGGAGGGATAAAATCCCGCCTGGGTTGGTTTGCACGCTTCAGAACGAATTTTAGTTTTAAGGATAATGACAGCGAGTGCAGGGGAAATGGGCAGATGGTCGGTTCTGTTCCTGGCGGTCCTTTTATTCGTTTTACCAATAATCAAAAAGTAAACTCTTATGCCGGAACTGCTGGTATTGTCGTAAAATGTACGTCTTGGCTCTATACTTCTGTCGGTTTAGGATATGGAAGTCGCGAATTGCTGTGCGAATATAAAACCATTGATGCTACAGACCACAGGATCGAGAAATTATATTGGAGTAAAAATCTTGACCATTCTTATAATGGTCTGGCTGCCGATTTGGATTTTATGGTGAAGTTTGGTCCTGTCTTTGTCAGTGCCGGATGTAATACATTAAACTTTAAATATATAGATCTGAATGCAGGTCTTGGTGTATTTTTCTAATCGTTGATATTATGAAACATATATATCTGTTATTATCATTCTTTGCATCTTTATGTTTACTTGTCGGTTGTGTAGATGATCCGGAAATGGATACTCATCTTCAGAATGGAATTGCCCCAGAAGTTTCCGAAACATCGAGAGTAGATATTTCGGCTTCGACAATGACATTGAAAGCAAGTATTTTGAAAGAGAACGGTTCGCAAATACTTGAATGCGGCGTATGTTGGAGTGATATATTTGAAAACTCCCCCAAGACCAATATGTATGAAGGGAGATATAAGAAAGCATCAAAAATGGAGAATGGAGAGTTTGAAGTGACGATATCAGACCTTCATGATAAAACCAACTATTATATTTATGCTTATGCGATTAATGAGACCGATACCGCTTTTTCTTCGTCGGGAACCTATACAACAGAAATCGGTGTTGGTGAAGTAAAGACAGTAGCTATAGATAGTGTTAACGTGAAAGCGACTTCTGTACTGGTTAGCGGCAAGATTAAAAGTCGGGGAGAAGGCATAGAGAATATAGGTTTCTATTTGTCGGATAAAAACAATCCGCCGTCAAAAAATGATTCGGTCATTGCCTATACGGGAGATTATATGTCGACAGATTCTTTTAGTTGTTCTATTACAAATCTGAAACCGAGCACGCTGTATTATGTACGTGCATTTGCAACCAACTCCTTTGGGGAATTTTCTTTTAATGTAGATTCATTTAAAACTACAGATGGTAAACCCAAATTGGGAGTTCTATCTTTGGATAGCACAAGTTTTACAACAGCTGATCTGTCGGCTCAGCTTATTGACGAAGGTGATTCATCCCTAACTAAATTTGGTTTTTGCTGGGGAGCGATGGAGGAACCTACTATCGAAAATGCAGATACGATTCTTTGTTCAGAAATAATAGAAGGTAAGTTTAGCGGAAGAATACATAGCCTGGAATCAAATAGGAAATACTATGTCCGGGCTTATGCTACAAATGCATTTGGAACAGTATATAGTACCAACATAAAAGATTTCTTCCCGAAAAGCCAATTGCCGACAGTTGTTAGCATACCTGTTGCAGGGGAAACGATCGTGAATGGTTCTGCAATTGTAAGTGGAGAATTGCAGAACGAAGGAATGTCCGCTGTTACAACAATAGGTCTCTGTTGGTCAACTACAAATAAGAATCCGAGGATATCGGAAAAGAATTGTTTCTATAAAGAAATCCCGTTGGAAGAATTAGATGAGAATAATGTATTTACGTATGCATTGACTAATCTGACAGGAGCAACTACGTATTATGTGAATGCTTATGCAGCCAATGAAAATGGTATTCAATATGGAGAAGTCCAATCGTTTACGACTCCTCTCATTCTGACACCCAAAAGTATTTACCAAGGAGCTAAACGCTCTTTCTCTGCAGCTTTTGCAGCTGATGGACAGGCCTTTATTGTTGGAGGTGATTTAGGTAATGAACGAACGAATGAGTCATATAATTATAAAGCAGAGATGGATGAATGGAGTCCGTCTGCCCCATATAGTAATGCCTATTCACAAATGACGGCCTGTATCAAAGATGGTAATGCATATATTATAGGAGGAACTGACAATTCTATATTTGCTACAGATGTCCAGATTTATATGCCATCTTCCAACACTTGGGCGACAATGCCTTCGTTACCAGATGGAGAAGGACGCTATGATGCGGTTAGTTTTGTTTATCGGGATTCAATCTATGTCTTAGGTGGAGTGAATGATAATGAAAACTCACAGGAACTCTGGAAATTTACCGGAGATACTTGGGTGATGAAAACAGATCAATTTCCTATTTCTCAGCAAAAAGGTATAGCCTTGGTTGCCAATGATAAGGTTTATGCCGGTTTGGGTAGTAGCATCGGCTTAAAAAGAGGTTTCTGGATGGCTTCCGACAGTTTAACAGCATGGGTAAATGCTCCGGGATCTTTACCAAGTAATATTGGAGTCGTTTCTTCTGCTGTATATTACAAGAACGATCAATGGGACAGTTTCTTTATGGTTGACAACAATGGTAAAATATGGGAATATAATTTGTCCGGTAAGTGGATTGAACATCCTACAACTCTTCAACGTATGAATAACTATCATATGTTTATACTGAATGATAAGATTTACATTTTGGGACAAGATCGCTTTGAAAATAACTTCTTTGTGATGTATGATCCGGTCTGGGATCCCGGAAAATGATTAAATAATGAATAGAGCAAGCATATTAGAAGAGATTCAAAAGAATGTAGAAATATTGTCGACACCGGATTTGCCGGAGTATAAGTATATTCCGCTGCATCAAAAGCCGTCGCCGTCAGTAACAGCGTTGCAGGAAGTCATGTGTTTACTCCGTAAAGTGATCTTTCCGGGTTTCTTCGGTACGGAACAGGAGGCACAAACTGATTCTATACAATATTATACAGGAGTATATTTAGAACATATCTATGACTTATTGCAGGAACAGATTTATAACGGTTTGTGTTTTGAAGTAGAACGTTGTTGTGATTCCAAAGACCGTGCTTCCAGAATAGCGATTGCTTTTATTAATAAGATTCCCCATATTAAATATTTGCTGTCTACTGATGTAAAAGCTATTTTGGATGGCGATCCGGCGGCAAAAAGTCCCAGCGAAATTATTTTCTGCTATCCTGCAATCCAGGCGATTCTCTATCAGCGAGTAGCACATGAGCTATTAAAACTCGATGTTCCCGTAATACCCAGGATTATAACAGAAATGGCCCATTCGGATACGGGGATAGATATTCATCCGGGAGCACAGATAGGAGAATACTTCAGTATCGATCATGGAACAGGTGTCGTTATTGGCCAGACAACCATTATTGGGAATCATGTCCGATTATACCAGGGAGTAACATTGGGTGCTAAAAATTTCACTTTGGATGAAGATGGTTTGCCGTTGGATGTTCCCCGTCATCCGATTATAGAAGATTATGTCACTATTTATTCAAATGCTTCGATTCTCGGAAGAATCACAATAGGTAAAGGTTCGATTATAGGAGGTAATATTTGGCTTACACATAGTGTTCCTCCTAATTCGAAAATCTTACAGACGCGCGCTGTTGAAGATAAATAGAAAAAGAGATGCTATTTTAAAGAAAAATACGTATGTTTGTGACATACCTCTTAGAGCGTATTATACCTTAAAATAGTGTGAACCATGAATAAAGTGAAAACATTGGATGACCTCCGAAAGATGCGTGAAACCTTACGCACGACCTTGGATATAAGAGAAAAAAGCAATCATCCCGAACAAATGGTGCAGATTCGGGTTTCGATGGCAACCTGCGGTATTGCAGCCGGAGCCAAAGAGATTATGAATTATTTCATAGAAGCACTGGACCGTGAGAAAGTTGATGCATTAGTGACACAGACCGGCTGCATGGGCTATTGCTATGCTGAACCGACTATCGAAGTGGCTGTGCCCGGTAAAGAACCTATTGTATTCGGTCATGTCAATAAAGAAAAGGTGGATGAAATAATCAATCGTTATATCCGGCAGGGAGAACTATTGGATGATATTATCCCTGTCACTTACACTGCGATTAAACCAGAGTAACGAACTTCCTTAAACAATAAATACTTACATAATGGCACAATACAGTAGTTATATACTGGTGTGTGGTGGTACCGGCTGCCGTGCATCACAGAGTGAACTTATACTTGAAAATCTGAAAGAGGCCGTAGAACAACACGGATTACAGGAAACAGTCCAAGTGATCCGTACAGGCTGTTTTGGCTTTTGCGAGAAAGGACCGGTTGTAAAGATGGTTCCTGATAATACCTTCTACGTACAGGTAAAACCATCAGATGCCGAAGAGATAGTTCTGGAACATTTGATCAAAGGAAGGAAGGTGGAACGTTTGCTTTATGTCGACCCCGAGACGAATGAGCAGGTTCCGGACTCAAAACACATTGACTTCTATAAAAAGCAACTTCGTATAGCCTTGCGGAATTGCGGTTTTATCAATCCTGAAAATATTGATGAATATATTGCCCGTGACGGTTATGTAGCCTTAGGTAAAGCACTGACGGAAATGACACCGGAGTCAGTGATTAAGGAAATCATGGATAGTGGCTTGCGCGGCAGAGGAGGTGGCGGATTCCCGACCGGGTTGAAATGGCAGATTACACGCAAGGTCCAGGCTCCTCAGAAATATGTGGTTTGTAATGCAGACGAAGGTGATCCGGGAGCATTTATGGACCGTTCCATATTGGAAGGTGATCCACATTCTATAGTAGAGGCGATGGCAATTAACGGATATTGTACAGGAGCCAATAAAGGCTTGGTATATATTCGCGCTGAATATCCTTTGGCTGTAGAACGATTGAGAATTGCAATCCGGCAGGCAAAAGAATACGGTTTGTTAGGAGAGAATATCTTTGGAACAGATTTCTCTTTTGATATCGATATACGTTATGGTGCCGGAGCTTTTGTCTGTGGTGAAGAAACCGCATTGATCCACAGTATGGAAGGACTCCGCGGAGAGGCAACTGTAAAGCCGCCTTTTCCCAGCGAGCATGGCTACAAAGGTTGTCCTACGAATGTGAATAATGTGGAAACCTATGCTAATGTACCGGTTATCCTTCTGAGAGGAGCAAAGTGGTTTAGTAGCATAGGAACAGAGAAAAGCAAAGGGACAAAGGTTTTTGCCTTGGCGGGAAAAGTGAATAATGTCGGGCTGATAGAAGTTCCGATGGGAACAACATTGCGTGAAGTTATTTTCGGTATCGGAGGCGGTATTAAAGATGGCAAGAAGTTCAAGGCCGTACAGACAGGAGGACCTTCCGGAGGCTGCCTGACTGCAAAGCATCTGGATCTGCCGATTGATTATGATAATCTGTTGGCTGCCGGTTCTATGATGGGCTCTGGCGGTATGATTGTAATGGATGAAGACGATTGCATGGTTGCAATGGCTAAATTTTACCTGGACTTTACTGTAGAAGAATCATGCGGCAAATGTGCCCCTTGCCGGATTGGCAATAAGCGGTTGCATGAGATTCTGCAAAAGATAACTTCCGGTAACGGTACAATTGAAGACCTGAATATGCTGCGTAATCTGGCCGGAGTCATTAAAGATACAGCTCTATGTGGATTGGGACAGACCTCTCCAAACCCAGTTCTATCTACAATGGATAACTTTTATGATGAATATCTGGCTCATGTAGAAGAACAACGCTGTCCGTCTCATCAGTGCCGAGAATTGACACAATACTTTATAAATCCGGAAAAATGTAAAGGCTGTACACTTTGTGCCCGGATATGTCCGGTGAACGCAATTACAGGAGATCGGAAAGTTCCGCATGTTATTGACCCGCAAACTTGTATCCGCTGCGGTTCTTGTATTGAGAAGTGTAAGTTCGGAGCTATTTATGTACATTAATAAATGGATAACAGACAAAAAATGGAAACAGTAAAACTTATTATAGATAGAAGACCGGTAGAAGTTCCCAAAGGGACTACTATCTTGGACGCTGCAAAAGGAATGGGCATACGTATCCCGACTCTTTGCTACATGAAGTTAGAAGATCTGCATTATGAAAACAATCCGGGAGCCTGTCGTATCTGCGTGGTTGAAATAGAAGGTCGCCGTAACCTGGCTCCATCGTGCAAGACCGAATGTACCGAAGGTATGGTTGTACGGACACATAGTCCCCGGGTGATGAATGCCCGCAAGACTGTGATGGAATTGATTCTATCCAACCATCCGGCAGAATGCTTGACTTGCAGCAGTAACGGATATTGCGAACTGCAGACAATCGCTCATGATCTTGGCATACGCGAAATTCGTTATAAAGGTGAAATGTCTACGTTCCAGATAGACCGTTCACCGTCTATCGTACGGAATATGAATAAATGCATCATGTGTCGCCGTTGCGAAACGATGTGTAACAATATCCAAACCGTTGGTGCATTGACAGCTGTCAATCGCGGTTTTAATGCAGCCGTCTCTACCGCATTTGAACGGGATATAGCAGGCAGTACCTGTTCCTATTGCGGTCAATGCGTATCCGTTTGTCCGGTAAATGCCTTGAGCGGAAGAAACACACAACAGCCCGTTCTGGATGCAATTGCCGATCCGGACAAGATCGTAATAGCCCAAACTGCGCCGGCTGTCCGTACAGCACTTGGCCGTGACTTCGGTTTCGAACCGGGCACATTGGTAACAGGAAAAATGGTATCGGCTTTACGCCAATTAGGCTTCGATTATGTATTTGACACCGATTTTGCAGCTGACCTGACTATCATGGAGGAAGGTACAGAGCTGTTGCAACGAATCGGTAAATATCTCAATGGAGATAAAAAGGTAAAAATGCCGTTGATGACCAGCTGCTGTCCTGGTTGGGTTAGCTTTGTCGAACAGCATTTCCCGGAACTGAGGGATAATCTTTCTACCGCAAAAAGTCCGCAACAAATGTTCGGCGCAATCGCTAAAAGCTATTTTGCCGAAAGGTTAGGAGTGGACCGGAAACGGATCGTAGTCGTCTCTATTATGCCTTGCCTGGCAAAGAAGTACGAAGCCAGCCGGCCGGAGTTTGCCGTCGAAGGCAATCCGGATGTCGATATTTCGATTTATACACGTGAGTTGGCACGTTTGATTCGTTATGCCAATATCAACTTTACAGACTTGCCGGACAGCGATTTCGATCGTCCATTGGGTGAATCTACCGGCGCCGGTGTAATCTTCGGTACTACCGGAGGAGTAATAGAAGCAGCTTGTCGTACAGCCTACGAACTTTATACAAAGAAGCCACTTCCTAAACTTGAGTTTGAAGAACTTCGCGGACTGGAAGGAATCCGTAGTGCAACGATCGATTTTGATGGAACGCCTGTTAAGATCGGTATTGCCCATGGTTTGGGAAACGCCCGCAAGTTGGTGGAAGAAGTAAAGAATGGAACATCGCCTTATCATGCTATTGAAATAATGGCATGTCCGGGAGGATGCATCGGTGGAGGTGGTCAACCGTTCCATCAGGGTAGGATGGAGGTTCTGCGCAAACGTGCCGCCGCTCTCTATCAGGAGGATAAAAACAAGACGCTTCGTAAAAGTCATGAGAATCCTTATATACAGGAACTTTATGCCAATTATCTGGGAGAACCCTGCGGACCGCGAGCCCATAAGTTGCTGCACACGCACTATTTTGACCGGAAGGAAGCCGTTAATATGTTTATTCAAGAAAATCAGAAGAAATAGAGTATGGAAAAGATACATTTGCTTAAGATAAAACTAAAGGAGTTGGAAGCTGTTTGCAATGAACACCACAACGATGCGGGAGAACTGATCAATATCTTACACGCAGCGCAGGGAATATTCGGCTATTTGCCCCGCGAAGTACAGGAAGTTATTGCAGACCGATTAAATATTCCTGTCTCGCGAGTATATGGTGTTGTCACCTTCTATTCTTTCTTTACAATGACTCCGAAAGGGAAATATCCTATTTCTGTCTGCCTGGGTACTGCTTGCTATGTCCGTGGAGCTGAAAAAGTATTGGATGAGTTCCAGCGTCAGTTGGAGATAAAAGTCGGGGAGACTACTCCTGACGGTCTGTTTTCATTAGACTGCCTGCGCTGTGTAGGCGCTTGCGGACTTGCTCCGGTTGTCACCATTGCCGGAAAAGTTTATGGACGTTTGTCTCCGGAAAAGGTGCGGGACATTCTTTCCGAATACTACCTATTGGAACAAGTATAGTTCGTATTATATTTCTTATGCCACTTAGTTGGCACAGTTTTGCCATCGCCTTGGCACAGCTGTGCCATCTAAGTGGCATAACTGTGCCAACCTGATGGCACAAGGCTTTTACTCCTTTGTCTCTATATAAACAACGTGTGTCTGTAAATATTCCTCAAGCCCGTGTTTGCCGTCAGCTCCGCCAATTCCAGACTTACGCCAGCCGGCATGGAAACCTTGCATTGCTTCAAAATTTTCACGATTGATATAAGTTTCGCCAAATTTCAGGGAGCGCATCAACTTGAATGCATTATCTAAATTTTGTGTATAGACGGAAGAAGTCAGTCCGTATTCACAATCATTCGCCCAAGCTATGGCATCATTGATATCAGTGTATTCGACAACGGGTAGGATAGGACCAAAGGTTTCTTCCTGTATTATATCCATTTTCTGAGTGGCACAATCCAATACCGTTGGCTCAAAGAAATATCCCTTTGTTCCGATCCGGTGACCACCGCACAATAGTTTAGCGCCTTGTTCAATTGCTCTTGCCACTTTTTTCTCCATCGCAGCCAACGCATTAGCTTCGATCAGCGGTCCCATATCCAGATCAGCAATTTCATTCGGATCACCAACTTTCACCTGTTGCATGCCGGCAACAAGTTTTTCCATGAAGACATTTTTAACCTTTTTATCTACATAAACCCGTTCCGCGCAGTTACAGACCTGTCCCGTATTAATCACACGTGAAGCGATAATCGATTTAACAGCCAGATCAATATCCGCATCAGCCATCACAATAGCAGGGGCTTTTCCACCCAATTCCAATGAAACTTTCGTGATATTAGGAGCCGCAGCAGCCATTGTCTGTTGTCCGGCACCAACACTTCCTGTCAGACTAACCATACCGACTTTGGGATTGGCCGCTAATTCATGGCCAATAACCGAACCGCGTCCATTCACCAAATTGAATACTCCGGCAGGCAAACCAACTTCTTCTACGATTTGTGCAAAAACATATGCGTTTTCAGGTGTCAGCTGACTTGGTTTTACAACTATCGTGTTTCCAGTAATCAAAGCAGGAGCAGCCTTACGAGCAACAAGGAAGAACGGAAAATTCCAGGGAAGAATACCTGTTGTAACACCAATTGCCTTCTTAAACAGGAAGATACTTTCTCGTGGACGATCACTGGGAATAATCTCACCTTCATATCGACGTGCCCATCCTGCCATATAATCGATATAATCAGCAGTAAATAGTACTTCTACATTTGCAAGTCCCTGTGTTTTACCACCTTCGCGTACGATTATGTCGGTCAGTTCTTTCTCTCTTTTACGAATGCCTGCTGCAATTTTAGTCAAATAGGCTGCTCTTTCTATAGAAGGAGTTTTTTCCCATTGATCCTGAGCCTTTTCCGCAGCATCGATCGCTTTTTTCGCATCGTCTACTGTACCGTCCGGCATAAGTGAGATAACTTCTTCAGTAGAAGGATTTAATACTTTAATCCATTTCCCAGATTCATTCTCTATGAATCTGCCATTAATAAACATTTTCAATTCCTTCATGGTAATTATCTTTTTAGGTTGAAATTTGAATTTAAATGTACGAGAAAGAATATATGATGATGTTTTAAAAATGATATTAGTTATTTCATAAATGATATATTTCTGGAATACAGGCTGATATAACTATAATATGAAAAGTCTGGAATATTTTTTTTGCAAATTCTGAACCAAATTGTTTTTTGTGCTGTTATATGATAAAATGAATTAGGAATTATATCCATAAAGATATTCCTAAAATGATTAAGTTAGTAGTATTTGTTTTTTCATATAAGTAGAGTTTGTTATTTGTTTGGTCCGTATGTAACTGTGAAGTTGGATACGGGCTTTTTTTATGCTTTTATAGTAACCGATTTTGGTTGTTATATGTTTATTAGATAATGACGATTATGTTTAATAGGATTATTTGACTCTCTTAAATCCTCCACACGTTGCACCCTTTTTCCGTTTCATAAAAACAAAAAAAGGAGTTCTCGTTACCGAAAACTCCTTTTCTAAATATTATTTGATTCTTATTGCTGATTCATTTCTGCTTCGATGGCTTCCAATTCCGGACCCATGTTCAGATTGTAGTAAATACCTCTCAATCCGATCATATTATCCATTTTAGCAGGTTCTGCTTCATGGGCTTTCTTGAAATACGGAAGAGCTTTCTTGAATAATTCTTTAGCGATATTCAATTCATCCTGATATTTCTTGCTATCATTGATCATGTTTGCTTCACTCTGTTTGTTTACAGCCTGATTGTAATATAAACGACCTAAGCTGGAAAGAGCGTCTGTCAGATTCGGATCTTTTTCCAAAGCCAGCTTAAGGTATTTTTCTGCGTTGTCATAATCCTTAAAGCCTGTTTCGTATACACGACCTATTGCATTGTAAAGGGTTGCATCATCCGGATTTTTCTGGATAGCAATATTCAAATATTCCAATGCTTTTTCGTTTCTGTTAGAATAAATATAAATATTGATCAAGCTCATCAGGTAATATGGATCTTCCGGGAATTTAACAAGTCCTTCTTCCAATGTCTTTTCCAGATTAACAGAATCTCTAAGAACTTCTCCATATTCATAGCAGAGATACTGATAAATGTCACTCTGACGATATTCAGTGTTCTTAGCACGATCTAAAGCAGCAATTGCTATTTTAGAGTCGCCTAATTGAGTCGCTGCAACAGCTGCATAGAACTGTACAGTCATGAATGTAGAGTCCTTCTCTGCAGTCTGAGTTCCTGCAAACATCGGCAGTTCAGAGATTTCAACGTATTGATTGAAGAAATCATATGCTTTTTTATAATCTTTCTGGTCGAAATAGTATGCACCGCCATTGAAAAGATAGATATGATTTGCACTCAGGATGCTCTTAATATCTTTTGTGAACCGAGGTTTCACTTTACCTTTTTCGTTCGGCTGTTGATCCAGTTCGTATGCTTTCTGGAAATAAGGTAAAATACCATACAGAGCTTCATACATAACCGGTTCGTTCGGCTGCTGTCCCAGAATCTGCTTTGTTCTTTCAGCGTTAAACTGCTGATCTTCAATAAAACCTGCTACATACCAAGTTTTAGCGTCATCCTTAGTTTCCGGATTTTCCAATGCACCTTTGATCAAGGTTCTGGCCTCTCCAAAATCTGCATTATTGCTTTTCGCAATACTTTGTGCCTCTCCCACAGCTTTTTTCTGTGCGAAAGAGGTAGATGCTGCAACACATAGTGCAACTGTAAATAATACTCGTTTCATTTGTGATAGTGATTTGAGATTAATATTTCTATTTGTTTAAATTATTCCTCAGTTGTTTCTTCAGTGTCGTCCACATTTTCCTTGTTTTCGACATCATCAGAGACATCTTCGAAATCGGTATTCTCTATTGGATGTTCATGAACAGCAGCACCTTCCAAAGCTTCGCGCTGAGCTTTTTCTTCAGCAATCTCTTCTTCAGTCTGTGACAGAACTTTACATACAGAGGCGATTTCGTCATTACGTTTCTCCAAATTAATCAAGCGTACGCCTTGCGTTGCACGTCCGATGACATTCAGATCAGATACCTTCATACGGATCGTGATACCAGATTTATTGATGATCATGATATCATTTTCTTCCGTAACATTCTTGATAGCAACCAATTTACCGGTCTTCTCCGTAATGTTGATGGTTTTGACACCTTTACCTCCACGATTCGTAATACGGTAATCTTCAATATCAGAACGTTTACCGTAGCCTTGTTCGGACACAACCAGTACTGTTTCCTTTTCTTTGTCTTTTATGCAAACCATTCCGACTACTTCGTCGTTATCGCCGTCAAGTGTCATACCTCTAACGCCGGAAGCGGTACGACCCATAACACGCACGGCACTTTCATGGAAACGTATCGCACGCCCGTTACGGTTTGCAATCAGGACTTCATTATTACCATTTGTCATACAAACTTCGATCAGACCATCGTCTTCACGCAGCGTAATCGCATTCACACCATTCTGGCGAGGACGGGAATAAGCTTCCAGCAACGTCTTCTTGATCACACCTTTCTTCGTACAGAACAACAGGTAATGAGAATTGATAAATTCCGTATCTGTTGTCAGTTTCTTCACACGGATAAAAGCGTTTACCTTATCATCCGGCTCGATGTTCAGCAAATTCTGGATTGCTCTACCCTTCGAGTTCTTCGCTCCTTCCGGAATTTCGAACACTTTCAGCCAGTAGCACTTACCTTTAGCCGTAAATATCAGCAAGGTGGCATGCATGGAAGCCGGATAGATATATTCCACAAAGTCTTCATCACGTGTTTCAGAACCTTTAGCTCCTACTCCACCACGTCCCTGCGCACGGAATTCGCTCAACGGAGTACGTTTGATGTAACCCATGTGCGAGATCGTGATAATCATCTCGTCGTCTGCATAGAAGTCTTCAGGATTAAGTTCTTCGGAAGCATAAACGATATCTGTTTTACGTTCGTCTCCGTACTTGTCCTTAATCTCCTGCAGCTCGTCTTTGATTACTTTCATGCAAAGATCGTCATTTTCCAGAATTTCCTTCAAATATGCGATTAATTTTTCGATTTCTTCATACTCTGCACGGAGTTTATCCTGCTCCAGTCCTGTCAACTGGCGAAGTCTCATCTCGACAATAGCACGAGCCTGTACATCAGACAGAGAGAAACGCTCCATCAAACGCTCGATTGCCTCATTCGGGCTCTTGGATGATTTGATGATAGCGATTACTTCGTCGATGTTGTCGGAAGCAATAATCAAGCCTTCCAGGATATGGGCACGTTCTTCTGCTTTGCGCAGATCGTATTTTGTACGGCGGATCACCACTTCATGGCGGTGATCGACGAATGCCTTGATCAGGTCTTTCAGGTTAAGCTGACGCGGGCGTCCGTTTACCAATGCAATATTGTTGACACTGAAAGAAGACTGCAGAGCGGTCAGTTTATACAGCTTGTTCAGCACGACGCTCGAATTGGCATCTCTCTTGACATCAACAACGATACGCATACCGCTACGGTCGGACTCATCGTTTACATTAGATATACCGTCAATACGTTTTTCATTAACCAGGTCAGCGATATACTTAATCAATTCCGCCTTATTAACAAGGTAAGGAATTTCCGTGATGATAATCTTCTCGTGGTTGCTGTCCGTTTCGATTTCCGCCTTACCGCGTAGGATAATACGTCCCCTACCCGTTTCAAAAGCATCTTTCACGCCGGCATATCCGTAGATAGTGGCGCCGGTCGGGAAATCCGGAGCTTTGATATATTGCATTAAATCTGCTACTTCCATCTCGCCGCGGGCATCGATGAAAGCCATACAGCCATCCAATACCTCGCTCAGGTTATGAGTCGGCATGTTGGTAGCCATACCTACAGCAATACCGGAACCTCCGTTAACCAGCAAATTCGGAATACGAGTCGGCAATACAGTCGGTTCTTTCAACGTATCGTCAAAGTTCAGTTGGAAATCAACTGTATCTTTATCGATATCGCGAAGCATTTCTTCGGCAAGCTTGCTTAACCTTGCTTCCGTATAACGCATTGCGGCAGGACTGTCGCCGTCCACCGAACCGAAGTTTCCCTGTCCATCCACTAACGTATAACGCATAGACCATGTCTGTGCCATACGAACCATTGCGAAATAAACGGACGAGTCGCCGTGTGGATGATATTTACCTAAAACTTCACCAACAATTCTCGCAGATTTTTTATAAGGTTTGTCGGATGTATTTCCCAATTCATTCATTCCAAATAAAATACGGCGATGAACCGGTTTAAAACCATCCCTAACATCCGGAAGGGCACGCGAAACAATGACAGACATTGAATAATCAATGTATGCCGATTTCATTTCCTCCTCGATGTTAATCTTAATAATTCTGTCTTGATCAACCATTTAGTTTTATATTTATTACACTCAATATCTCACCTTTCAAAAAGTGCACTAAGGTAAGGCTTTTCCGTTTATCACGAAAGTTTTTAGCCCGAAATTTTAAGTCTTTGTCCTTTTCCTTTTTTATTAAGGAATAATGGCATGGAATT
Source organism: Parabacteroides sp. AF17-28 (assembly GCF_003479205.1). NCBI lineage: Bacteria > Pseudomonadati > Bacteroidota > Bacteroidia > Bacteroidales > Tannerellaceae > Parabacteroides > Parabacteroides sp. AF17-28. The sequence goes on along the minus strand of NZ_QUGV01000004.1, from coordinate 11,760 downwards.
TGTTAGGTATATGGAGAGAGTTTATTATTTTTGCATTGTCACAGTACATTATTATAATATGAAAAATAACTATTCAAAGAGATTAATGGACATTATTGAATATAGCCGTGAAGAGGCGACAAGGCTTCAGAACAGTTATATCGGGCCGGAACACTTAATGCTTGGTATTATCCGTGACGGCGAAGGGAAGGCCGTGCAGGCACTGCGCGAACTGAATGTCGACGAATGGGGTATTAAGAAGAAGATCGAACAAGAAATCAAGAATACATTTGACGCCGAAGAAACTGTCCAGCATGACATCGCCATCAGTAAAACAACCGAACGCGTACTGCGTATGAGTATGCTCGAATCGCGTCTGTTCAAGAAAGAAGAAACAGGTACGGAACATCTGCTCCTGGCTATTCTGAAAGAGGAGTTTAACGTGGCCGCTAAAGTGCTGAACGAGGCAGGTATAACCTACCGTAGCGTGTACAATTATCTGGTAAGCGGAACAGGCTTGAAACGCATGGATGATTTTGCCGATGCAGAAGACGACCTCGAACATTTCGATGAAATCAGCGACGGTTATACCGACGATGACGAAGACGATGAAGACGATTTCTCTTCTCGCAGGGAATCTCCCCGCTCCTCCGGTTCAGGAACCGGTTCAGCACAGCCGAAGTCACCGAACGACACTCCCGTATTGGATAATTTCGGTACGGACATGACACGTGCGGCAGCCGAGAACCGCCTCGATCCGATCGTAGGACGTGAAAAAGAGATCGAACGCCTGGCACAGATCCTGAGCCGTCGTAAGAAGAACAATCCTGTCCTGATCGGTGAACCGGGTGTCGGTAAATCAGCGATCGTGGAAGGTCTGGCCCTTCGTATCATCCAGCGTAAAGTATCCCGTATCCTGTTTGACAAACGTGTGATCAGCCTGGACATGGCTTCCATTGTGGCCGGGACAAAATACCGCGGCCAGTTTGAGGAACGTATCAAAGCGATTCTGAACGAGTTGTCGAAGAACCCGAATATCATCCTGTTTATCGATGAGATCCATACGATCGTCGGTGCAGGTTCGGCCTCCGGATCGATGGATGCGGCCAATATGTTGAAACCGGCTTTGGCACGTGGCGAGATACAATGTATCGGTGCTACGACGCTCGACGAATATCGTAAGAATATCGAGAAAGACGGAGCCTTGGAACGCCGTTTCCAGAAAGTGATCGTCGATCCGACGACAGCCGAAGAGACTTTGCAGATCCTGCAAAACATCAAGGCCCGCTACGAGGAACATCACAATGTCATTTATACGCCGGAAGCATTGCAAGCCTGCGTAAAACTGACAGAACGTTATATCAGCGACCGTAACTTCCCGGATAAAGCAATCGACGCATTGGACGAAGCCGGCTCTCGCGTACATATATCTAACATCACTGTCCCGAAGAGCATCGAAGAGTTGGAAGCCAAAATCGAGGCGACTAAAGCTGAGAAACTGGCTGCCGTTAAGTCACAGAATTTCGAGTTAGCTGCCAGCTTCCGTGACAAAGAACGTCAGTACCTGCTCCAACTGGAAGCTGCTAAAGCCAAGTGGGAACAGGAGTTACAGGAACATCGTGAAACGGTAGACGAAGATAAAGTGGCAGAAGTTGTTGCCATGATGTCCGGTGTCCCCGTTCAGCGTATTGCCAAGGCAGAGAATCTGAAACTGCTCGAAATGGCAGAGAATCTGAAGAAGAAAGTTGTTGGCCAGGACGACGCCGTCCAGAAGATTGTAAAAGCAATCCAACGTAATCGCGTCGGTCTGAAAGACCCGAATAAGCCGATCGGAACATTTATGTTCCTCGGTCCGACAGGTGTAGGTAAAACCCATTTAGCTAAGAAGTTGGCGGAATATCTGTTCGACTCGGCTGATTCACTGGTTCGCATCGATATGAGTGAATATCTCGAGAAGTTTGCGGTGTCCCGCCTGATCGGTGCGCCTCCGGGATACGTCGGTTATGAAGAAGGCGGTCAGTTGACGGAAAAGGTTCGCCGTAAGCCCTACTCCGTTGTCCTGTTAGATGAGATCGAGAAAGCGCATCCGGACGTATTCAACCTTTTGTTGCAGGTCTTAGATGAAGGCCGCCTGACGGATAGTCTTGGCAGACGGATTGACTTTAAGAACACGATTCTGATCATGACATCCAACATCGGTACGCGCCAATTGAAGGACTTCGGCCGTGGCGTCGGTTTCAATACGCAAGCAGCCGGTGAACCGGACAAGGATTTCTCCCGCAGCGTCATTCAGAAAGCGCTGAATAAAGCGTTTGCTCCGGAATTCCTGAACCGTGTGGACGACATCATCATGTTCGACCAGTTGGATAAAGAAGCGATCCACAAGATCATCGACATCGAACTGCAAGGTCTTTACAAACGAGTTGCCAGCTTAGGTTATTCCCTGGAACTGACAGATGCCGCCAAAGACTTTATCGCAGGTAAAGGTTACGATGTGCAGTTTGGCGCCCGTCCATTGAAACGTGCTATACAGAAATATCTGGAAGACGAGATGGCAGAAATGATTATCCGTGCTTCTGTCGGCGAAGGCGACACGATTGTGGTCGACTTCGACAAAGACAAACAGGAGATCGTTACAAGCGTAAAAAAGAGCGAGCCGACAACAGGCGAGTCTCTTCCTGAGACATCTATCTGATAATTGTTTTATTTCATATTGCTGCCACCACTGGCTATAGTGCTTTGATTTATAAGTTCTATAGAAGTGGTGGCAGCATCTTTTAGTGGCACCGCTGCTACCACTATTTCACCTTTCCCCTCCTATTTCTTTAAAAAGTCTTAAATAGTTTCACCTGTTTCAATGCTTGAAACTAAAGTTTCATGCCCATGGAACAAAAGTTTCTCCTGCAAGAAACAAAAGTTTCCTCGGCATGGAACAAAAGTTTCACTACTTGGAAACTCCTGTCGCTTGCCATCTCTGATAACTTGTCAGTCCGAAATGCCATTTTGTACATTGGCATTGTTTTTGTTAATAAACATCACGTAAGCAATTATGGTTATAAAGCAGAAACAATAAGTATAATATTAAAATATATATCGTATTATGGCAAAACAAGGAAACATAGGTGTTACAAGTGAGAACATCTTCCCTATCATCAAGAAGTTTTTGTATAGTGACCACGAAATCTTCCTTCGTGAGTTAGTGTCTAACGCGGTTGATGCGACGCAGAAGTTGAAAACGCTGGCTTCAGTCGGCGAGTTTAAGGGTGAACTGGGTGACTTGACGATCCATGTCAGCTTCGACAACGATACGATCAAGATATCCGATCGCGGTATCGGTATGACGGCCGAAGAGATTGACAAATACATCAACCAGATCGCATTCTCCGGAGCTGAAGAGTTTGTTGAAAAATATAAGAACGACGCAGCCGCCATCATCGGTCATTTCGGACTTGGTTTCTACTCTTCCTTCATGGTTTCCAAGAAGGTGGAAATCGTAACCAAATCGTATAAGGAAGGAGCCGTTCCTATGAAATGGAGCTGCGACGGCACGCCCGAATACACACTGGAAGAAACAGAAAAAGAGGATCGCGGTACGGATATTATCCTGTATATCGACGATGAAAACAAAGATTTCCTGAATAAAGATAAGATCAACAGCCTGTTGACCAAATATTGCCGCTACTTACCGGTGCCTATCGCTTTCGGTAAAAAGCAGGAATGGAAAGACGGGAAGTATGTCGATACGGACCAGGACAATGTTATCAATGACATTCAGCCGGCGTGGGTCCGCAAGCCGAGCGATATGACGGACGAAGACTACAAGAAGTTCTATCAGGACTTGTATCCGATGTCGGACGAACCTTTGTTCTGGATTCATCTGAACGTGGATTATCCGTTCCACCTGACAGGTATCTTGTATTTCCCCCGCATCAAGAGCAATATCGACCTGCATCGCAACAAGATACAGCTGTATAGCAACCAGGTATTCGTTACCGACTCGGTTGAAGGTATCGTGCCCGAATTCCTGACATTGTTGCATGGCGTGCTGGATTCACCGGATATCCCGTTGAACGTTTCCCGTTCTTATCTGCAGAGCGACCAGAATGTAAAGAAGATCTCCAACCATATCACCAAGAAGGTGGCAGACCGCCTGGAAGAAATGTTCAAGAACGACCGCCCTCAGTTCGAGGAAAAGTGGGACAGCCTGAAACTCTTCATCCAATACGGTATGCTGAGCGAAGAGAAGTTCTACGACCGTGCGGCTAAATTCGCCCTGCTGAAGGATGTGGACGGCAAATATTATACGTTTGAAGAATACAAGGCTCTGACAGAAGCTAACCAGACAGACAAGGAGGGCAACCTGATCTATCTCTACACGACCAATGTCAATGACCAGTACAGCTATATACAGGCTGCTAAGGACAAGGCATACAGTGTGTTGATTATGGATGGCCAGTTGGATGTACACGCGATCAGCCAGTTGGAACAGAAGTTCGAGAAGACTCGTTTCGTCCGTGTGGACAGCGATACGGTCGATAACTTGATCCGCAAGGAAGACGCCGGCAAAGTTACGCTGGATGAAAACCAGAAGAACGCTTTGCAGGAGATGTTCAAGAGCCAGCTTCCGAAGATCGAAAAGACCGATTTCATCGTTACTTTCGAAGCATTGGGTGAAAACTCCAATCCGGTCATGCTGACACAGAGCGAGTATATGCGCCGTATGCGTGAAATGTCTGCCATGCAGCCCGGTATGTCGTTCTACGGCGAATTGCCCGACAGCTACAACCTGGTGTTGAACACAGACCACGAATTGGTAAAGAAAGTTCTTTCCGATGAAGAAACGGCCTGCGCGGATAAGCTGAATCCGATCTTTGCCGACCTGAAAGGCTGGCAGGCGCGTCAAAGCGATTTGCGTGAAGCCCAAAACAAAAAGAAGGAAGAAGAAATCACTTCCGAAGAAAAAGAAGATATGACGAACACGAATAAAAAGATCGACGAACTGGTTGCACAGCGCAACGGCATTTTGTCCGAATACGCAGCCGGCAACAAGCTGGTCAGCCAGCTGATCGACCTCGCACTGCTGGCAAACGGTATGCTGAAAGGTGAAGCGTTGAGCCAGTTCATCAAGCGCAGTGTTCAGATGATCGGATAATAAGGCAGATAAATAATATATTGAAAAGGCTTTAGTCAAGGAGGTTTGACTAAAGCCTTTTTTATTTATTCAACCGTGTACCCTTTTGCTTTTGCAAATTCCAGGATAGAGGAAGTTATGGCTTTTCCCAAATCCTCTTTCTTCTCTCCTGTTCCTTCTTTGGCCTGTTCCTCCATATATTGTTTGCGTTTAGCATCCAGCCGGGCTATTTCTCTTTGAATGGCGGCCCGCTCTTTGGCCAGACTGTCTGCATATGCCTGTAATCGGTCATGGGATAATTGTTGCAAATCGGCCGGCAAATCATCCCGGGAGATTTTGGCGAGTGCATCTTTATCTTGTTTCAGGCGATCTACCAAGTCCCATGAGGTGTTGTCATAGACTTCCTTTGTCTTACTGACAGCCCGTTCTGCATAGTTGGCAGAAGAAATGGACATGGCGTTCTGATCCTGCATTACCTGATTGGCTTTGCGTGCAGTGCCGGCATGTCCATAACCGACATATGTTCTGTTCAACCGGTCATTACAAAGAATGATTTGGGCGTCGAAAGGTGTTTCGATATAACGGATACGTTCGTCCGAGTCGATATTGAAAAACTTGCCGTTTCCCCTTACTGCCGCATCTTGCCAGTAATCATGTATTCCTGTTGCCCTGTCGCCGCAATGGATGGTATTGACGGAAATCCCTTTTTTGACAGCATCCGCAATGGCATCTTTGTACCGGATTTCCCCTTGGTCGAATATCTCGTTTCCGGCAATGTAAATCAACTTCATATCTGCTTCGTTGTTTCCCCATTCCAGCTCGTCGGCTGCTTTGTGGATAACGGTTCCGCAATACTCTTCGCTGCCTCCGGTTGTCAGGGCGAAAAGTTCCTGCGAGATTCGGTCCAGGTCGGTGGTCAGAGGAGTAATCTGCCGGATATAATCTCCCTTATAACGATAATAACTGCCGTATTCATAGAGAGAAATCTCTATTTTCGGCGTTTTTCCGTTATATTTGAGCGTTGTCAGCGTATTGACTATATTCCAAAGCCGGGATTTTGCCTGTTCGATCAATCCCTGCATGCTGCCCGATGTATCGAGAAGGATGGCGACTTGTATTTTCGTCTGGTTCTCTTTCTTTGCCGTTTCAGACACCATGTTGCCCATTGCAGTAGCAAAGATGGCTGCAAACAGAAAGCTAAATAGGATAATTCTTTTCATATTCGGATATTTTTTATAGGTTTATGGTTCAAATATAGAATGTTAAATATTAAAGTTTTTGCCAGAATGGGTGAACGGGGAATTTGACTTGGTGAAACATAACAGATAAATGTATTAGAAGCATTTACTTTACACATGTAAAAAACAGATGACGAAAAAAGCGATGAAATACTTGTCCCTTCTTATATTCATGTTACTGCCGGCGACAATTGCCTGGTCGCAGGAAGATACGATTCCGACTATAAAGTATTCCAGCAATACCCGGAACGCAGCCATGAAACTGTCGACCTCTTTAGAGAAAGACAGTTCCGACAGGAAAATAGCACTCGATTACCTTGTCTTGGCGAAGGAGTTAATGAAACAAGGCGAATATGTAAAAGCTGAACTGTATCTGAACAATGCCTCTAAACTCTATCAGAAGCTGAACGACAAAGAACAATTGGCCTACGTAAACCGGGAACTTGCCAAAGTGCAGGAAGCACAAAACAAACTGCGTGACGCTATCTCGAATTATAGTGAAGCAGTAAAGCTGTCACAGAACAAACAAGTGCAAGAACTGAATATAAATGACGTTAAACGTCTGAAGAATAAATCGAACCTTGTCGTACAGGCAACTTATATACAACGGAATATCGATATCCTGAATGCTGACGAAGACAAGGAGGAACGGGCTGTCGCCTATCAGCAGATGGCGGAAGTGAATATGAAGATGAATAATCAGCAAGCCGCCATTTCCAATTTGGAATCCGCATTGGAAGATGTAAAAGACAAGCCGGTCGAAACGATTAAAGTCAAACGGGAAATCGCCACTGCTTATGCCGCCGACAAGAAAATGGAAGCTGCTGCCGCGTCGCTTCTCCAGTCATACGAATTGGCATTGAAGGAAGGACACACGATTGAAGCGAAGAAAAGCCTGGAACAGCTTGCCGCACAATACCAGAAAATGAACAAGCCCCAGAAAGCCCTGGATCTATATAAAGACTTTATGAGTCAACTTGAACCGATGGTTAAGGCAGACAGTACTTTGATCGATTCCCGTTTTTTTGAAGTGCACGAGAAACGCATTGCCCAGTTGGAAAAAGAGCGCGTATTGAAGGATGAACTGATCCGGAAACAGAATAAATTCAATAGCTTCCTTTTGGGCTCGATCGTTTTGATCCTGATATTCATGGCTTTTATTCTTCGGGCCTGGTATTCTATCAGGCGCAAGAATAAAAAGATCGCATTACAGTCGTTACGGCGTGAGATGAATCCGCATTTCATATTTAACAGTCTGAACAGCGTGAATCAGTTTATTGCCCGGAATGACGAACTGGCAGCCAATAAATACCTCTCTTCCTATTCCCGCCTGATGCGCAACACATTGGAAAACTCCAACAAGGACTTTACTCCGCTTGCAACCGAGCTTGAGCAACTAAAGGAGTATTTAGAACTGGAACATATGCGTTTCCAGGATAAATTCACCTATCAGATTCGGATTGACGAATCGCTCGACATGGAGGCAATCCTTATTCCCAATATGCTTATCCAGCCACAATTGGAAAATGCGATCTGGCACGGACTCCGTTACAAGGAAAATTCCGGACTGCTCACTTTAACAATCCGAAAGAAGGCTTCTTCCCTATCCGTTGTCATAGAAGATAACGGCATCGGGCTGACCAAAAGCCGGGAGTTGAAAACCAAACATCAGCGGGAGCACCATTCGCGTGGCCTAACCAATACATACGAACGCATCCATTTACTGAACAGTTTGTATAATTGCCACATAACAATAGACATAACAGAAAAAACCGGGAATGAAAGCGGAGTAATCGTCACCTTTCACTTTCCCATACAACATAAAAAATGATGGAGACATTATCTAAGATAAAGAGCGTGATCGTAGAAGACGAACAAGCCGCACGCGAGGCTTTGAAAAATTATTTGGCTAAATATTGTCCTTCCGTGGAAGTAGTCGGAGAAGCCATTGACTGTAAGTCGGCCATTCCTCTGCTACATCAACTGGAGCCGCAATTGGTTTTCCTGGATGTCGAAATGCCTTTTGGAAATGCATTCGATGTACTGGAAGGATGCCGGGATATATATTTTGAGACGATCTTCGTTACGGCTTATTCCGAATATTCACTGCGTGCGTTGAATCAAAGTGCGGCTTATTATCTGCTTAAACCGGTCAGTATAGAGGAACTTATATTGGCGGTCAACAAAGTCCAGCAACACATCTCCAATCGCGAAGTCTTCAACCGCAATAAAATTCTGGTAGAAAACTTACGGGAATCCAAACCGGAAAAGCAGCAAGTCATTCTGCCGACTTTGGAAGGTTTCGAGGTTGTCAAGATGGAGCAGATCGTTCGTTTGCAGGGAAATGGCAATTTTACAGATATCTATCTCACGGACAAAAGTAAAAAGATGGTCTGCCGTTTCCTGAAACATTTCAGTGAAATATTGCCGTTCCCTTTTGTTCGCATACATAAGTCGCATATTATAAATTTTAATTGTATCAAGTCTTACCATAAAGGTTCGGGAGGATATGTCGTACTGGAAGATGAAACGGAAATAGAAGTCTCTCCCAGCTATAAGGAGAACTTTCTACAGCTGTTCAAATGATCTTATTTGCGTAACCAATTAACAAAACAGACCAATTTTATGTTGTATTTTATGCATCTCAAATTCTTGCAGTCTGGGAAATAACGACTACTTTTGAAATCATTAAGCAGAGAAGTTACAAGTATGAAAAAGATAGCTGTACTGACAGCCTTGTTATTTATGGCCTTACAGATGGGATACGCCCAAAAGGTGGGATTGGTTCTGAGTGGTGGCGGTGCGAAAGGAGCTGCCCACATCGGAGTCATCAAGGCACTGGAAGAAAATGGAATACCGATCGATTATATAACGGGAACATCCGCCGGCGCAATTGTCGGCAGCCTTTATGCAATGGGATATACGCCGGAAGAGATGGTTAATCTAATGTTGTCCGAAGAGTTCAGTTACTGGCAGACCGGGACAGTGGAAAACGAATATAAATACTATTTCAAACGTCCGGACCCGACACCTGAATTCGGTCATTTCTCGATCGACATGACTGATTCATTACAAGTTAAAGCCAACTTTTTCCCTCAAAGCCTGATCAATCCGATCCAGATGAACCAGGCTTTTATGGCTTTGTTTTCGCAGGCGACCGCTAAAGCCGGATGGAATTTTGACAACCTTTTTGTGCCTTTCCGCTGCGTAGCATCGGATATCTACAGCAAAAAAGCTATTATCTTCAAAAACGGGGACTTGGGCGATGCTGTCCGGGCTTCCATGACTTTCCCGTTCTTTTTCCAGCCGATATGGAAAGACAGTGTGCCTATTTTCGACGGCGGTATATACGATAACTTCCCGGTTGGCCCGATGAAAGAGGCTTTTCATCCGGAATTTATCTTTGGCTCGACAGTGGTAGGCAGCAATAACAAGCCTTCTTCCAATCCTTATAACCAGCTCGAGACGATGATTATGCAGAAAACGGAATACGACGTACCCGAGGAAGAAGGCATGATGATCAAATTCAGCTTCCCGACCGTGTCTCTTCTTGATTTCCAGAAATCACGGGAATTGATGGATATCGGCTATAAACGGACGATGGCGATGATGGATTCGATCAAGGCACGTGTCTCCCGGCGGGTTGACCTGGACGAAGTCAACAAACGCCGTGAGGCCTACAAGCAAAGTCTGCCTCCTTTAATCTTCCAGAATATATATGTTACAGGCGTGAGCGAATCGCAACGGAAATATATCGAAGCCCAACTGCATCGCGACATCAACCACGAGTTTTCGATGGAAGAATTTAAACGTGCATACTTCAAGATGCTGACTTACTCCAAAATTAAGGAAATATTGCCGCATGCCGTTTATAACCGGAAGGAGAAAAAGTTTGACCTTTATCTGGATGTCAAGATGAAGGAAGAGATCACAGTCGGGTTCGGAGGAAACGTATCTTCCTATCAGGCTAACCAGTTATTCTTAGGGTTGGGATACCAATACTTGGGACGGTTTGCCGCTGATGTTAACTCCAATTTCCAAGTGGGTAACTCCTTTAGCGGAGTGATGCTGAGCGGGCGTATTTATTTACAGACAAGGATACCGACCTATCTGAACTGGCAAGGTGTATTCTCGGAGAAAAAATATTCGGAAAGCCAGTCATTGTTCTACGAAGATGTTCTGCCGGCTTTTATCCGCCAGAAAGAGTTATATACGAAAGTCAAACTTGGATTCCCATTCCTGAACCGTGCCAAGGCGGAGATCGGTTTTGCCTACGGGCGGCTCAATGATTACTATTTCCAGACATCCAATATGACCTTCCCGAATGCAACATCTGATCACAGTTGGTATGATTTGTTTGCCGGTTCCCTTAGCATCGAACGAAACTCGTTGGATTACAAACAATATCCTATTTCCGGCCGGAAGCAGTTTCTTGTTGCGCAATATGTGACAGGCAAGGAAAATTACCGCCCTTCTCCTCTCACCGATATGGGAGCTTTTGACAGGAAAATACACAGCTGGTTACAGATGAAAGGCGAATGGGAACAATATAAGACACTTAGTTCACACTTTAATCTTGGTTTTACAAGTGAGCTTGTCATTTCCAGCAAGAATTTGATGAACAACTATACGGCTTCTGTTTTGCAGGCACCGGCGTTTACACCGACTCCTCATAGCCAGATAGTCTTTAACGAGGCTTTCCGGGCCAACCAGTATGTGGCGTTCGGGCTCTCTCCTATCTGGAAGTTTAGCAAATTGCTCCATTTTCGTCTGGATATGTATGGTTTTGCCCCGTTGTATGAAATTAAGAAGGAAGAGATATGGAATGACAATACTTATTCCGCTATCCCTTATTATGGTAAATTTCTCCATTCGTTCAAATATATGGGAGAGGCAGCCCTTGTTTTGCAACTGCCATTTGCCAACATCAGCCTGTATGCGAATGGCTATAGCTATCCATCGAAAAATTTCAATTTCGGTTTGAATATTGGTTATCTGATATTTAACCCGAAGATGCTGGATTAGTTAAAAAAAAGACAACGGAAAGGTTTGCATATAAAAAAGAAAATACTACCTTTGCACTCGCAATCAAGAAATAATGGCCGCGTAGCTCAACTGAATAGAGTAGCTGACTACGGATCAGCCGGTTACAGGTTTGAATCCTGTCGCGGTCACCATTTCAAGATGAAGTTTAAACAAAAATGAATATTGGCCGCGTAGCTCAACTGAATAGAGTAGCTGACTACGGATCAGCCGGTTACAGGTTTGAATCCTGTCGCGGTCACAAAAAAAGAGAATACTATCTAATTAGTATTCTCTTTTTTTTGTGGAAAATTAGGAGTTCATTATTTGGCAAAAGGGATCACCCCGAAAAATTGTGGAGCTATGCATATATATTTTTGAGTCTAAATA